>DAIDKH010000051.1 GCA_027450145.1 Chthonomonadaceae bacterium | reverse complement strand
ATGTCTGATCGGCCTTTATTTATGGCAATCGTAAGAGCATTATTAGCTGAGTCGACCTGAGATCGGGCGGAGACCATTTGAGCGTTTGCGGATGCAAGTTGACTGCGCGCGGTCGTAACACTCGCCGCATAGACCTGTTGCTGTGCCTTTGCATTGTCCACATCCTGTGCTGCGACGAAGCCTTGTTTAAAAAGTGCGATGGTTCGGTTGAGCGTGAGGGTACTATTAGCCAGATTTGCGTGCGCAGCATTAATTGCCGCATTCGCTGCGCCAATTGCCGCAGCAGCAGTGGTAACTTTCGTTTTTGCGTCGGCTAATGCGGCCCTTGCAGCCTGCACCTGTTGTTGATAATTCGCAATGGTCTGTTTGTTTAACGCCTGCGCAGAGTTCAATGCAGCCTGCTGAGCAGCGATTTGCGACGCTACCGATACAGTGGTAGGGTTAGTAGTTATTTCGGCTTGCGATAGCCGGTATTGGGCCTGCGCAAGATTGGCCTGCGCCTGATTAAGCTGTGCCTGCATCTGCGTTGGGTCGATGCGAACCAAAACCTGACCTTTTGTTACATAGCTGCCTTGACGAACCTGCAGATACTGAATCTGCCCGACGACCTGGGAAGCGATGTTGACATTGAACGGCGACTCAACGCTTGCCACACCAGTATAGGTGTCGTAGACATTGCGAGCAACCACTGGGGCAGTAGTAACCAACAGTGGCGCATTCTTACGGGCTGCTGCCATTTTTTGCAACGCAGCCGCCTTGCCGTAATAGTTCATTAATCGCCAGCCTGTTAAGCCGCCCAGGATCGCGATGACGACAAATGCAGTGATATAACGCTTCATAGGTCTTGGTTTATGAACCTTCTGGATGCACGACGATATTTAATATGACGTAATAGTTTACCACTTGTTATCTCTTAACTTCAATAAAACATTAACAAAGCAAGTTTATTTGCAAACAACGGATTTTGCTGGCGATATTTTGTCGTTTTGTCCCACCAGCGCCACCCATATGCGCTCACCGCGAACAGCATTGAGAAGATGGATCGAGCTAGCTGCCGTCTCAGCAATCTCTTTGCGCGGTCCATTTCCTGCGCTACGGTAAATGCGTGCGAAATGCGGTCCGATGCAGGTTCCGTGCCAGGCAATAAGCCAACCACCGGCGGGTAACGAGGATGCAGTGATATGATCTGGTGGGTTGGGCGCGGAAACCGAACTGCGTTTACTACAAACGATTAAGCTTTCCTTAGGTATCTCAAAGGATAATCGGCCTTCATGGGTTGTAAGGGTTTTGACGGGAGCTGGCAGTGAGCCGAATCTGTTCTGGTGTACGGACGCCGGGTTATACAGGTATAAATCATAGGCGCCACGCATTCCTGTCGCCTGTAGGTTTATGCGAACCGACGAGGAGTTCCTATTGAGTAACACGATACTGAACGAATGGTGGTCGGGCCGGAACAGTGCGGCGACTCGTAATCTAGGATCGTTACAGCTACTACGGACCACATTGGCTGGCCCGTGCAGGTACCGAGACATGAGCCCATAGGCATAGTAGGGCGTACGTGTAGCATACGGGTACGCGTCCTTTGTAAGGCCCCAATGATTCTGGTACGTATCCTGAGGCTCCTGGGGAAGATCCATGAATGTCCAGTAGCCCATTCCGGAAATACCGGCATTGAGCGCGGCAATAGTGATTTCGGCAAGCTGAGTTCCTACTAACGGCTCTAACGGGGTACCGAAGTAAATGCAGCTATCCAGGTGAATCCCATTCACTGTGGCGCCGTTGCCTCTGCTGCCAAATTCACCCAATATGAATTGCTTATGCTTCGCTTGTGCAATGGCTGTATATTGACGGAACCTTTGAAGCAGCCAGGGGTAATAGTAGTCGTCCGTAAGGTAATCGCCGGAGGGATAGTTGTGGCCGCCGTACACTGCGGTTACGTTGTCGATGTGCTTTGCCGCCCAAGCAATACTGGGCCAGTAACTAATGGGGGAGGCATCCGTGGACAATAGACCGATCTGAAGGTTTGCACGGCGAAGCTTGGTGTATATTTCCTGCTGAATGTCGCCAAACAGCGGCAGGTTATCCATCAGCGAGCCCCACGCACCCATAGTGAGCTCATTTGTGAAGCAGTAGTACTTTATGTTGGTACACTGCTCATCCTTCCTAAGGTAGCTCAGTTGCTTAACCACATGCTCAGCCAGAGCGTCTATTTCATTGGGGGTTTTCACTACCGGTGGGTTCCAGGTTGTTATGTATACCGTGGTGTGGGTGACTCGCATAACATGGAGGTAGCGGGCCATGCGGCGCAATTCCCTGCCACCGGGTTTCCAGGAATAGGCCATTGCCATCCGGGCAAAGGAGGGCCGCAATTCCATCCATCTTCGAAAGATCACGCGGTTTAAAACGCGGTTAGGCTCGTGAAAGTTTTGATGATATACAACAAAACCTGGACCTAGTATATGGCGAGCAATGATTTTTTGGGGATAGACGCTGACTGTTCGAATTCGATTACCCAATGAAGGCCACGGCACAGCTCGAAATAGCCGCTTAAGGACAGCGTCACGAAACCATACTGTTCCATGAGCCTGCATCAGTAGGTTGAAATCCGCGCTAGTGGTACCTTTGGGTGCGCGTGCCGTCACTTCCAGCTTTTGCCACCCGTTCGCCCCGGATGCCAATGAGACTACACTGCTAGTAACGGCAGTGCGTTTGCCATAGGAATTGTGCAGAACCAACGCAATGTAGGGACCAATGCCTGTGCTTACACCAGTAGTGCGAACCCAAACTTCACCCTGCAATATGTCCGCCGGCAAAACCTGAGTATTCTTCAGGGAGAAGTGTGCGAACGATAGGTCTTGAGTTTGACCCACCACCACCTTAAGGCACGGGGACCCATCGTACTGCTGAAAGGCAAATTGAGCGTTGCCGTATGTTACCCACGGAGCGATGGAACTTCGGAAGGGACCTGTCCAAATCGTAGATGGTGAAGTAGTACTTGCCAATGAACGGGCCATCAGCGATAGTACCAGCGTGGCTGTGATCACCACGGTGCCTAAGGATCGGATCACCAGGAATCACCTCCCGTCGGTTCTATGACCTATTTTGAGCCTCTAAACGTTGACGAGCTAGCGCGAGCTGTTGTGTTACGGCTGTCGGCGCGGTTCCTCCCTGTGAGGTCCGCGAGGCAACACTGTTAGTGACCTTCAACACCTCTATTGCGGCCACCGCGCCAGAACCTAGTTGGGGAACCGCACTAATTAAGGCATCCTCATCCAGGGACTCTAGCACAGTACCCGTTGCTATGCAGTGCTGAACGATCGCACCCACAGCATCATGGGCGTCGCGGAAGGTGAAGCCATGTCGCACGAGCAAGTCCGCTAAGTCAGTCGCGGTCGAAAAGTCACCTCTAGTAGCCTCCGCCATCCGGTCTCTATTAAACAGGGCGGTGCTTAGCATCTTGTTCATAGCGGGGATGACCAGGTTAAGCGTATCAAAGGTATCGAACAGGGGCTCTTTGTCTTCCTGCAGGTCTTTGTTATAGGCAAGTGGCAATCCCTTGAGGACAGTCAACATCGTCACCAGGTTCCCTAACACTCGGCCCGATTTACCTCGTATAAGTTCGGCTACGTCAGGGTTCTTCTTTTGCGGCATAATGCTGCTACCGGTTGTTACACTGTCGTGAAGTTCAACAAACCTAAATTCTGGTGTGTTCCATAGTATGATCTCCTCGGCGAAACGGGAGAGGTGCATTGCGATAATTGCAGCATCGGCAAGAAACTCGACTGCGAAATCCCGATCGGCCACTCCGTCCATGCTGTTGGGTAACACGCCTGAAAAGCCAAGTTTATTTGCGGTAAGTTCACGATTAATCGGGAAGCCGGTACCTGCCAGCGCCCCTGAACCAAGGGGGGAGCGGTTCAATCTTCCCCTGCAATCCTGCAGTCGTTCACGATCGCGGTCCAGCATCCAAAAATAAGCGAGCATATGGTGCGCTAACAGCACTGGCTGCGCATGCTGCAGGTGCGTGCAACCCGGCAATGTGACGCCCATTTCCCGATCTGCAACACTAACCAGCGTGCCCTGAAGAACGATCAGGTGTTCTACCAGCGTATCGCAGCAGTCACGAAGATACAAGCGGATATCGGTCGCGACCTGATCGTTGCGGCTTCGCGCCGTATGAAGCTTTCCTGCCACTCCACCGATGCGATCGAATAGTAATCCTTCAATCGCAGTGTGAATGTCTTCGGCGTCCTCAGGTATTTCAAGCTTGCCAGCGTCTATCTCTGCCAGAATCGCTTGCAAGCCCGCTACAATCTTCTCCGATTCCTGCTTTGTCAAAATGCGGCATTCTGCAAGCATCTCCGCGTGAGCTATTGAACCCAGAATATCGTGTCTCCACAGGCGGGCATCAAAGACAAGCGAATTGTTTAGCTGCTCGGTGAGCGCATCTGGACCCTCTGCGAAGCGCCCACCCCATAGCTTACGCATGGGGTGCTTCTCCGGTTGATGGCAGCTGAAGAAGCTCGCCTTCGGACCGACCAAGACGTCGCAGTTCCTCACGTCGTATCTCAAAGTACATACGCGACTGCATGCCGTGTGTTTTCACGTTGCCTAGCGATTCGCTCTGGTTAAACGTCTTACTATCGAACGAGGCGAGATCTTCGTTGTAAAGTGAGAACGGACTCGTACGGCCTACCACTGCAACACTGCCACGATAAAGGCGGAGGTGAACTTCACCGGTGCAGCGTTCCTGCATCTTCCCTATGAACGCCTCAAGATCCTCTTTCAACGGGTCGAACCAGAGACCGCGATATGCTAGTTCACCCCATTCGCGATCGACAGCAGACTTGAACTTTAATTCGGCCTGTGTGCCGATAAGAGCCTCAAGCGCGCGGTGTGCCGTAACAAGAGTAACGGCGGCTGGACACTCGTAGTTTTCGCGAACCTTTAATCCGAGCATACGATCTTCCATTATGTCAATTCTGCCCACACCATTCTCGCCTGCTATCTTGTTCAACTCGACTACTAAATCGAGGGGCTCCATAGCATTGCCATTTATGGCTACTGGTACACCCGCCTCAAAAGACACCGTGATGGTAGTGGGAGAATCTGGACAGGTGTCGAAGCCCTTCGTCCACTGGAATATCTCCTCCGGTGGAGCATAATCAGGTTCCTCAAGTCGGCCACCCTCAATGCTGCGACCCCACAGGTTTTCATCAATGGACCAAATTCGTGAGTGCGATTGTGGAATGGAGAGTCCATGTGAATTCGCGTAGTCAATCTCTTCGCTTCTGGTCCAGGGCTCTCGCCGCCCGTCCGGAAGTCTTCGTCCCTCGCGCATCGGGGCGACTATCTCTGCCTCGGGCATAAGGGTACGCAAAATGTACTCTATTCTAAACTGGTCGTTGCCTTTTCCCGTGCAGCCGTGCCCAAAAGCATTGGCACCCAGTTCTCTAGCCTTCTCTACAGCCTTAAGAGCAATGAGCGGCCGAGCAATGCTTGTGGAAATAGGATAGCCCTGGTAGTCGCCATTGGCCCTTACCGCAGGCCAGCAAAAGTAGCGCACAAATAACTCCCGAGCATCTACAGTGTAGTGCTCGGCCCCAAGAAGGCGAGCTCGTTCTGCTGCCTGTTCAATGTCCGCCTCTGGCTGGCCAACATTAACCGTGACGGTGATTACATGGTCGTAGCCATACTCTTCACGCATTAGCGGGATACAGACGGAGGTGTCTAGGCCGCCCGAGTAGACCAGAACAATTTTTCGCATGTGTTAATTCCTGAAGATTGAAGATATTTATAGACCGAGAATGAGAAGCAAAAGTGCCTTTTGCGTGTGCAGTCGATTTTCTGCTTGATCGAAAATGGTGTTGTTGTGGCCCGCCATCACTTCGCTTGAGATCTCTTCTTCACGGTGGGCAGGCAGGCAGTGCATTGCAATTGCAGAAGGGGCGGCGTGTGAGAGTAGGTTAGCATTGAGCTGGTAGGGTGCAAAAATGGCGGCCCGCTCTTCCTTCTCGTGCTCCTGTCCCATACTTGCCCAAACGTCCGTATATACCGCTTCTGCGCCTCTCACCGCCTCTACGGGGTCATTCGTAAGTCTAACGGTTGCGCCGGTCCTTTCGGCTTCGCTCAGTGCTGCCTGTACGTACTCAGCCGCAGGTTCGTACCCCGTGGGATACGCTGCACTGATGTTCACGCCAAGTTTTGTACAACCTATAAGAAGCGCGTGCAGCACGTTGTTCCCGTCGCCGACATAAGCAATGCTGCGAGAGTTACCTAGAGGGCCGCAATGCTCCTGAAGAGTGAGAAGGTCAGCAAATGCCTGGATAGGGTGTTCCTGATCGCTGAGCGCATTAATTACGGGCACAGAGGCATGTGTTGCGAGACCAGTCACCATACTATGGTGATAGACTCTTGCGGTAATTGCATCTACCCATCGAGACAGTCCATGTGCAACGTCTTCAACTGATTCGCGAATTCCGAGGCCAACGTCGTCGGGTGATAGGTAGATTGCATGACCCCTAAGGTGTGCCATAGACACTTCAAAGCTTACCCTGGTACGCAATGAGGACTTCTGAAATAACATGGCAAGTGTGCGTGGATAATCCCAGAACACAGAGGATTTGCGCTGCAGGTCATGGGCCTTTAATTCGGAAGCAAGCTCAAGAACTGCTCTAATCTGTTGTGCGCTGTGATCCATCAGGCTAACGCAGTTCTTTTTGCGCCATCCAGAGGAATCGGTCGTGATCAGTTCTCGCAGTTGTTCAACGGGTAACGGCAACGCCAGGGGTACCTCCAACCATTACGTACTCCCGAGGAAGACCCCGGCAGTTTTTATGATTTATGCGTGATTATAGTACCATGCAATTGGGGTCTAGCGCATTTGGCGGTTGCTGCAGGTTGTTTAGGTGCAGTGATCTGGCTGGGTGTCGATTACAATGTTTCCACACCCCACCAGTGCCTGACATGCAAGACGGATATTGTTGCCGGTTCTACCTTCTATCGCCAACCGTTCCCGTTCGGGCGCCTCTGCAACGCTGAGGTAGTCCTGGCCAGAAACAACGCGCACTCGGCAGGTGGTACACGCGCAGCTGCCTCCGCATTCGCACTCCAAGTCAATGCCATGGGCGAGCGCACAATCTAGTAGCGACTCGCCCTTCACTGCGGATGCAACCGTATGGGATGGAAGAAAAGTAACGGAGGCATCCGAGTAACTCATGGTTTGGCCACCGAGATCACAATTGGTCCAGCGGGAAGGCCGTTGTCTGGTTCGAACATAAGATTGGCCAAGCCCTTGGCTACGGATTCAGGTACCCTGCATGTTATGAGTGTGCAAGGTGCGTGGGCTGTTCCCACCACCACACCGTTTAACATCATACGGCCGGGTTCTACAAACCGACCCCTCACCTCAAACGTGGATCCTGCAGTTGGTTCGGCCGGGGCTACGGACTCTATAACATTGCTGCCGACCTCCAGATGCCAGCTTAATTTGCTAGGGGTACTCCAACCTGCTGCAGTGTAGACCGATAGCGGAGAGGACGATTCCCACGGGGCGAGCGTGGGCTGCGGCTGAGCGGTGAATAGCAGGCGACCTTCCGTCGTCTTTACTGCCAGGAACGGGCGGCCTTGCCAAACGACCATGGCAATTGGAAGCTTCGGGAGATTTGGCACATTTCCAACCGTAACCAATCCATTATGGTCCACACGGGCAGTAAAGGCCGAGGGATTTTTGGGATTCGCTAGAGCCGTGTCACCCTTCACATCTACCTGCGACAGGCCATCGCTTCTCAGTAGCGCAGGCGGCTCATCTTGCGGTGCGTTGGCCGAGCGCACATTATTTACGAGTGCAACGGGTGTTTTCAGCAAGGCGAGGGCAGTGCTGCCACCAAGGAATAGATTACCGCTCAGGACGTATGGACCACTGGGCGTCGCATCACGACCATTCTGTCGCAAAAAAACAAGTACGCTGCCTTTTTTAGCGCCGTTGTCGGCAAGGATGTTCCCAGAGATGGTGCCATGTTGGCCGTTCTCGATCTCTATGGCGCGAACCGAATCCCAGGCACAAAGATTTCCCACTACCTTGCTGTACCGTGAATAGCCCAACCACATGCCGTAATTAGACAGGGAGCAGTTATTACGCTCTATAAGCGTGCCCTTCACAAAATCCACCTCTATGGCGTTGTTGGGGCTATAAGAACAGTCATTGCCAACGAGACGGTTGAAATCGCTGCTGAAGACGTGCGGCACTGCTGTTCCAGGTGTTACTGGCGGTTCATTCGACCGAATGAAGATTCCGTCGCCTCCGTACCGGAGATCGTTATTTACAATCGAGTTGTTGTCGCTACCGTGCTCTATCAGGACTGCGTCGGCATCGTAAGTTTGCCAACCGGTGAGTGCCTGGTAAAGTTTTCCCCTACCGGTAGTGCACCATATCGCGGTACAGTCACTGACGGTGTTGAAACTGCTGTGCCAAATATGCACTCCCCAGTTTTCGTTATAGGAAAAGTTGGACTTTTGAGCAGAGCAGTGATTGCTGTTTACCAGGTCAAGCCCGTCCCAGGCATACATCGCGGTGCAATGCTGTAGGGAAACCTCGCTCGAGTTGCGTACCAGGAATCCAGCGCCGCTGGTATCCTGAGGCTGTGCGCCACTCTCATCAATAATCGTTCCGGGTCCTGGATCACCGGTTCGTAAGGCGCGGCAGTTGCGAAGCACCACATTTTTGCAGCCATCAAGCTCAATACCGGTCTTGAATCCTTGAACCGTTGCGTTCGCTAAAACGACATCGTTGCAGTCTCGTAAGGTGATACCTGGCGAGCCTTTGGCGCCAATCAGCTTTACACCCTGCAGATTAAGCCTGAGGTGATGTCCCACTATGGTAATGCCAGGACTTGTGCCTGTAAATTCGTATCTTCCCGGTGAGAGCCGAATTGAATGGGAAATCACCATGCCGCTGACTGGTTTGGTGTGAGGAATTTGATACATAGGTTAGCCTTGTGTGGCGAACGGCGCGTGGGCAGGAGGAAACGAAGGTGTTTGCCCGGCTGGTAAACGGTTTGTTTACCCTATGGCTGCCGTGCTACAATACATTAAATGTGCAGCGAACTCCGCTGCCATGAGGGTGTTAATGTGGAGCCACCATGCCAGGTCCCCCAAGGCGTGGCAAGTATGGCGGCGGTGGGCTGTTTACCACGATACCCAGAACGTTTTTTACCGGCACCGGGCCGAACACCCGGCTGTCATCCGAGACGGGCAGATTATCGCCCATCACCACGATGTAACCTTTCGGTACAGTGAAACGAACGTGTTTAACGCCGTTCACTTTGGTGGTTTGCTGTTCATAATAGTCGGCCAAGCCGGTGCGAATAGCCTGATCCTTAACATCTGGGAAAGTTGTGTCAACTACCTCACCAGACAGGCGGTAAATTCGCTTAATGATGACGTCGTTGCCTTGGCGCAGGAGGATGACGTCATAGCGCTTGAGGCGTGGGCAGAACATGTTGTACCTTCGAACGAGCACCACTTGACCATTGTGGTATGTGGGATACATCGATTCTCCGTGCACTATGCCTAGCCGAAAGGTATTAACGAACAGCACAACAACTGCGAGAAAGACTAGAATAAATGCAGCCTGACGGCGCGCCTCGCGCGACAAATTGACCTCCGCTTTTTCCGCCCACGTGGTGCATAATGCAGTGTAGGTTAGTATACCCGCAGGCAATAGGAAACCCGACTTTGACCCAGAATGCACTCATGCATCTAACGACGCAGCAGCTAAGTTCCATTTTGGCCATTATGGCAGGCGCGATTGTTATCCTGCTTCTTGGCATGATTATTAGCTTGGTTCGAATTAACCGACTTAGCTCCCGGCTAAAAACTCTGTTACGAGGAAGTTCCACAGACCTCGAAGCCGTGTTAAACGACCACATGAATACTGTGGATGCTACTGTCCATCGAATGGAGTTACTGGAGCAGGCAGTAGCCATCTTGCAGGCCAAGCAGCCGCTCTGTTTAAGATACGGAGGACTGGAGCGATATGATGCCTTTCAGGACGTTGGAGGGCAGCAAAGTTTCTCGCTGGTTTTGCTGGACGAACGCGGAGACGGATTGGTTATGTCCAGTGTCCACAGTCGGAGCGATGTGCGGGTTTACGCAAAATCCATACAGAACGGGCAGCCCAGCCACAAGCTGTCCGGTGAGGAGCAGAAGGCCCTTGCCGCTGCCCGGGCACGATAAATAGCATGCGATTGCCCGACCCGGCTGAACAGAAATTAATCGCGCGATGCAAAGCAGGAGAGCGCAGTGCGTTTGACGAGCTTATTCGTCAATACGAAAAGCGCGTTTATAATCTTGCCTACCGCCTTAGCGCCAGCTATGACGATGCTGGGGATATCACTGTGGATACCTTCATGCGGGTCTACCAGGCCATCGGTCTATTTCGCGGTGATGCCAATTTCTCCACATGGCTTTTTCGTATCGTGACTAACGTTTACCTCGACCGGCGTAAAAAGACGCGTAACAAAGTAACCGTTTCACTGGAAGAGGTAATTGAGCTTGAAGAGAGTACAGTATCCCGCCAGGTAGAGAGTGATACGCCGGGGCCGGAAGAAGAAGCTGAGACTAACGAGCGAAACAGTGCATTGGATTCAGCGATTATGACCCTTCCCGACTACCAGAGGCTAATGGTTTTACTCTACCATACCGAAGGACTATCGTACGAGGAGATCGCCGAAGCGCTTTCACTGCCGATTGGTACAGTTAAATCGCGTTTGAACCGAGCACGATTATTGTTGCGAGAAAGACTTCAGGCACGCCGGGAACTCTTCTAGTGAAACAGTCGTCCAACATTTGATTGTTTAATTTGTGATGAATTACGGTGGCACGATTAGCTTTGCTAAAGGTTGGAGGGTGTACGCGTGGTGACCATGCAGTGTGAAAAAATTGGGGAACAGTTTTCAGCCATAGTGGAGGGTTCACTGGACGCCGCCATGAAGCTGAAGGTTGAAGAGCATCTGCAGAGCTGTACGTCATGTACCTCTCAGTTAGCTGAGTTGCGGAAGTTATGGTCTATGCTAGACGAATTACCTGAGCTTTCTGCCCCAGCAGGGCTGCATGGCGATATCATGCGAAGCCTCGATGCTGCCATGAATGATGCGCGCCCGCAAGGCGGATTAATTGAGCGTTTGAAGGCAGTTTTTGCTTCGAATCCTCGTGCCGTCCTTGCAGGTGCAGCAGCAATTGTCCTTCTTGCCATTGCGCCAATGTTTGCGCGCAATTCTACCGAGGCGTCGCTTAGCATACTCCCATCCGCTCCAACGACTTCCGACGTTCACTATTCTGCCTCCGCCATATGGTTGCAGCGCCAAACCGGCCAGGTGCAGGTTACCATCTTAGCCCCAGCGGGTCAAACCGGGGTGGCAAATGTTAAAGTGGATCTTATACAGAACCTGCCAGATTCCGTCTATACCAGTGTTAACAGTGTCGTAACGAATGTAATACCAGGTCAATTGCGGGTAGTGCGGCTCACCGGTGCCAACACGGACGACCTGCTTCACTATGCGATCATGGTTTCCACGATAAACAGGGCAGGCAAATCTTTACAAAGCACCACTGTGCCTATATTGACGACGGCCGTTAGACCCGCACCGTAATTTCGTTAGGTCTCCTTAATCACTGCGCCTGCAAAGATTACCGAATGCAGGCGCAAATTTATTTGCAGCTATTTTATGCTCAGGTAGAACTGCCATTTCTACGGCAAACGATTTTATACAATCAACCGTTAAGCGGATTAAGGGCTATTCAAATAACGATATAATGCCCATTGAAGTAAATAGATAAGATGCCTGCGGTAATGGAGGCACAACCAATGTTTAAACGTATACTGGTTTGTTCTGATGGATCCGACTCAGCGCTTAAAGCGATTAAAGCCGCGGCTGAAATCGCTTGTAAATTCTCTGGTTCCATAACCCTTGTTCATGTGTTTGACCCGTCCGTATCTCCAATTCCATTTGTGGGTGTTCAAGGAACGGAGCTGCTTGCCGCAGATGACGTTGGTCCATACAGTGATGCCGTGTACACCAGCCTGGAGAAGCAAGCTTCCAACGTTCTTGACGAGGCCGGCGTACCTTACACAACTCGCCGCGAAATCGGACATCCCGGTGATCGAATTGCGGGCGTGGCTCACGACATTGATGCCGACTTAATTGTCATGGGCAGCAGGGGCTTGAGCGCGTGGCGCAGCCTGGTTCTCGGCAGCGTTTCCGACAATGTGGTTCACCATGCCCATTGCCCTGTACTAATCATTCGGTAAACGGTGGGCCGCCTCACGATCCACATGAGTGGGGCCGGCCCATTGACTTGCAACCCTATATGCACCTATGCGTCGAGTGTATCCTCGGGCAGGTTCATTGGGAGCGCTGCAGGTTGAACACCAGCTGTTTTCATGGCGTAGTGCGTGTCCGAGGCAGCTGCTTCGTGGATGCCGTGCATTGCCTCGAGAACGTGATTAGCCAGTTCGCCGGAGGCCCTGTGCGGTCTGCCGGAGAGGATCGCTGCCGCCATATCTGCGGTGCCCACACCACGGGCGTTTTCTGCGAAGCCGTGGGTGAGAGGAATCTGTCTCCACTCAGACTGGCCTGCGCGCCGCAATAGTATCTCGCCGCCAAAGCCGTTCGGGTCAGGCACACTCAACGAACCTTCAGTCCCGTAGATCTCTATGCAAGGCATGCGGTGCGACCACACATCAAAACTAGTCACCAGGGTGGCAATCGCGCCATTCTGAAAATCTAGCACGCCAGCAATGTGGGTGGGTACATCTACGGTGATTTTTGTGCCAAATTTTGGTTTGCTGGTTACTGTGCGTTCTGGAAACGTGATGCGTGTAGAACCGGTGACTCGCCTAATAGGGCCCATCAGGTTGACAAGGGCTGTGAGATAGTATGGACCCATGTCGAACATCGGGCCGCCCCCCGCTTTGTAGTAAAACTCTGGGTCGGGATGCCACGTTTCGTGCCCATGACCAAGCATAAAAGCGCTAGCCGCTACAGGCGTGCCAATCCAGCCGTCATCTATAAGCTTCCTGCACGTCTGTATGCCGCCACCTAGAAATGTATCTGGCGCAGATCCAACTCGAAGCCCCCTCGCCGACGCAGTATCTACCAGTTCTTGTCCCTGCGCCTTGGTGACGCTGAGTGGCTTTTCAACCAGTGTATGTTTACCGGCTTGCAGTGCGGCTAGGCAGACAGAATGGTGAGCACGCGGAATGGTGAGATTCACGACAATTTGCACGTCCTCGCGCTTCAGGAGTTCATCTGGTGAGCAAGCAACCGCGATTCCAAATTCTTCTGCACGTGATTTTGCGCGGTCAATGTCGAGGTCGGCACATGCTACGACTTTGGTATTGACAAATCGCTGATGTAGATTCTTGAAATAGATACCGCTGATATTTCCGCACCCAATAATGCCAATGCCAGTTGGAGTCGAAGGTCGGCATAGATCTGTCATAGATTGGCTCCCTAGTGTTGGTTTCACCCGATTGAGAGGGGATAACTCAAATTAATTCGAGGTGATGCTTTAAGCTTCCTGCACTCCTACGAAATTTTGGGTATACATCGCACCTATCAAACCACTAACGAAGAACTTTGACCTTTCGAAGGGTCGTCATTACAAGCCTTTCCAGGTCGTCAGTGTTGCGCAAAAGTAAGTACTGTACGCCGTGGTCGCTGCACCACCGGGCGCAATCATTGCGGTACGATTGCAGCGCATTTGTATACCTGCTAAGAAGACCTGGAGAGACAGTAACGTTTACAAAGGCGGCTGTTTCGCTATCTATGAGCGTTAGGTCACCAGTCAATTCTGGCTGCAGTTCCTCGTCCAGCAGAATATGAAGTGCGGTCACATTGTGGCCGCGAGAACGCAGCGCTGCCGCTCCCTTGCGCCACGAGCCGTCGAAAAAGTCTGAGATGATAATTACCGTTGAATGAGCAGATAACTGAACTGCCAATCGATGCAGCGAAGCTTCGATGGACGTTCCGCCTCCAGCTGTCAAAGCCTGAAGGTAGGCGAACAGACGGGGAGCCGCGGATTTACCGCGCAACGGTGGAAGCGTGGGGCCCAGGGCTACAGAGAACGGTTGTACTGTCACCCGGTCGTTTCCGCACAGGGCTACAAAGCCAAGCGCGGCGGCCAGTTGGGCGGCAAAATGGAGGCGGCTTGGCAGGCCAAAATTCATGGATTCGCTGGTATCAATCACCAATACGAGTTTGATATCACGTTCTTCGTGATAGACGCGCACGAACAGTTTGTTTGTGCGCGCCGCGGCATTCCAGTCTACATATCTTGGGTCGTCGCCCGGCCCGTAATCTCGGTAATCCAGGAAATCTTGCCCATAACCACGTTTGGCAGACTGCCGTTCCCCTTTGATGGGGCTGACGGTTGCGGATGACGGTGACAACGCAAGTGCTTCCAGCCTCCGCATCAATGCCGAACTGAGCAGCGACTCAGTACGGCTCACGGCTTTGCCAACACGTATTTACCTGGCCTGTGTTCCGGACCAGCCTTCTCGCTAAGCAGCCTGGTAAGTTCGTTGTGCAGGACGCTATCGTTGACCCGCCCCACGTACACTGCCCTAACCTTGCCACTTTTGCTAATGAGGTATGTTCTGGGCAGGCTGCCATCCCAGTGAGGATCCAGGCTGTGCGCGTATTTAATGATATCTCCAGCGGGCTTTATGAACGAGGGGCTTGGGGCATGACGTTCATGCAAGAACAGGGCAGCGCGCGCAGCAGAGGGCGGGTCATCTCCCGAGATGGTGACAAAAACCAGACCGCGGCTTTTTAGCTGATTATAAGTTTTTACGAGATCTGGAAATTCCGCCACGCACGGGCCGCACCAGGTAGCCCAAAAGTTTACCATCACCACGTGACCGTGTTCCTTGGCGATCACGTTTCTTATCACTGCGGGCGAAGCAACCGGTAATTTTGCTTTGGCGGCTGGGTGCGGTGCGCCAGATGCTATCAGAGGAAAAGCCGTAACGAGAGCCGCAACGAAAGGAGCCAATTGAGCTGTGCGCATAACATCTCCTGCTAATGAAATAGTGCTAACTTATAGAGAATACGCAAAAGAGCCGCAAAATTACAACACATGAGGAACGCTCGCGCGTATCTGGCTCACTAAGTTGGCCAGGTAATGGCGCTGCTCTGCGCGGTCTCGTTACGGTTGCGTAACCTTGGTGAAGCCCAGGGCGGCTAGTTTGCATAGTGAGTAGAGTACCAGCTCCTCGCACCAAATCCCTTCTTCTTCGGTTACAGTGGCTTCTTCGCATGGCCTGGGAGCGGCGCCATAAAAGTCACAGCCCAGGAGAACCATAATGACGGCATTGCCATCCAATACCAGGAGCCCGAAAAACCCTGGTTTAGTAGCCATGTGGCGCTTATCTGCATAGGTTTCCTCGCCTAAATCCCTGCCAGATAATGACCCCGAATTGAATCGACCGAATCGCGACGGCCCAGCCCTAATAATCTCGTCAACATAGTGCCCGGCAGCATCGGGTTCGTACAAACGAACCTCCATGTAGATGTGCTTGGTTGGCGCGGTTTTGAGTGGAAAATAGAATTTCCGATCGTAAAGCACGCCGTTCGCCAAGCCGGAGATAGGCACAAATTTCTGAAGATCAAATTGCAAGTTTGTAGTATCGGTTGACTTCGTTAACCACAACTTGGTGTCACGCGATGCCCGTTGCACATTGCCTTCAACGCGACCCTTCAGCAGTTCATAGGGGTAGATGTCACCAAAGTCCAGGATATCCAGAACTTCAATCGAAAGGGTGTCGTACATCCTGTAGGTCCTCCTGTGTACACTCGAATGGTTGTTCTGTTATGGCTGCGTGACGAGAGTGTAGCCCTGCTTTGCGAAGCCCTTCAGTGTTTGAATGACAAACTCCTCGGCCCAAAGCGCCTCCTCGTTTGTGAAACTGTAATCTGCTCTGTTGTGGACTCGCCGATCAAATACTCCGCCGAGTAGTCGAATTAGGAGTGTGACATTGCCGTCGAGAGTGATCATTCGAAATTGGCACGTCGGCGCTTCCATTCGCCATTTGTCGACGTATGTTTCCTCTCCGATTTGCCGTCCGGAAAACGATCCCGGTTCGAAGTCGCCCTGACTTGGGTTAGATCGAATAAACTTGTAATTATATGTGGCATCTTCTCTGTTCATGACGTAGGACGTCATCCAAATGCGTTTGCGCCGATCGGTGGTCATCCAGAAATCAATGAAGCTATTGATGCAAATTAGCGGCGATGGACACTGGTTTTGCACTGTCGAGCTTGATGTCGCAACATTATTTTGGGGCCAGTTGCTTGCGGCGCTCGGATTGGTCTCAACGACCCTACCGTCCAACATCCATAACGGGTAGATCTGGCTGAAGTCAATTTGCTGCAACATCTGTGTTGTGAGTTGTTCTTTCACTGTCTGCCGTTTTCTCCAGTGGGTTGGCAGCAAGCCAGGTTTATATTCACATTATCCAGCCTGAAATTCCACCCACTGATTCATTTGGTGTTTACAATTAGGGCCCGAGTGTCGGTAGGAACGGTTGATTAATGGGCATAGATGTTATCGATTTGATCGGCGCAAGCACCAAAGTCTGATAATAGGACAACAGATCCATTCCTGTTGGTGGATCGAATATCGTGTAGGGATGTAGGACGGAAGCGAATGACAACGACGCGTCGTAAACTAGGCCGACACTAGATACGCATACCTGGTGCGAGCTCCAAGTAGTTGATAAATACTTGCCGGCCCCGAACGTATATGTTTGGCCAATCGGCGAAATCGGGTTTGTGTAGAACGGGATTGAATAAGGGGGCGTATCGGGCGGGCTGTAATACACCTGAAGGTAGCGCTCCATAAAGTTAAGGCCAAGTGCGTTTGCACAACAGCAGAGATAGTTGTTTACGTCGAGGCAGTTGCCAGCGGTTGGTTTGGGTGCGGCCAGAAACTTCTTTAGATAAAACTGCTCAATTGGAGCTATCAGCTGTGAAGAAGCGAACGTCCCAAATGCTTGGCCCACTTGATATGTAAACTCATTGGCCCAAAAGAGACCTGTTTGGCCGTTCAAGTAAGTGTGCCCGGTAAGGTCCTGAGCGATGTTGGTATACGAGTTGTCATTTTGCGCCCAGGAACATGCGTCCTGCAGCACACCTAGCCAAGGTTGTAGCTGCGGCGCATCGGGTGCTGCAAAAATTGTGTAGACATTGAAGTGCAGCGGCTCGAAGACATGACCAGATGCTACCCACTGGATTGTGAACGCCACAGCCGGTTGCACCGAGGTAGGCAACGTATTGAATGTGAACGGTACAACTTGTGTTCCGCCAGCAGGTATGGTCAAGTTAGTAGTGAACTGCTTATTTACCTTGATTTAACTAACAGTGATAATCGCTAAGCCGCACAATTGAAACAAACAGGCAGGGTAAAAAGTAAGTTCCCAAGCCGCTAGCTTTGCGCGTAAAGTTGTGTAATGTCTGCATTTGGATGCACGGCTAAAGTGATTATCCTCATACAACGGATCAAAGTTAGCGCATTGCTGAGTAATATGTATGCACTACTGCTTGTACTGGAGGGATCGTTGATGAAGCTGAAACTGGCTGCGGCCGCCGCTGTGATGGTGTTGCCCGTGTTGGCAGGCGCCCAGCGTGTGCCGTGGCAATCGCAGGCTGTCATTGGGCAGCGGGCTATGCGCATCGTGGACGGCATTCACGGGGTCCGAACGACACCGCCAAGCCATGCACCAAATTCGGCTTTCCCGGACGGCCCTGCCGTTGGCAATGGCAGCGTTGGGATGACGCTGCAAGAGTGGGATACCAGCCACCTACTTGCATACATTGGCCGAGAGGGCTTTTGGAGCGTGCTTCGCGGGCGCATTATGCCAATGGGTAGGCTGGAGCTAACCGTACCCACGTTGAAGCATGCAGCCTACTTCAGCAGCGAAAATATTGGTCCGGCGTATGTTACTGCCCGGTACAGCACGGCTACGGGTTCCAATCTTCGAATCAAAACGTGGGTTGCCAATCCTGAGAACCTGGTTGTCATGGAGTTGCGCAACGCCGGTAAGCGTCCGATGCCTATTTCTGGCAGCCTGCTCGACGCGTGGGGCAGCCTGGGTGCTGATGGAACTCATGGGTATACGGGTAATGTTAGCTGGCTGCGCGTTTCACCAGAGACCGTTGATGTTCGCATTGGTGAACGATCTGGCAGGGATCCTGCGGCGAACTTTTATGGGGAGATCCGTTCGGTAAAGATATGGCCACTGGCATCTGCGCCAACTGGAAGCGAACTTCGATCGCGCAGGCCAAGGTACGCCTTCTCACCGCGCGTACAAGCCGGCACAAACAGCAGGCTAGACTGCGGATGGCTGGCGATGCCGCAGCATGCATTTACCGTGGAAGCGACGGTGCGACCTGCGTCACTGATCGGAAGCCAGGCGATATTGAGCGCAATGACGAGCGACCGATGGCAGCACTGGCCGGTACCCGGGCCTGCGCAAACTTCCTACGGCTTTTCACTCTCGATTGTGGACGGCAAGCTATCTGCCATGCTAAATCGCGTGCGTGTAACCACCTCATCGACGTTATCGGTGACAAAGTGGAGCAGGGTTGCGGCAACCTACAATGGCAAGCGCCTCTCGCTCTATGTGGACGACCATTTGGCGGCTACAACGACTGCATTCCCAACCACATCCATGGTGGAAGGACCCGCCTGGGACTGGAATGCCATTCATCCTGGTGACAAACAACTGCCATTTGCAGGGTGTGCACCATTGGGGATGCTGGGTGTCACGGTGGTGGGGCACCCGGCAAATATGACTTCCGGGGGTTTTACGATCCTTCTTGCACCCGGACAGAGTGCAACCGTGGTAGTTGCGGCTAACGATGACCGAGACGGCGCCAACTGGCGGCAACGCGAGCAAAGTGTGTTAGCGCATATGACACGGCGCGATGTCTCGACACTGTGGGAACAACACCTTCACTGGTGGCGGCAGTTCTGGTCGCGGTCTTATGTCTCAATTCCAGATAACGCTGTTAATGCAAATTGGTACGGTTCGCTCTACCTGTTGGCATGTAGCAGCCGGCCCGAGGGAACTGCACCAGGCCTGTGGGGGAACTTTGTTACCAGCCCGAATCCCGGCTGGAACGGAGACTATACCCTGGATTATAACTACGAAGCGCCATTCTGGGCAGCCTATCCCACTAACCACGTTTCACTTGCAGGCAATTACGACGCACCCCTTTTGTACTGGATGAAACGCGGGGCTGGTCTGGCGGCGCACCGCGGTTACAAGGGCTTATTTTACTATTGCCACCTTTCAGCTTCTCCCGGATGGTCGGCAGATGGGGCAAAAGCCATTAAGCAAAAGTCCGACGCTTTGTTCGCTACTGTAGACTGCATCATGAGATGGCGATACACGCGAAGTGCACACTACGCGCGTAAGGTATACCCGTTTCTTCGCGGGGTAGCGCAGTTTTGGGATGGCTACCTTACTCTTCGCAACGGTCGATACATGGACCTTAACGATGCCGCCGATGAGCTTCACAGTCCGGGCGATGTGAACCCGGCCACGAGCATTGCTTTTCTGCAAGCGTTGTACGGCGGACTTCTGCAGATGAACGAGCAACTTCATCTGCGTGACAGCCTCGCCCCGCAGTGGCGCCAAATACTTTCCCATCTCAGCCCGCTGCCGGTAGTTCCGGCACGCACCATACCTGCGCTTGTGCATGCCTTGGGCGAGTCTGCTCTTGCCGGTAAGGACGTGATACGAAATACCGAAAAGGGGTCCGACTGGGTGAATGTTGGAGATAGACTTCAGCCGAACACACCTGTTCATATAGATGGCTCGAGCGCCGGCATGAACTCGCATCAAGCAATTTTTCCGGGTATGGCAGTGGGACTCAGCACTTCGCCGGGGCTCCTAAGCGCGGCGAAGAACACAATTGCTTACCAGCAGACGTGGTACGACTTTAACAACAATTCCAGTTTCTATCCCGCTGCGGCCGCTGTCGGTTACGATCCTGCAGCCATACTGAAGCACATGGATCTGTTGATTAGTCACTTCTCCTTTCCCAATTTTATGTTTCAAATGGGTGGTGGGGGAACCGAAAACTTCGCGACAATACCTACCGCTGTGTGTATGATGCTGCTGCAAAGTTACCAGGGCAATATACGCGTCTTTGCAGATTGGCCCAAAGGCGATGACGCCAGTTTCGGTGACCTATTGGCCTGTGGGGATTTTGAGGTATCAAGCGCAATACACGAGGGGAAGGTGGGCTACGTGCAGCTGCAGAGTTTACGCGGACGAACCGCGAGGGTCGAGAACCCTTGGCCGGGCAAGCGAGTGCGTCTAACCAGATTGCACGGTGGTACGCGCATCCTATCCGGCAAAGTTCTTGCAGTAGCCACCACGAGGGGCGAGACGCTTATGCTTCAGCCCGTGCGCTGAACTGGAGCTAGATGCGCAGTGCGGCATTGATTATGGCTGCTTCTAACCTGCGCATCTATGCCTTGCGCGAATGTGCGGTCTGGGATACTCATTCCCTACGTCGGGCGTTCATTTGCTGCAGCAGCTACGGAGCAGCACTGTGCCGGTCTGCGTTATCGCTATCGTCTTCTATCTCTGCAGTGGGTGGTGGTAACTCGCCGTTCACCATTTTGAGAAGATCTGCTACGGTGCAGTGGCGCTCAACCGGATGCCTTAATGGTTGTTCGACGTGGACAATGTAGGAATTTCTGCGTCCTACTCGGCACCGCGCTAACACACCTGCGTGTTCTAACTCCATCACAATGCGCTGCGCACTACGCTCTGTAATGCCTACTCTATCTGCGACGTCCCGCAGGCGCAGGTACGGCTCTTTGGCGAGTAGTATCAGCACGTGCGAGTGATTGGAAAGAAACGTCCACGGAACCGACTTCTGTGATGGTTCCTGGCCGAAACTTGCTGTCAAAGTTGGTGTCTCCAAATCTTGCCTCAGAGGTCGCTATAGTGTAATTTATTTCGCGACTCTGTAGTCGTATGCAACATTATAGCAGTTCGATTGAATAAACCTCAGGTTTAGTGGTTCCGTCGTGTCAAGTTAAAGGGCCCCCTAATGTTTACGAACCTGGCAGGTCAAATTCTCGTCAACGGATGATTTCAGGCAGGAGACAAGCGTGGGTATCAGAAGACAACAGGTACACGAATATCCGTAGATTCCTGTAAAATATACCGGCGGTAAGTACCTCTCAAGGCCGTGTACCAGTTTTGGTCTAGATTGCAACTCGAGATGCCGCCTTTCACAGCCTCGATTGGCCGGCATTGCAGTCACGCCTACCAGTACCGGTTATGCAGTGTGGCCCAAAACTTTGCAGTGTGGGGTATTAATCAAATATGCTGAACATCACTGAGAAATCCGTTCGATCGTGTGATTATCATCACACATGTGCCTTCAATGGGCGGCTATCGACAAAGTTTGTGGCCATTGCTCTCCTGCTATGTGCACTTTCTACACCTGCATTCGCGGCTTCCGCAACTGGCTGGTCATGGATTTGGTCTCCTGACGGCAGCAAACCACCGGAGACGCTCTATTTTCGTCAGAACTTTAATCTGGCAGCCAAGCCGTCCAGTGCGTTCCTCTACATCACCGCGGAGGACGGCTTTAAGGCCTATCTTAATGGCATAAAGTCGCCTGTTGGAGCCGCGCAGGACTGGAGCCTTGTGCATCGCTATCGGGTTACGCAATATTTGCGAAAAGGTGCGAACCTATTAGCGATTGAGGCGGAAAACCAGTCGCTCAACGGTGGCCTGATCTATGACCTGAAGATGACGTTTGGCAGCGGTGACGTTGTGGACGTGGTTTCTGGGCCAGGTGTACTTGTGAACCGCAATCCACCACTTGTGTGGACCAAACTGGGGCTTAACGTGAAGCACTGGAGCCCCGCCCATGTTGTAGCTCCTGCTGGCGGCGCGCCCTGGGGACCGTTGCGCGGCGCACTGCTTACTGACGACTCTCAGCTTGTTCGCGTTTGGAACCTGGCGGCGGGTGGCACTGCCGGGCAGTCACTATACACTCGGCCGCGGAATATTGGCGACCGGATGATTATGGAGACCAGTATAGCTGATCCCGATACCCTTCGCATTCTTCGTAGCGAAGGATTTACGCTTTACCAAACGGACTGCGATCATCTTGCGGGGGAGGAGAAGGGACCAGGTAGATGGGACTGGTCTAATGCCAACACGGATCTGACGGCGGTGAAGACCCTGGGTGAAGACTGGGCCTATGCCGAGCAGGAGAATTTTCCTAGCGCATGGTATCGCTCTACGCATAAGTTTACGCCACTGATGTGTACAGAGGACCATCGGCCGGTAGATGCCTTTTCGTTCTGGTCGAGTTCCTGGCCGGACTACGTTCAAAACGGTTACAAGGCACTAGCAAAGGAATTTGGCCCGGTGACTACCAGCACTGGCACGTCACCCGCGAAAGTGAGCGCGCTGCTGGTGGGTGTTGGTGGAGAATTTGGGGACGTCGGTTATATGACAGGGCTGCGTGTAGAAAACCCGCTGCAGCGCGCGGATTGGATACGAAGATTTGGTAATGCTCATGACCACCTTGGGTGGTGGTGCGATGACCCGGATGCCCATCTTGCCTTTCAGCGTGCAGTGATGCAGGAGTACGGCTCACTGGACGCGGTTAACAAGGCGTGGTCCACTAACTACACCAGCCAGGACGAGATCACCTACCCTGCAGACCTGAAGACCGAACCAGACCTAAAGGATCGTGCGCACTATCTTGATTTCATTAACTGGTATCGGGCCGCTGCCGGCAAAGCGGAAGAGATGAACCTTGCCGCGGCAAGGAAGTATTTTCCGGATACTCTTCTCATGGTATCGGCTGGCTTTCCGGATGAGAATTTGCGAGGTGGTAATGACAACAGTCTCATTCCGAAACTTGCTGCCAGGTTAGGTGCCGGCGTCCGCAGCAGTCACGGCGGCTACAAGCCGTTTGCAGACAATGCAGCCACCATGTTTGGGCGTCTGGGATCCGCATGCCGTTTCTACGGAGCGCCCTTCTGGAGCACGCCATCGGGAAGTACAACTGCCGATCAGACGGTGCAGCGTATTTATGAGGCGGTCTCACAAGGCGCCACGGGCTATTTCGATTGGGCTTACAACGCTTCGTCTCCGGCAAACAGCAATGTGTACTATCTGTACAGCCGATTTTTGCGTGTAGACAAGCCGATTACTGACGTTGCCATGTTCTACCCCGCCCTTGCTCAAGAAATCCGACCTGAGCAGGGGTATAACCGCCTGTTCGCTCGCGAATGCGCAAGGTTGCGTGACCTTGCCGACTACGATATCGTGGATGACCGAATGGTGGACGATGGCTGCCTTAATGGCTACAGGGTGCTGGTTCTATGGCAGGGAACCATATGCACGCCGGCCACGTTAGCGATCATTAAGCAGTGGGTAAACAACGGTGGTGTGCTTGTCGCCTACGATTTTGGCAAGGTCACTACATTTAGCGGTGACACCTCCTGGTTCAAGGACCTATTTGGCTACGTCCAAAACTTGAACCCGGCCGAGGTCTCTGAGCGGTACGTAGGAACGCTGCCCGATTCGTATTCGCTAGCTGTAGGCAACCCTAACGTCACTCCTTACTTAAGTGGCTCATGGCAGGATCCAGACGTATCGGGAACCGACATCCGCCGCTGGACTGGCGCTTCTGCAGCGATCAAGCTGCCACTCATGTCGGGCAGTCGGTATGAACTCTCGGTTCGCGCTACGATTCCTCAGGAGGCTGCCTCGTTAAAACATGAGGTTTTGTTAGATGGTGTGAAGCTGGGCGACCTGGATGCGGTGGGTGATGTTCGGTATCGGTTTATCATTCCACGAACACTGCTCATGGGTTCGTCCGGAGTCAGCGTTCATGTTCTCACGTTCACAAGCGAAACCTTCACGCCCGCTGCCGGCTCGAGCGAGAGTAAAGCCGGAGCGCCGCTGGGAGTCCATGTAGAGGAAGTAACGGTATCCAAGCCGGGTATTTCACCGTCTGCCGATGCACCTCCTGGTGTGTTGCAACAACGGCTAAACCTTTCTCTCCTCACGAGCAGCCAGAGTGATCAAAGCTGGGTGCGCCGGTACGGCAAAGGCCTCACAATCTACTTTCCTGCAACCCGCCGCCTCATGCGTGGTTATCTCGCGGTTTTGAATCAGGTAATCTACCACCTCAGCGAAATTGATCCCGACATGCGGGACGCTCTACCGATAGACGGTGAAAGCGACGGGGTCTATGCCACTCTGTTTCCCGACAAGATCCTCTATTTCAATTCTACCGACCAGACTGTGACCGAACATGTCGCTATTACACCGGCAGAGTTTTCAGCGTGGAAGGGCACTGTAGATACGCCCAGTGTGAATAGCTGGACACTAGTTATGGCGCCGCACTCAATACACGGTATCTATTTTAAACCTGCCCCGCAGGAGCTTCTGTACCAGTGCGAAGGATTTACGAACCCTGGCGGACTTAAACCAGAGGACAGTGCAGATTGTAGCCCGGGAAGCGGTCCTACCTGTATATGGATGGGGGGTGGTAAGGAGATCTCCACACTCTTCGACGCATCGGAGCCGGGTACCTACAATGTCTTCCTAAGATGCCTGCACGGCAAGGCGCTTGTGCCTGTGGACGTGCTGGTTGATGGCCAGCCGGTACCTCAGAATTCAGTGCATCAGGTTGGTGCAGTCCTAAATATCGGCCAGGTAACGCTGACGGCTGGCAGGCACACACTCTCGCTGCGCACCGCCAGTAACCAGGCAGTGCGCGCGGACTTTGTGCTCCTAAGTAATGACCCTGACGTATCTGGCTATCGATTCGCGCTAAAGGCGCTCAACTTGCCTGGCACTGTACCTACCGCTCAGATTGGGAAGCAGCGGTAGGTGGGAATACCCATAATAGAGCCAAAAAGTGCCCACAAGCTGCCAGTGATATAGTCGCCTAGTATTAGACCGATGAAGAATGGTATGTAAGCTCGATAACTATTCATGCCGCCGTACCTTGTGATAAGCGCTTTGAGAGCCCAACCGATGAGCGTGGCGCACCACAACCATCCCATTGTAAACGTACCGGAGAGTGCGTAGCCGATGGGATGGAATGGCCACCAATTGAACTGGGATCGCATGTAATAGAGCACAGCAACACCCAGCATTCCCACTACTACGCCCTCCATTCTAGGAATATTTGGCTGCTTGGCATTGTCCATCCAGTTCTGCATGTAGCTCCAGGGTGTCTGTCCCACACTCGTGCGCCAGCTGTTCACCTTGGCAGAGGAGGCGCCATACTGGTAATAGACAGTGAGGATGGCGCCCCACGACGAGATTGTTCCTACCACGATGGCCACAAGGATGGCATAGATGATGTGCCTCCGGTTCATTCCCGTACTTTCGCCTATCTGCATGGCCTCCAACTGGTTAGGCATCTGACAGGTCCGCATGTCCATATCGCCCCACAACAGCATGTTGAAGCTCACCTGGCTCTGCGGGCTCATCGAGGCGGTTCCAAAGGCAGATTTCATCATAGAGTGCACGTTCATATCTGGTCCGAAGCCCCAGGGAAGACCTGCCTCTGCCCGCATGCGTGTGAAGGTGATGACATAAAAGTAATACAGGATGAAGTAGATTACCGGGATCCACCACGCCATACCAATCGCCCATCCAAATAGTGTAAGGGCCGCGAAGCCAACCACCGCAAGAACCAGTGCGAGTGAGTAGGGAATACCTTCTGCGTCGGCGGAAAGTTCCTGGCGCCGTTTGCGCGAAAACAGGCTAACTGCGGCATCGCGCAGGTGCTTTCTTATTCCGTAAAGTGCGAATAGCGCGACCATGATGAACGCACCTGCCGATTGCTGACCTACGTAGGGCATTTCTGCTTGAGATGGCGGAGCCCCCGGGGAATGGTAGCCCAAGGCTGTTGCCGCGACGTTTTCGAACCGGGCAAATAAGAAAAAGAACCATAGCGAGAACGATACATCAAGCGGCAAAAAGTAAGTGAGGCCAATAACCAGCGGGTAAAAAGAGAGCTGAATGGTTCCCATACCATTCCAGGGTGGGGTATTGAAAAGCGGAGTGAGATCAAGTCGAGGATCGCTTGGCTTAATAGGCAGGAACGGGATGCTGGGGTATAGATAGTTTAACGAGGCAAGGCATTCAAGAACGACTGGGATGAGTATTCCTATCCACAAAAGGCGATTGGTGAAAAGCTCACCAGACCAGCCCCCTTTACTGATCTCTAAAGGCAATTGAGTGATGGGGAAGCTTAACCGCTCCTCCTCCGCCCAACGATGGCGGATTAGGACATTTAGACAGACCATGACACCCAGAAGCACGCAGATGAACATACTCCATGTGATAATGGGCGCCATCCACCCAGCAATGTTCTTGGCCGTCCAGAACGTGGTGTTACCGTCGAAAAAGCCCTTGGTAACGCTTCGTTCCGGCAGTAACCACGGCTTTACCAGTGGCAGCAGCTTAATCTTCCACTGGTTTTCTGGTGTGGCATAGTGGTAGATGTCGCCAATAAAGGTACTTAGAAACTGCATCATGCCAATCCCGCTAATACCTATGGAGCAGGTTTGCATGATATAGATGTACATTAACTCCGCCTGCGAGAAGGCCAATCTGGGTAGGTAGCGCTTTAGGGCGAAGTTGAGTAACAGCAGGCAAAAGAGCGCAAACACCACTGCAATAATGAGCGACATTGCGGCAAGGTCGGTTCCCTGGGCAACAATCTCGGTGTACTCCACCCACAGACACATGAGCGGTATGAGCATTATGCCTATGAGGAGGGCGCGTAATGTAAGCGGCGCTCCTGCTGCTCGGCGTATTGGCGCCTTGCCCGAGGAATCGTTTGGTGCGGCTGGATTCATCACGTCTGCGAAGTCCTTTCGACATCTACGTCTACATGACCAAACAACGGGGCGATGGTTTAGAAGGTGATATCGCCCCTGTGAACGCGAATGCTCTGCAGGAGACCAAGCGAGAACATAGTGACCAATACGTTGCTGCCTCCTGCCGAAACTAACGGTAGCGGAACACCTGCAACAGGAACAATCCCCACGTTCATACCGATGTTAACGGCGACGTGAAAGGCAATCATAGAGAGAATGCCGGTGGCAATCAACAGACCATACGGGTCTTGCTCTGGCACCGTGACAATACTGGCGACGCGGCCCAGTAAGAGCGCATAGAGCAGCAGCAGCGCTGCAGAACCCACAAACCCCAGCTGCTCACCGACCGCTGTAAATATAAAATCAGTCTGCTTCTCCGGGATGTAGCCGCCGCGCACCTGAGAAGCGTGCATGAGCCCCTTGCCCCAGAAGCCGCCGCTGCCAATTGCAATGCGAGCCTGTGTGACGTGATAGCCGGCACCGGTCGAATTACTGTCCGTCCCCAGCAGCACTTCAATGCGTTGCTTCTGGTAGGGCTTTATTACCTTTCCAGTGGACCACAGTAGAACAAACAGTCCAAGAAGTCCGGTAAAAAGAACAACCAGGTGCATGGCCCGTGCGCCAGACATATAGACCATTCCGGTCCAAATGGCAACTACCACAAGGGCGGTACCTAAATCGGGCTGCTTAAATATCAGCAGAGTTGGTATGCCGATGAGTAGGAGCGACTGAAATAAGGTACGCGGCGTATGAATGGTATTGCGGTGTTTCACGAGAAAGTCCGCAAGAACCAGAATGAGAAGCAGCTTAGCCGTCTCCGATGGTTGAAACTCGAAACCTGCAATGCGAACCCAGCGCGATGCCCCGTTAATGCGGTGGGATACCACAAGCACCAGTGCGAGCAGTAGAAGGTTAATCACATAAAGCGGCCGGGATGCCCGAGCGTAGATGCGAAAATCCACGACTGTTGCAACAACCATTCCTGCCGCGCCCAACGCGAACCAGATGATCTGTTTGCGGTAAAGCGGCGATTTATCGCCGTGGGTAACCGTATAAAGAATGATTTCACCGAAAATGCAGAGAAGCGCCGTAATGGCGACTAACCAATAGTCCAGGTTTTTGCGCAGACGGTTCTCCTGCATGTTCCATCCAGTCGGTGATTAAAGATCAGCCTATAACTTACCATCATATTATACCGATACGGATGTGTGAGGGCGTTTAATTGTGAAAGCGTTGGCTTAAATTTAGAAATGGATTGCAGATTTGTGGTCTCATGGAGCAGGCGAGACCGTGGGAAAGGTTGATAACTGCTTTGGCAAAAGAGAGGTTCCCTGCGGTTTGGTGGGGTGATACGCGCGCTGAATTCATTCCTCGAGGTGGGTCGCTGCCACCAGAGAGTACGCGCTCTGCTGCCCTTCTTTTTGCTTTCCATGAGGATAAGCTGGTGACCGCCGACATAGTGGGGCGTGGGTGGTGCATTCTTGGTGGGCATATTGAAGAGGGTGAAACACCCCGACAGGCTGTTATTCGAGAGGCCATGGAAGAGGGGGGAGTAAAGCCTGATCGGCTCGTCCACATCGGCTGGTATGTGCTTACTGATCGCGGTGGTATACCAGACGTAGTACCATCCTACGTGGCACAAGTCGCCTCCATTACAAACCGCCCTCCGGGGTTCGAGTCCAATGGGGTAGCTCTCATGACGCGCGACGAGCTGCGCGAACGCTACTATCGCTACGACGAACTACTAGATGCAGTTTTCGATTATGCTTTCAGCAGACGGCCTAAGACACAGATTATGCGCGATACGCTAACTATGCCTGCTTCGGTGGTATTGACAAGCCTAGCCTCTGAACTACAGTGAAGCCGTTGCTTAGAGCACGGTGCGTGACCATCCAATCTCCACATACCGCACAGAAATCCTGTGAGCTGTCCAACCTGCAACCTAAGTACTCCTGCAGCGCCGTAATTACGCCGGGGTTTTCGATACTCAGCATGTAGCGGCCCCCCTGCCGCCTAACCGTACGGTGCTGGTTCGTGTCGTGAAGCACCAGACAACCGCTCTCCGAAAGCAGCGGCATCCATGCGGCCAGCTCCTGCACGGTATGGTCGTACAGATGACTCGTGTCCAGAAACAGCAAATCTATCTGCGAAGTCGGTAGGCCCTCTGTCTGGCAGTATTCCTTGAACCTGCCAGCAAATGCGACATCATCACTCTGAACGAACCGCCAGCCGCTCCAGTCCGTTACCGTACGGCAGTCGTCGATATCAACTGAAACCAGCGGCGAACCGCATAGTTTTGCAACCCGCTCCAGTACGAATGTACTCTCGCCTCCGCGCACGCCCAACTCAACCATAAGCCTGGGCCGCTGGCGAATTGCAGTCGCGAACAGAAAAGGGAGGTGATCGCTAATATCGGTGTCGAGCTTCATGCGCTCGTAGATTTCCTTGAGTTCCGGCAGATCGCCGCAGGGCGGCAGCGTCGGGCGGGGATGAAAGCGATTGTAGAATGGAACTCCTAGGAGGCTGCCCTGCCAGAGAATCACGTTCGCGATTATCTGTGGGTTTTTTACAGCCTTAACCAGTTTTCGCAGCATGTGCCTTTCATCTCCTGACGAATGCGATTTGTAATGAACGATGAAAACCGTTCAATAGCTTACCCCATGTTAACTCCAGTAAACGGGCTGTAAGCCTGTACTCATCCTGTAGCACGGTGCAGAATGATCTCGGTAGCACCGCGCGGTAGCTATGTGTGCTTGTTCAAATGGCAATGTGATAAATCGAAAATCCAGTGCAATCACAATGAACGCGCTGTTTTGTGAATAGATTTGAAATATTTTTAAAAATATATTGACATTCCGCACTAAATCTGTTAGGATGTCGTTGGCCGGAATAAATTGGCCAAATTCTGGAGGTGACCTGTGATGAGAACTGTCCGTTTACTGCTACCGTCCTATCGCCAGGATATTGCCCTTCGTTTGCGTGCGGGGGGGGGGGCTGATCCTACTGCTGATACTGCTTTGCGCAACTGTGGTTCCGTGCAGTGCTAATCAGATCGGTTGCGTTTCAGTGGTAATGTCTGGGCCAGACTATGTAGGACTAGACACCAACACTGGGATCCCGATGTCTTCCGATGTTTTGGTACAGCCTCTTCAAGCAAATGTGATGGGGGACCCGTTTACCCTTAGCGTAACAATTTCCTGTGCCCCAGGGCCCTCGTGGACGGGCGAGGCTGTGGTCTCACTGGCACAGTTCAAGACCGTCTCGGCATCAACTTATACCCAATTCAGCGTGACGCCGTCATCGCAATGGATTACAGTGCCCGGCGGAGGGGATACAACTGTTTCGTTTACCTTCAGTGGGTTGCCTGCTACGGTACAGCCCAACGTCAACACGCTTATAGATTTTGGCTGTTACAACCCGAAAATTCGCGGCTATCCCAGCCTTCAACAGCAGGCACAGTTCGACATTTTTACCACACATTACTTACCCGAGGCACCACAGCCGCGCCCGTTTGAATATGTCATCGTTAACGCGTGCCGCTGGGCTATGGGCACCTCGCAATATGGCGCAACGGAGGCTGCATTAACCCAGGGCCTCTACAATTCGCCGTGGCTGCATTACGTCTTCGACACATCATTAACTGGATTTTCGCCAACAATGGACAATCCAACCAGCGAGAAATTTTACCTCACCAGGTTTATAGATGCTATTTATCTCTCCCCCGGAGTCGATTGCTACGACGTTGCGAACTATCTGCTCTGCTGTACGAATGCGTTGGGGTTGCAATGTACGTGTGACCTCATTAACAACAACTTTACGAACAACCACGTTATAGGCAACCAATTTGTCACTAATCCGATCGAGCCCATTGGCAGCGGCCCCGGATATGGCCAGTGGACGTTTGTTGATCATCAGGTAGTCATTGACAAGGCAGGAAATGTGGACGACGCAAGTCTGGCGATGGAATTCAACCTTTCAGGCACGGTCAATCTATCTAATACGCCGCCTATCGGCTGGCCACTTAATTCCTATTGGCAAACTCCTTCAACTTGTGCCCAATGCCCCAACGATACAACTGGGCTAGTGAGCATACCTGTTACATCTGTTCCAAAC
>DAIDKH010000050.1 GCA_027450145.1 Chthonomonadaceae bacterium | reverse complement strand
GGCGACGGGGTACGTTGGGCCTTGTTTCCGAACAGTCGATTTACCATCTTATGAGGCGCGATATTGAACGCGAGATGATTCCCGCATGCCGAGAGTATGGGCTTGGTATCATTCCCTGGAGCCCGCTAGGTGGCGGCCTACTGGGAGGCGTACTTAAGAAGCTGAGCGAGGGGCGGCGGTCTAGTGAAGACATGCAGCGCCGTGTAGAAGCAGAACGGCCCCGTTTGGAGGCATGGGAAAACCTGTGCGCGGAACTGGGCGAAAAGCCTGCTGATGTAGCACTAGCATGGATGCTTCAGAATCCCGTTATCACAGCCCCAATTATTGGGCCGCGAACGCTGGACCAACTGGAAGGTTCGTTGCGTGCACTGGAGATCAACCTCTCGGAGGATGTGAACAAGAGGATTAATGAGATCTTCCCTGGCTTCAAAACCTCGCCAGAAGATTACGCCTGGTAGACCACTACCTGCTTAGGCCCAGAGAGAGCCCTGCACCACGGCAACAATGTGCAGGGCTCTCTCTGTTCATTCGCTGATTATGTTTAGGTTAGATCTAACTGGGCAGCGGCAATAGGAACCGGATGGGCTTCTGAAATTCGGCTGTCAATTGATTTGCGAACGCGGCGAAATGGCTTGCGTAGCGCGATCGCTTTGTAATCCAGACCCGCTGCCGTAACAGCGCCGTCCCAGCTTTGAAAGTGTCTGCGAGCCGCCGTGATAAGCGTGATATCGGTTTCCTCTATATGACGCGCGTTAAGGTTCACGCCCTCATTGTATAGCTCCAGAACCCGCTGCGTGATCATTTCATCGGTCCAGTCCTGGTATTTGCGAATTAAGTTGTAGTCTAGTCCTGCTGCCGCCAACGCGGCACGCCAAGATCCGAAATGCTTGCGCTTGCAGGCTGCTGCTGCCAATTGTGGGTCGAGTTGCGTGCTTACGTGTCGCCAGCTAAGATCCGCTTCTTCCTTGTGCAATTGCTGAATGCGCTCTATAATTCGCGCTTTTGTCCAGGTCTTGTACCGCCTAATATCGTCGTAACTTATGCCTGCCGCTTCCACTGCATTGCGCCACGACCCAAAATGCCGCATTGCCGCTCTAAGAAGTGGAACGTCGGTTCCTGCTACCACTGTGTAACATAAATCCTCCTTGGCTTGAAACTTGCTTTGTATCTCAAAAATTATTGTCTCTCGGCTCCACCTGCGAGTCAAATTCATATCTGAAAAGGTATCCCATCTTTCCGTTCTGATATAATGATAGCGGACGCGCAGGTAGTAAGTCAAGATATTGATAGTAGCAATTGGTGCGCTTGTGGCATTTTGCTGACAAAAGATAATCTAGCAGCAAACGTTGCAATAACAGTAAAAATTGTTGTCATAAAGCCGCTGTGACTTTTGCTTGCGATTATTGCGTAATAGAAATGCGTGGCCCTGCTTCACGAGGAAGGATGCACGATGACATCGAGTGCTGGTCGAGTAGTATGTCCGCGCTGCGGCGCCAATAACTTTGATACTGTTGCTACCTGCTGGAAGTGTCAGGCACCCATCACGGCTGCAGCAGGTAGCCGATTGCGATCTATGGTAGAGGTACCTAATGCCCCGATTGCGCGCATGCCTGCCGTTGTTACTCCTGTCGGAGGGTCTGGTGACCCGGCACTTTCTAAACGTGCAGCGCTTTGGCTTGCGTTAAGCATGCCCTACATTGGCTTGCCAGTAGGCTGGGCGTTTATGATGATGAATGACCAAGAGCGACAGGCGATCGGTAAGTTTTGCGTGAACTGGAGTATGATCGCAATGGTGTTTCACCTTCTTCTGATGTGGGTTAGTTTTGAAGCCTTTGTTCCAACCCTGCAGGCGATGGTAGGCATGGCAGCCAAGCTGGCACCACATGGTGCAGCAGGCAACGGACTAGGTTCATATTAATGTGCGAAAATTCTGCATATTTTCTCGCGTCATACCGATATTTCAGAAATAGGGGATATTCTGTCGGCTGTGATACATAACAGCCGGGAACAGGGGCATTCTTTGAAGCCGATTATGGACGTACCCGTAGCGACCAATAGTACCGGTAATGAGAGCGTATTTACTACGCCGATAGACACCGAAGTGCAACTGGCACCGAGTATGTTAAATATTGCACGGGCTGAAGCAGAATACGCGCGAAGGCGCATAGAAGCCCTGGCCGCCAATATCGAGGCATTTATTGCCTGTACTGATCAGCCCGTGATGACCGTCACTCGCCAAGGAGCAGTAGGTAGTTTTAATTCGGCGTGGTGCCAGGCTATGGGCCTCACTAAATCAACAGACCCTGAAATATGCATGCGCTCCTTAAGCGAAGAAGTGCAGGATGCCGTTTTCGAAATGCTCAGCACTACGGATGGATCTTTCCAGCAGCTCGCACCTGTGAGTATCCCTCTTAAGGGTCTGATCGGCCTGTCTGAAGCACTCATCATGCCAGTCTACCATTTACCCGAGGTGTTGGAGGGAGTGGCAGTACTACTGCGCTAGCCGTTCGTTATTTTTCGGAACTGGTGCACTCGTAGCAACACAGCCGTGAGCGCGCAACTACCCCCATCTCCTTGCGTCACTTCGGTGCCGCATTATGATGGCGAGCTTCCCCGGTTTTAAAGGACTTCTATGCAAATCCAACCGCAGGCGAAATCTCAGGTTCCCCAAAGAGCTTTCTGTGCGCGGCATACAACTCGGGTATTCTTACATCATGCAAAAGTGACTTGTTCTAATTGACACTTGGCTTCTTCTACCTCCTGTCGGCCTCACGGGAGCAGCAAGGCGATGTGCGATAACGAAAATTCCCTGTTCAAATTACACCTGTTAACGCTGCGCCTGGTTCGCGGCGCCGGGGGATTACTTGACGTGCTGTATCCGCCGAGGTGCGTGGTTTGTCGTGCGTGGACATCACCCGGCGAATGTTTCTGTGCTCAATGCCGCGCAGGGGTTATACCTGTCCCGAAACCGTGGTGCAAACACTGCGGCGGTCCTGCAATACTCGATGACGAGCCGTGTGTACACTGTGCAGGGGAACGATACCCCGCATTTATGTGGTCAACAGCTGCCGGGCTCTACCAAGGTACCCTGCGTCATGCCATACATGCCTTTAAGTATCGCCGATATCTGCAGTTGTCTAAACCCCTTGCTGGACTTATGGCGGAAGCGCTAGACAATTCTGATTGCCCGCTGCTCGAGCGTGATGTTGATGGGGTGGTCACACCGTTCGACATGATTGTGCCTGCACCGCTCCATCCTTCGAGAGAACGTTATCGTGGCTTCAACCAGGCGGAGTTGCTTGCTCGTGAGCTAGGTGCGGCATTGGGTGTGCCTGTTCGAACGGATGTCTTGAGAAGGGTTAGGGCAACGTCAACGCAGACCGCACTTAGCCGAACGGAGCGGGCAGAGAATGTGGTGGGTGTTTTCGAAGCGATCGGTCCTGTAGCTGTAGAGGGACAATCCATCCTGCTGGTTGACGATGTACTTACCACGGGCGCCACCATGCGCGACGCATCTCGAGTGCTTCAGAACAGTGGTGCGCGAAGAATTGGTGTGGTTACCGCCGCGCGCGCCGTTTAATAGCGCTTATGAATAAATAGACGGTCCCGCCCTAAAGCGGAACCGCCGTCAATTTCAAGGCAGCTAATACTGTGCTTTCGCTATTCGCTCTTGTGCTTTGTTGAGACTAGATCCGATAGGTCCTCGATTTTGCGATGACGCCTGCCCGGCCGATTGCGGCGAAGCTTGAACTTCATAAACTCCTGAGCCAGGCGTGATTGCGGATCGGTGCGATGAGCACGACGGGATCGGCTAGTTGATTTAACCGAGCCACGTGTACTGTCCGCTAAGAATTTGCCAGGCTTTTCACCACGGGCTATGGCCTCCTCGCGGCGTCGCTTCTCCTGCGCAACGCTCTCCTCGGTAATCGCTGATCCAAACACATAGTCTGCTAATGGGAACAGCACGCAGAAATTCTTTTGGTAATATTTGTGATGCAGCTTGTGGTGGGCTCGCAGAAACTGGAAGAACCTGAACCGCTCAATAAAATGTCCACGCGGTACGTGCATGTTCCAGTGCATGTATTCATAAATCACAAAATAGAGTATGACCGCAACAACAGATCCAATCATGGTGTTTGGCGCCAGAAAACGTTGGATCGCGTACATGATGGGCAGATGTACAGCCACAATAGCAGGGAGCGCATACGGTTTCAAGAGTATGTGTTCAGGATGCTCAGATTCCGGAACGAAATAGCTGTCGTCGCCTTTGTAGAGGCCATGGTGCACGATTGTGTGCCCTCGGAATGCCTCTTTTGGAAAGCGGGGCTGATGCATCCAGTACTTATGCCAGTACCACTCGAAAAAACTGCCATAAATTGTCCAGCCGGTGGCAGCGAGAAATTCGCTCAAAAATGGGTTCAACCTAGTATTCTCTTTCTTCCCTGGTATGGAACATGCGTTGCAGGCGACTGACACTTATGAGAATCACCTGGTAGATGCGTTCTGTGTACGCTGTAACTAGCAATGGATATATCATCGAACGATGGTATTAGTTTACCGCAATTGTGTTTACCGTCCAGAGAATTGTGCCAGTAAAGGTGCAAAAATCCGTCGTTTGGTTGAGACAGATGTGTATAAAAGGAGGTAACTGGAAAACGTATTACATGAAATAGAGGGCCGCTTACCGAGCGGTCCTCTATTTCTGCGGCGATTTTTGGGTACTACGCCATCAGCTCAGATATTCGAACGGTTCTCCCAGGCTTGCGAAGCTTGCCGAGAGCTGAGGATTCAATTTGGCGCACACGCTCACGCGTGACATCAAGTGCGCGTCCTACTTCCTCCAGGGTTCGTGGTTCCTCGCCGTCCATTCCGTAACGGAGAAGGATTACATCCTTCTCTCGCTGTGTTAATTCATCCAGGGCAGCAAGAAGCTCGTCTCGCAGGGCGGTCTTTGTAGCAGAAAGCGCTGGGTTGTGCGTATCGGCTGCAGGGATAAGGTCGGCGAGCCTGCTTTCGCCCTCCTCTCCAATGGGCGCTTCCAGTGACAACGGCTCTACCGCACCACGCAACAACTCTGTGAGCTTGTCCTCGGTCATGGTCAGTTCAGCCGCAAGTTCTGCGCGAGTCGGTACACGGCCTAGACGTTCGCGTAGCTGGCCGCGGGTTTTGTTAATGCGCCCCAGCGTATCCGTAACGTGCACCGGCAGCCGTATAAGGCGGGCTTGGTCGGCAATCGCGCGACTAATTGACCTGCGGATCCACCATATAGCATATGTGCTGAACCGGTAACCCTTGCGGTAATTGAACCTGTCTACTGCGCGCATTAGGCCAATGGTGCCTTCCTGCATGAGGTCTTCAATAGGCATACCGTGACCCAGATACCGTCGCGCCACTGATGCAACAAGTCGCAGGTTAGCCATAACCAGTTGCTCTTTTGCTTGCCGCTCCTGCAGTTCGTCGTTTAGTAGCCGGGCTCGCTCTATCCGCTGTGCAAGGTTTATCTCCTGCTCGTGGTTCAGCAGTGCAATTTTACCGGCTCGTCGTAACCAAGCCTGTGTGGATTCCTCCAATTCCTCCACAACAGGTTCGCGGTCATCGTCATCAGCAACAACGGCTACCGTTTCTGCTATTTTTCCTTCGTCGCCTGCCCCACCTAACAGTGCTTTCAGATTTATGTCAGTCTGAAAACCAGGCTCTGCGTCGACTGCAATCGCGGTCTCCTTGTCTTCAGGAAATTCCGCTGTCCGTCGACGTGTTCGCCGCGGGGTCTCCGTAATCTTCGCGGGCATTACGCCCTCCCTTCTCCTGTACAAATTACTGTTCGCCGACGGCGGCAACTGCTGCCAGCGATTAATTCTAAATTCGATTCTTAAGAAACGGTGTCTAACTCAAACTGGCACGCAATGCAAGGCGCAGTTTGTAGACGCACATCGGTAGATGCAGTTACTGTTGTTGCAACTGGAACCAGCTGTCAACAGGTTGTTGACCCTCATCAAACATTTCGGGTCTCATCCACTTGGCGTGCCCGTCCATAAATGTTACGATAACACCGCCAGAATGCCTCGGGGCTGGTCGACCCCAGTACGCTGCATCAGGCTGTGATGGCGGTAATACATATGTAGAGAGATGATTGGTGGGAATGAACCCATTAATCCCTCTGTTATCTGTAATCATAATCGTGTGAGCCGGCGCAGAAACTTCCGCGACCGTTACACCCGGTGCATTGTTAAGAGTGTAAATGTTTTGCACATTGACACCCTCGTTAAGATAATACGCATTCCATCCGTAGTGGCAAACAAGCTTGCCGGTGCTGTCTCTTAAAGGTAAATCTGCATCCGGGCAAACCCAGATCCCTGAGCTTTTGGTGTACGGTCCTAGCAGATCATGCCAGTTTAGATACGTGTACACCGTTGGCGCAGTGGCTGCCAAAGGAACGCGTTCATCATAGTCCTGCGTGTACATCAACACTGCTAAGCCCATTTGCATCTGGTTTGAAAGGCACACGGTTTGCCGTGCCTTTTCTCGAGCAGATGCGAATACGGGAAACAGTATCGCTGCAAGAATCGCTATGATAGCGATCACAACGAGCAGCTCTATTAACGTAAACCCGTACCGCGACTTGGAACTTACCAATTAACGACGCAAACCTCTCTATGGCCCACACATAAGCTTCACATTATAACACGAAATGTAAGGCGATAACAAGGATACACGGAACAAATTTACGGATTTATAATTAATCGGGTTCCCGAAGTGGAATTTATAGGGGAAAATGACAGGCTGTTTGGTGATTAAGGCTATTTGTAGCGGCGAATCTTGGTTCCTCCTGCATACAGATTTCTTGAGCACGCGGACATCTGGGGCAAAATCGGCAACCGCGAGGTATTTGTATGGGTGACGGTGGTTCACCTGCTAGAACAGGCCGCACTTTTTGAGCCTGGGGTTCAGGACGAGGTACAGCGGCGAGCAACGCTACGGTGTAAGGGTGCGCCGGCTTTAAAAACACGTCGTCTACGCTGCCAAACTCCACGATACGACCTAGGTACATCACGGCAACCCTGTGGGCCGCATGCCTTACTACCGAAAGGTCATGAGCTATGAGAAGGTAGCTAATGCCTCTAGTCTCCTGAATGTCTGCCAATAAGTTGAGAATCTGTGCCCGTACCGAAACATCTAACGCAGAGGTCGGTTCGTCAAGGATGAGGAGTTCCGGGGCTCCAGCAATGGCTCTTGCGATGCCGATGCGCTGGCGCTGCCCGCCTGAAAACTCGTGGGGAAACCGGTTTATGGCATCAGCGGGCAATCCAACATCCAATAACAGCTGCTTTACTGCAGCATTTCGGTCCTGCTTCGAGATCGAACCCCTAGCCGACATCGGCTCCATAACGGAAGAACCAATTTGCATTCGTGGGTTTAGTGCGGCAAAGGGATCCTGGAAAACCTGGCTGGCATGTTGCCGCAACTGGCGAAATTCCTCGCCACGAAGAGCTAGAAAATCACGCCCCAACAGCTTTATTGAGCCTGCTGTAGGGCGAGTTAACCGCAAAATGCAACGTGCTACAGTCGTTTTACCGCAGCCACTCTCGCCAACGAGTGCAACCGTTTCGCCAGGATAAACCGATAGATCGATGCCATCGACAGCTTTAACCGTGAGCATCGTCGTACGTAATCCTTGCGTGCGCGAAATCGGGAAATATTTTTTAAGGCCGCAGACCTCCAATATCGGTTGACCATTGATCGGGCGAGGAGTATTGTCAATCATAAGGTAGGTTGTTCGACCGTTCTATTCGAGCTATCGCGAAGCACGAGGTACGGACTCAGTTGACGGTGTCGGGGTGCAATCGAGCTATCTACAATCCGGTCATGAAGCAGTGATATGGCGATCCGGCACATCTCGTCGACCGGCATAGCAAGCGAGGTGATAGGAGGATCACTTAGGCCGGCTTCCTCAATCCCATCACATCCCACGACGGCAACGTCACGCGGTACGCTGAGACCCGCGTCACGAAGTCCAGCGACACAGGCTATTGCCATATCGTCATTGAAACAATAGACGCCATCGAATGGCCTGCCTCGGCCTGCGAATTCACATACTGCCTGCCGTGCCTGCTGCTTACTTTGTGTGGGGGTTAGTATGGTAATTGGTTCCTGTCGAATGTCGTCGGCAAATTGGAAGTAGGCCGATAGGCGGTTATCGATCATATTTGGGCCGAGGTACGCGATTGCCCTGCAGCCAACTGCTGCGAGGTGTGCCAATGCCTTGAGTGTGCCGGTGGCTAGATCAATCTCGACGCAATCAAGACTTGGTACATGGCAATTAACACCACCCATACACACGGTTGGCAGGCTGTTGAATTGAGTATTTGTCTCAAGTGCCATGACTTGCCCGGAGCATTCAAAGGCGAGACATCCGTCGATATTTAGTTCCGGAAGTACAGAGCCGTTCAAACCGTGCTGCAATGAGCGGACTATAAGCTGATACCCTGCAGATCGTGCGTTATTTTCCACGTGGTTAATGATCTGTGCGTGAAACGCCGTGTATATGCTGCTCATCCATAGCCCTAAGTGGCCCGTGGGCTTACGAGGCTGACACTGGGACGGTGAGTCTATATAGCCCATTTGCTGTGCGATTTGTAGAACCTGTTCACGGGTGGCAGGAGAGATCGCCAGGTCGCTACGCCCCTGAAGAACATTAGCGACCGTAGAGTATGGAAGGTTAAGGTTGTCCGCGATATCCTGAATTGTTATAGGCATGCCAGCGAATTCTAATTGGTGAGTGATCTAGTGTGATGAAACGTCAGGCGGTATATTCCGTGCCGAATGACTGCAGGTATCTGCGTTTTGGGGCTTGGCATCGACCCAAACACCTATGACTGCCAGTATTCTAGCAGTTCACATTATAAAATAGCAATGTGCATTGCCGCTCTCTGTTTGAGTCCATTCCTATTGGACGAGTTTTCCTGGGTGAAGCTATAGCATGGCATCTATTGAAATCGGTGCTTCATGTCTGGTGCCTTAATGCAGCTGATCGCGGGTGAAGGTATGTGTTGACTCGTGGTGCCGTCAACGCGCGGCTTAAGCCCGCCGAATTGAACTCCCCCAGTGCTACAGTCATTCACTTCAAACAGGTTCACGTAGTAGTAAAGCAGGACATCTTCATCCGTATATTGAAATTCATTAGACATATTTTGCAACTCGAGGAGATGAGTGAGCATGAGCACAGACGCTAATACTAGCGGTTCCGACTGGCAACCAGGTCATTCCTTTACACCGCCGAAGGAGTTTGCGGCACAGGCAAACGCCTCCGACCCTGAAATTTACGGCCGCGCAGCGGAAGATCCCGAAGTCTTTTGGGCAGGCTATGCGAGTAGATTAGATTGGATGGAGCCGTGGAACCAGATCCTGGAGTGGAATCCGCCTCATGCAAAGTGGTTTGTAGGCGGAAAGCTGAATGTTAGTACTAATTGCCTTGATAGGCATTTGGCGACAAACGGCGATCGCAGGGCAATCGTTTGGGAGGGCGAACCAGGTGATCAGCGAACCCTAACATATAGAGAACTCTCGGCACTAGTAAACCAATTCGCGAACGTGCTGAAGCAGCAGGGCGTGGGTAAAGGGGATCGTGTAAGCATTTACATGCCGATGGTTCCGGAGGCCGCCATCGCAATGCTAGCGTGCACGCGGTTAGGCGCGTTGCATTCCGTGGTGTTTGGTGGATTTTCAGTGGAGTCGCTCGCGGAGCGCACCAACGACTGCGGTGCAAAAGTAATCATCACGGCGGATGGCTACTGGCGCCGTGGGAACATAGTCCCCCTTAAATCAGTGGTTGATGAGGCGTTGCCATCCTGTCCTTCGGTTAAGCGGGCTATTGTGCTTCGTCGAGCAGGCGATAAATGCCCAGTAAAAATGGAACCGGGACGCGATTTATGGTGGCACGATTTAATTGTGGGGCAATCTACGGACTGCGCTGCCGAGCCAATGGATGCTGAGGACCCCCTGTTTATTCTCTACACATCCGGAAGTACTGGTAAACCGAAGGGAATCCTCCATACCACAGGTGGGTACCTTACAGGAGCGTATACCACGACCCAGCTCGTGTTCGACATTAAACCTACCGATCTGTATTGGTGCACGGCGGACATTGGTTGGATTACCGGGCATTCTTATGTGGTATACGGTCCACTGGCCAATTGCGCCACTGTATTTATGTACGAGGGTTCTCCCGACTGGTCAACACAGGGGGAACCATGTCGTGACCGCTTCTGGGATATGATTGAGCGGCATAAAATAACCATTCTATACACGGCGCCCACGTTAATTCGCGCATGTATGAAATGGGGGGATGAGCATCCCGCAAAGCATGACCTGTCCAGCTTGCGTCTGCTTGGGTCTGTGGGCGAGCCAATCAATCCTGAAGCATGGCTGTGGTATCACCGGCATATCGGCCGCGAGCGATGCCCAATTGTGGATACCTGGTGGCAGACGGAAACCGGGTCGATCATGATCACGTCATTGCCAGGACTGACGACGACTCATCCGGGCAGCGCTACGAGGCCGTTCCCTGGTATTTCCGTGGACGTTGTTGATGACATGGGGCGCTCCCTACCACCGGACCACAAAGGAATCCTGGTGATTACAAAACCGTGGCCGTCCATGCTTCGTACCATCTGGGGTGACGACCACCGTTATCAGCAGGTCTACTGGTCTCGCTTTCCCGGTTTGTATTTCCCTGGTGACGGTGCACTACGGGACATGGAAGGAAATTACTGGCTGCTTGGTCGCGTGGATGATATCATGCTCGTTGCCGGCCATAATCTCTCTACGATGGAATTGGAGTCTGTACTGGTGGAGCATCCTGCAGTGGCGGAGGCAGCGGTCATCGGTCGCAGTCACGAAGTAAAGGGGCAGGCTCCAGTAGCTTTTGTTATCGTGCGCGAGGAATATGCGCCGCCTTCGTCGGATGGTGAGGCTCGTAAGCGTCTGGCCGCTGAATTAAAGGAGTTCGTTTCTCAGCGGTTGGGGGCGGTTTGTCGCCCCGACGAGGTAATCATCTCTGGGGACCTACCCAAAACGAGAAGCGGGAAGATAATGCGTCGTCTGCTCAGGGATATCGCAGAGGGCCGGGTGCTGGGTGATACTTCTACGCTGGCCGATCCTAATATCGTGGCCGGTATCAAGAGCAAATACGGATCGGATGACGATTAACGGGCCGCGGTGAGCCGGCCGCCGCTTCAGGCGGCTGCCGGCTTGGTATTGAGTTGCTGCGATAGCGCTTTCACTGCCGTGAATCTTTCTTTGATGTGTCGAATTCTTGGCGATCCGCTCGCCATCAACCCGTTTAAAAGTAGTACCAGACCAACCTCCAGATCGTGCGCGTCCAGCATGCAGTCAATTAAGTCCCGAGACTTCATTTCTGGCAGCGCATAAGCATCTTCCACCACTCGAATAACAGGTGCTTCGACCGATGATGTTGCCGCTACCAAATTTTGTTGATACAGATCGACCCGAGGATCAAGGCGGGTTGCCATGTTAAAGCACTCAACCGCGGAGTTTCTCTCGCCTGCGAAAAACAGCATGCAGCCCTTGGCGTTATAGGCTTCCGCATGTAACGGGGTGAGCGCCAAAGTCACGTCGATATCAGGTTTGATTACATCCAGTGGAACGTTCCCATACTGAATAGCGCTTACCGCACAATCCAGATGTGCTGCTGCCGCTGCCTCAGGGACATCATAATCCATGTACCCTGGTTTGAGATCATCGTCAATGCGAAACCGAAACCTACCCTCCCAGGCAAATTGCGTGGTGACAACGTTACGGTACTTCCATTCCCATCTAAAGTGGAAATCATTATCGTTAAAGAATAGCGGTCGTAGTAGGTAACTAAACGGCGCACGCACGAATGGCTTCCGTTTAAATACGAGTACAGGTTCGCTATTATTGCTCTTCTCGATGTAGACAATCCACCTATGAGTGGGGTGTCCTCCTAAATATTCGGCGAGCGGTGTGGGTGTTTCTATAAAGCCACGTCGTGCGACGCGCATCATTTCGCTGCAAGCGGCAGCGGGATCTATTGTGTGTTCGAAAACCGAGCGCGAGTAAGCGAAATCAAACTCCTGATCGGCAAAGGGGAGCTGTTCGGCAAAACATTCTTCAAATCGCGTAGCGGTCCCCTGAAGTTGCCGTAATACCCGGCCGCTCCTGTGCACGTTCGAGTTTATGAACGCGTCCGTAACAACATTAGCCCTACTGAAACAGGCGTCACCGCCTCCAATGTCGATCACTCTATCTTTGACAGCGATGCCCAACAGTTCTATCATCAAGTCGTCAGCAAGAGCTGGAAACACCGGTCCCAACTCATTGGTGAGACTAAAATCCCATTCCCATCCGTTTTGGTTCAACTTAAGCGTTCGTGCCCAGAGATTGTGTTGTCGGATACTGGGGGGTATGTTCTCAAACGATCCGTATACTTTGTGTGCCATAGTGCACCTACTTATAAAAGCGATACAACCTTACCGATACACTATCTGTATCGGTAAGTTGGCCTGTACACTGCAGGTTGGTGATATCTACGAAGGCATCCTTCGTAGATATCTGGCAGCAGTGAGTGCCTGTACCGGCTGAGCATTAAACGTACCGGTGCAGGCGAGAATCACACCTGTTCATTGAAGCCCATCTGGGTGCGGGCACCAGCATGGTTGTCTACTTTGAGGCCACCAGGCGCCTGGTTGGTGGTTATCAGCACAGAGGTAGCTTTGGGGCCAACTGTAATCGCATTGCGATCCTGCATGAATGTACACCCTTGAATTATCGCCCTGCCCGCATCAATTTGAATGGCATTGTCGGTCCAGTCTACAAAATGACAAGCATTAGCCGTAAATTGCATCTGGGCACTCTTTTGCCACACAATCCTATGAATTGGCCCCCAGAATGAGCAATTTGTAAGGCTGAGCTTTGACGCAGCACCGTCCATAATCTCAATGCAGGTGGCGTGCTTGCTGGTCCACCGGCCTACAAATTCACCATTGGTAATTAGCAGCCCGTAAGGTTGTGCCTGCTCAACCAGAATGTCACGTTCACACGAGTCCGATCCTATACCAAGGAAATTACCATTGCACGCACCATTCTTCGATTGTGAAAATTTGTAGCCAACCCCATAGCCGAAACAGAACGTATTGAAGACGTATTGCCAGTCGGTTCGCGCAAATTCGAATGCGACCCCATTCAGGTTAACCCACTTAGAAAATGGGTCATCTGGATAGTAAGTAGCGCCGAATGGCCAGAAGTGGCAGTTTTCAACGCGACCAATATCCGTGCAATTGTCGATGTACAGTCCGCGATAGTGGGGATACGCGTAGACATTACGTATGAGATGACGGCTTGACGATTGCAAGTGTATGGCCTCATAAGTGTTGAGAAGACAGCAATCGAGCACTGAGACATTTTCGGTGTTCTCGCGTGCAGCAATGGCAGGTGGATAGGGTACCGGAGGTACGTCCGATCGTTTCCATTCTGGGTAAGTGATGATTACGCCCTGTATTGCCGCCATATTCCCGTTCAAGAGAACAAATGGGGCGGATTCTGGCTTCCCACGCCCGGCAAACGCAAGTAGAACAGTTCCATGCAGGTGAGGGTGTTGATCATGACGGCTGCACGGAGGTACACGAAACGAGCCTTGCAGCAGCACGCCGCCAGGCACTTGCAGGGTTCCCTTCACAGCGTAATGGCCAGTGGGTAGTTCCACAATGCCGCCTCCAGCCGTTCCTGCCTTGTCGAGCGCACGCTGAATAGCCGCTGTGTCGTCCGTAACACCATCCGCCTTTGCGCCAAATTGATGAACGTTAAGCGCTGCCATTAACGAAGACGTGTATGGCATGTCATGTTGGGGCGCAGCATCTACCTGACCTGCTATAAGGCCTGCTGCTGCACTGACCGCAGATTGTGCGAGAAAGCGCCGGCGCGAATTATCTTGGGACATAGAGCAATCTCCTTGTGTACCATCAACGTGCTGCGCGATAGTTACTGCCTCACGCAAGCGCGTGTTATTTCAAATCGGTACTGCTTTCAGTACTTAATTGGGTGTGCTTTGGCTCTAAGCGGGCCAAGGAGCACTTCCCAGCAACTTTTCACCAAGCGGGGTAAGGTGAGCTGTCTCACCGAAATGCTGCTCGAATTCGCGAGGGTCACCAGGGAAGACGCTTCCTCCTGGCGGCAGCCGATGTTTCCAGCAGTGAATTCGGTGCAATCGGTTTTCATCGGTAAGGCGACTCGCGGGGAACATAGAGATATACTGCGAAAACCTCGGCTTCCGCGACACATTGTGGCCATTACCATGAGCAAGGCGCGTGTCCCATATAATCAGATCGCCAGCCTGCGCGGGAATTGCAGTAACCTTCATGCCATCAGGCAGTCGGCTAAGATCGGGATGCCGCGGGTTACGGTCCGCCGGTTGCTGGGAAATCCACTCTTCCAAGTTGCGGTGAAAGCCAGGAATACACTGAAAACCGCCCATATCTGCATCGGTGTCAGTCAGGCATAGTACTCCCTGCAATCCAAGTTGGGTCGGTAAATTGTTCGTGTCAATGTCCCAATGAATAAAGCCCGTGTGGTCATACGCGGGGTAAAGTGGGTTTCGAGGCGGCTTCATCCCAACTCTGTCTATCGTTACGCACAATTTAGTTTCGTGAAGCAATTGGGAAAAGGCTTCGTATAGTCGTTCATTCTGCCTGTTATTCCACATTGCCTGATGTTGGTACATTTCGATCATTCCGCCTGGCTTTAGGGGGTCGCGATACCAGTCGTTATGGTCATTGGGGTCCATTTCTAGGAACCAGAAAATGGCGTCCACCACTTTTTTGCAGTCGTCTTCGGCCACCGCTTTATGTACAATAAGGTAGCCATTATCGCTAAAAAACTTGTGATCCTGCTCGCTTAGCATCTGTCTGATACCCCTCTAACGACGGGTCGTTAGCCCGTGCGGTTGTTGCGATTTTAGGTATATGTGATCTAGTTCCCACATGAAGCCGCTGTAAATGCTACTGCCCAGCGCGCTTGGCCGTGCGTTTCCTACATTGTTTTTCACACCAATTAAAACATCGGGTTCCACGATATAAATGAGCGGCAGTTCAGTTGAGGCAATATTCTGAAAGCGTTTGAAAAGCTCCACTCGCTTGCTTCGTTCCACTGTGGTATGAGCAGTATTAAAAATCTTGTCGATCTCGGCCTCCCAAGGAGTTGCTGGTTTTGTTTGATTGGGATTCCACACATGCAGGCTGCCACTGGAAAGCCAAATGTTTGCCGAGTCGTACGGGTTGAACCCGCCGGTGAACCCTAAGGCGATGCTCTCCCAGTTGTGGCTGCCGCTCATTCTCCCGACAAGGGCGTTGAAGTCCTGTGGAGAAACGGTCATGTTGATGCCTAAGGGTTTGAGTTCTTGTTGGATTATACTGCACGTTGTGATAAGGTTGCCGTTTCCAGATGGCGGCATTAAGGTTATCGTTACCGCATGACCGGCCCTGTCGGTAAGGACGCCATCATGTTTTACGAGGCCTATAGAACGTAGCAGCTTTGCCGCAAGGGCAGGATTATACTGGTACTGCGGAACACCTGGGTTGTAAAACACTTTATTTGCCGGACTGATGTAGGACCAGAGCGGCTGAGCAAACCCGCGAAATACGGTGGAGCATATCAATTGCCGATTAATGGCGTAGGAAATGGCCTGACGAAAAACGCGATTTTGAAATAGCTTTATTTTCCACTGCGGTACTGCGGAAGCAGGAGGATTGAGGTTGAAGCTTATATACGAAACGCCCCAACCCGGGCCCAGGTTCATTAGCTTGTAGTTTCCAGTTCGGGCCTGTTGCTGCATTACGTCCCAATCCTCGGGCCTCAGGTTCACCCAATCTGTCTCGCGAGCCAGAAATTTCAAAACCTCTGTATTTACATCCGGCACAATTTCTGTGACACCACCGTCCAAAAACGGCAGTTGTCTGCCATTGGCCGCGAGGCGCCAGTAGTAAGGGTTGCGCACGTAGGTAATTGACTGGCCGGGTTCGTAATCGACCATTTTGAATGGACCATCGCCTACAATTTGTGACGGCGGTGTATTTACTCCCCAGGCAGAGTTAAACTTGCCCGCTTTCCATGCGGCTTCAAGACAGTGTTTTGGAACTACCGCTACGGCGGCGAAGTTGGAGAGAAAGGCTCCAACGGGTGCTGGAAGGGTAATACGCACCGTGTACTTGTTGATTTCTCGGTACTTGAAGGGCTTGCCATGGATGGTAAGTAATGATCGAGCGGAGTCTATTACTTTTGGGTCGTAGATGACGTTAAGCGAGAATATGACATCATCTGCCGTGAGTGGGTAACCGTCTGACCAGCGGATGCCGTGACGAAGGTAAAACGTCCAGATCCTGCCATCTTTCGACTCGGTATACTTCGCAGCAAGCGCAGGTGTGAACTGAAAAGTAAACGGATCCTGGCTTAGAAGACCGCTAAACAGTGGTCCCCAGGCGGCAATGCTGGTTGTTTCTTGGGTGGTAATAGGGTTGAATGTTCGCGGATCTGCAACGGTTGAGCAGACGAACGCACCGCCCCACCTACCGTTGTAGTCGGTGTGTTGGAAGTCTCTCATCTCAGAAGAGTTGAGATGAACGGCGACGGGCATCGCGCGGTATCCGCCTTTGCATCCCCCCGCGAGCAGCATAAAGCCGCACATGCTAATTTGAAACGCCTTCTTCAGCGGTGTAACAATTGGCATGCACGGCTCCTGTTTATTTTACGCTACGGGTGTCAGTGTGTATTTGTGAGGATGGGGCTCAGCTTCCTGTCGTCGGCGCGCCTGTAGTTGAAAATCAAGTGCGTTCAGGCTGTCTATGGCATTTGTAAGTGCGGGGGATTTATCATAAGCCAGGGGCATCTCGATAGACCGCCACATGGTCATGTGCACATTGCTATGGTCGGTTGTAAGTTGGTTGACCGCCAGCGCCTGGTTTAACATGGGAGTGGAAAGCAGAGCAAGATTAACTCCGGAACTGAGTTGATCCGGGGTAAATGTGCCAACGGTAGTACCATCAATATCCAAGGCGTAGTGTGCTGCGGTAAGCCCGGTAACAGTGAGAGGTTCTTCGTCCAGCTTCTGCACAAAGTTGGAACTAGAAAGAACCAGCTTTGTAACTGGGTCCTTCAGGTCGAGCGGAAACGGCAGCGATTTATCTGTCTCTGTCCAACTAAGTACTCCATTGGATGTTGCAACATTCGAAATGCTGGTATTCGCCTCGGATGTTACCTTGCCGGTGGAGGCGTCAATTGTTGCCGATGCTACGAGCGATGGCGCGTGCCAGGTGTTAAGAAGAGCCTCCGCCATGATGAGGTGCCCGGCGGGTGACGGGTGAACGCGACCAGGGATGATCTTTTGCGCGAGCGATGGATCCGCCGCCTTGGCCTTTATGAGCATTTCTGTCATAGGGTGGTTGAAATCCGAATCCAGGGATCCTGTGCTGGCTGCCAGCTTCCTTACGTACGCTGCGTATTTCAAAAGTACCGCGTTATAACCGCCTGGGAAATTTAACGGCTGGGTGATGTCATCATAGGGAGATGGTTCTATCAGCGTCCAACGGACGTCCGGTAAACTCGCCTTAACCATCTTCAGAATGTTTTTATAGCCTGTGGCATACGCATCGAAGATTCCCTGATCGTATGGTCGATAAGCCGCATCGTTCATACCCAGCATACATGTTACAACGGTTGGCTTAAACGGGATGAGATCGCGCTTAAGTCTCACGTCAATATTGCCTGCCCATCCACCAGATACTTTGTCACCGCCAACACCGGCGTTTACGAAGTCCACTCGAAGATTTGGAAACCGAGTTACCACATAATCTTCTACCCAGTTAGTATAAAGGTGCTGCTCGGTGATACTGTCACCATAAAACACCACCCGGTCTCCATTTTTTAGGTAAAAGGATCCCTGGGCATGGGCGCTGACTCCGGCCGCTGCAAGCGCGCCTGCCAGCGCCAAAATTGGAACAATTGTGCGTTTCATCTACTCTCCTTACGGTATGTGCCTGGTTTCTAGAACAGAGCTGTAATGGGTGAAGAATTGCTGCGTGTCGACATTAGTGGCGATTTGATGCGGTTTAGCCGTATCGTCTGTAATTTCAATAGTCGCGCCTGGGCTGTCTGCGGAGCATATGTCGACATGTAATGAAGTCGAGACAGTTTCGCAGAGGTTCGGCTGAAAGATGAGAGCAGCTGCTAAAGGATCGTGAAAAGTCACCTCTGAGGCGGAGTCATACCAAACCCTTGCCATCGCGTTTACTGCAGCCTTAAGGGGATCTTTTCCGCTTAGAAGTGCGTCCATCGCCGTCATCGTAAGCCGGCACCGTGTCGTCACATTCAGCCCTACTGCAAGGAAGGGCGACGCTACACGAGCGAGAACAATTGAGGCAGCCGCTGGATCACACTTAATGTTCCATTCCTCTATGGAGTCATCGTAGTTGGGGCGGAAGTCACCACCCATAATAACAAGCGATCGCAGCAATTGCGGAATGAAGGGATATGTTGCGAAGAGCAGGCCGACGTTAGTTAGCGGGCCAATGGCGAGAAGTGTCACTTCGCCAGGATGCTTGGTAATCTCGTCACGCATAAAATCTACTGCGTGGGATTCAGGGTGGCGCGTCTCAGCAAACTCGGCAGGAATAGCACTGTGTTGGTGCGCAAGTGGTTGCCTCTGAGTACCCAATAACGGAGGCTCTGTGCCACAGTAAACAGGTACTTCGGGCCTGCCAGCAACGGTGCACAGCCAGCGTACAAGCGCGGCTCGCTTACATGGCTCGCCACTTACAGTTGTTACGCCTGTTAAGTGACACTCCGGGTGCCGCAACAGGTAGGCGAGAGCAAGGGCGTCGTCAATATCCGAGCCTATATCCGTGTCGAGCAGCACAGGTATTAGTGACACATTTACCTCCTAATCAAGTATTTCTACAGGCTTGGTACTGTTTCCTCCACATGTTACAATTTGCGCCCAAATTCATCCAAGTATTATGAGCAGTGCGGTCAGCTGTTATCCTCCTGATAGCGGATTTTGTAAAAATAAGTTTAGATTAGGCTAAAAATTGGATGTGATGGTTGCATTATTAGGTTATCACGTGTTAAAATTTAAATATGCGTCTACGTTATTGGTGATGGAGTGTGAAATGGCTGGTAAGGAACCGCATGATAGTCAACTGCGTGTGCCTGCTGGGTGCAGGCCGTCGTCTCGTGATCGCGAACAGCGTGAGATAACAGAGTCGATTGAGGAGTACACCGAGGGAATTTTTCGGCTGCAGCAGGAGTTGAGTGTAGTGGGCACCGGCGATGTATCCAAATACATGACTGTTTCTCCAGCGTCTGCAACGGGCATGCTCAAAAGGCTCGCAGAGCTCAGGTTGGTAGAGCACACGCCATACCACGGAGTGCGATTGACTCCCAAGGGAACACGGCTTTCGGTATCGCTGCTCAGACGGCATCGGCTTGTGGAATGTTTACTGGTCAACTTTTTAGAGTTACCCTGGGATGACGTTCATGAACTGGCATGTAAGCTGGAGCACTATCTGAGTGAAGAGGTTGCCGACAAAATCGAGCGTGCGTTGGGTTACCCTGCAACTTGCCCACACGGAAATCCTGTGGATGCAACCGCAGAGGATTGTACGCGGCCGCTAGCGGATTGCGAACCCGGTGAGCGTGTGATAATCAGCCGAATAACCGATGAGCGCACCGAATTTCTAGGGTACCTTCTTGAAATTGGTCTGGTACCGCAAACTGAGGCACGGGTCGAGAGCAAATCGCCTTTTGGAGATGTTATAACCCTCAGGCTGCCTGGTCTCAATTCGCTCGTCGCGGTAGGACGAGAAGTCAGTGGTTCCATAAGGGTTGTGTCGGCCGTGCAGGCCGTAAACTCACTTACTGTGGTTTGCAGCGGATCTAACATTACTACTGCAGAGCGCGCCGAGAATCCGGCAGTAACTGCCTGATCGCCGGGAGGCAACCAAGAGTCGCAATGAAAAATAACGACGGCGATGGCGCAACGCCAGACAAGCCATCCACAATACGTACGCGCAGGCGTCGAATGCAGCTTGCACAACATTCGCTTGATCGCACGGAGACGCTTAGGACCGATACGGCGGGGATGCTTACGCGAAGTGGAGTAAGCCTTGCGGAACTAAAGCCTGGCGAATGTGGTTTTATTGCACGGCTTTTAGGGCAATCATCTGGGAAAATTCGGCTGCTCGAAATGGGATTGACACCCGGAGTTCACGTCAAAGTGCTGCGTATTGCAGCATTCGGCGGTCCGCTAGACATCGAAGTGCGCGGCTATAACCTGTCACTTAGGCGAGAGGAAGCGAGTGCCGTGTGGTTGAGCCACGAAGAGCTGGAGGCACCATAATGCAGGCATCTACGAATCTGGCAGGTGTTTCGGCAACTCGCGAACTCGTCGCGGTTCTTGTTGGAAATCCTAACTGTGGCAAGACAACGCTCTTTAATGCGCTAACCGGCATGCGGCAGCGTGTTGGAAACTACCCTGGCGTAACAGTAGAACGTAAAGAGGGCAAAACGGTGCTACCAGATGGCACCAACCTCCGTCTCCTGGATCTTCCGGGGCTCTATTCCCTTACTCCTCACTCGCCTGATGAGGCAATTGCTCGCGAAGTGCTGTTGGGCATTCGACCAGATTCCCCTAAACCCGACGTTGTAATTAACGTAGTGGACGCCACAAACCTGGAGCGCAATCTATACGTCACCAGCCAAATACTGGACACAGGGCTGCCAGTTATTGTTGTGCTAACGATGACCGACATGCTTGAGAAACGTGGCGATAAACTAGACGCAGTCGCGTTGGAAAAAGAACTCGGAGTTCCAGTCTGTGTAGTCGTAGCGGCAAAGGCCGAAGGGCTCTCCGAGCTACTTAGTCGTGTGACAAAGCCAGGCGATCCGCCTCCGCCCGCCTGGCAGGTGACCGACGCGGTGCGCAATGCCATAGCAGAACTGCAGCAATACCTTCAGCAGCGACATGAGTTACTGCCACGGGCGGCATTTGCAGAGGCCGTTTCGCTCCTTATACAAGACAACAGTGCACTCACTTCTACCCCGCAGCTTGAGCAGCTAATTGGTGCGACCCGCGACAGGCTCGCCGCCGCGGACGTTGACTTCGTCACCCGTGTGATCGAAGCGCGATATGCCTGGGCGTCGAGAATGGTATCCGGGAGTAAGTCGAAGACCTTGGCGACCGACTTACCAGAGGCTTCCACGACGGAACGAGTTGACCGGCTGGTCATGCATCCGTTTTGGGGCTATGTTCTATTTTTCGTCGTGATGGCGTTCGTCTTTCAGGTGATATTCTCCTTGGGGCAAGGGCCCGCTAATGCGGTGCAGAATGGCGTTGCACAGGTGGGCAGCATTGCGGCGCGGATACTTCCACGAGGCGACTTGCGAGACCTTTTCGATGCTGGCGTGTTGGGCGGAATGGGCACGACACTTTCTTTCCTTCCTCAAATACTGTTGCTCTTCTTCTTTATTGGGCTGCTTGAAGACACCGGGTACATGGCTCGCGCGGCATTCCTCATGGATCGCCTAATGAGTCGTGTAGGGTTGCATGGTAAGTCGTTCATACCACTGCTGTCGTCGTTTGCGTGTGCCATTCCGGGGATTATGGCGACGCGTACAATTGGCGATCGTAAGGCTCGGCTTATCACCATCCTCATTGCGCCACTTATGTCTTGTTCTGCTAGACTACCCGTTTACCTGCTCATGACCTCGGCATTTCTACCAAACCGTCGCATTTTAGGAATCGGCTCCTTAACATTGCTGACGTTGCCCGGGGTTACGTTCACAGCGATGTACTTTTTGGGTATGGCGGCAGCGTTTCTAATGGCCTGGGCGTTTCACCGCACACTGCTTAAGGGTGTTTCACCAAGTTTTCTCATGGAGCTACCCCCTTACAGGCTGCCCGCATGGCGAACTGTGGTCATGCAGATGCTTGAGCGTTCATGGTTATTCATTCGCCGCGCGGGCACGGTCATTTTATCCATATCTGTGGTCATTTGGTTTCTCTCGGCCTATCCCAAATCGCCCAATGCAGCACCGCAGCAAGCACTGACAAACTCTTATCTTGGTCAAACTGGCCAACTTATTGCACCAGCGCTTAGACCCCTGGGCTTTAACTGGAAGATGGGAGTAGGCATCGCATCCTCATTTATCGCCCGGGAAGTATTCGTTTCTACGATGGGCACTATATACAATGTGGATAGTCCCGATTCACGAGTAGGGCAGGCGAACCTTGGCAAGCGCATGAAGGAGGATGTGAACCCGCGTACCGGGCAGCGGGTCTTCACCCCGCTGGTCGCGGTGACATTGATGGTCTATTACGTGCTGGCAATGCAGTGTATCTCAACGGTAGCGGTGGTGCGAAGGGAGACTAACGGCTGGAAATGGCCGATCTTTCAGCTTGTGTATATGACGGCGCTGGCGTGGATTGTGTCGTTTATCATCTACCACACAGGCATGGCGTTGGGGTGGGGGATTAGGTAAGATGCAAGAAATCATTGTTTGGAGTATTGTACTGATAGCGCTCGTATACGTTATCCGTAACGTACTTAAGCAGTTGAGTGCGCTGTTTGGTAAACGTGATGAGGGCTGCCCGGGATGCGGCACCTGCGCTGCCGCCAAACGGTCAAAATCGACGATACCCTTGATTGCCAAACCAAAGGGGCATGCAACCGTCGTGCCCACGCATCCTCGTAAAGGCTCCTAATATCAACTTTTCCTAGAAGGCACGGGCACTCTGCTTACTATCAAGCTACCGCGTGCCCGTGCTGCAGCGTAAACTAAACTTACGGTGCCGATTGTAGGGGAGCGGGCGTAACCGGAGCGGTTGCCTGGGCGGTTGCTGCCTCCTTCAGTCCGGTGCCGGTAACTCGCGAGATGTTCAGTTTTGCAGAGATGCCGACAATTATCGCGCCAATTATTAGTAACACCACGAGCCACGGAGTTCGCTCTTTAAAGAACTTTTGAATGGCGGGAAATGGGTGAGCGACGAACAGCGTTACCACAAACATGACGAGCGCCAGGGCAATCTTCATACCCAACCACATCTGATAGTTGCCATTTACGGTAGGGCTTACTAGGTATACATTCACAAACCCTGTAATGATAACTACAATCCAAAGCCCCGCGAGGGTCAAACCAGAACGCTTCCACATCGCTTTAATCTGTGGATTATCGTCGTCATTTTTCAACTGTGGCGCCAATACCAGCAATGAAAAAAGTGTTCCGCCAAGTACGCCAGCGATACTGAGCAGGTGAATCCATTTATTTAATAATTCTACGATTTGCACGGTTAAGCTCTCCTGTAACACATGTATGAGTTTCGATTAAAAAACTCTAGGCATGTTTGAGTATAGCACAGGCAATTAGCCTCAGTTAGGGGCCAGGCTGCAGTGAAGACCGTGAAACCGTTGCAGGCTTATGACGAGATGGTGGCGAGCGCCAAGGGGCTAACCGCTAATGTATCGAACGACAGAGGGGAAGAATCTGCATGCTGAAGCCGGTACCAACCTGCGGCAGCGATCATCGCGGCGTTATCCGTACACAACTGTGTATCTGGCAGGATGAGTCTGCAGCCTTCGGCTTGCGCCATCGCCTTCATTGACTCTTGCAGACGCCGGTTCGCAGCAACACCACCACAGACGCAAAAAGTCTTGATGCCGGTAGAATGAATCGCACGCTGCAGGGTGCGCGTTAACATTACAACGATAGCTTCCTGGTACCCCGCCGCGATATCGGCCAAATTGGTTTTGCCATTATCGCGCGCTATAAAGGTGCGCAGTGCGGTCTTAACACCACTAAAGCTGAAGTCCAACGTGTCACCCAGATACGAACGTGGCATTAGTACGCGGGCGGGGTCGCCTTGTGACGCGAGCGCAGCAACTTCTGGCCCACCGGGGTATGGCAAATTCAGCAGCCGTGCACCCTTATCGAATGCCTCACCAGCCGCATCATCACGCGTAGTGCCCAGCAATTGGTATTCACAATGCCGATCCATACGAATAATTTGAGTGTGGCCACCGGAGACAATGAGCGCTAATAGAGGGAATTGATCCGTGAGGTCTGGCGCTGCCAGAAACGTGGAGTACAGGTGTCCTTCCAGATGATGCACAGGTGCGATAGGAATTTTTAGGGCGTATGCCAGCGCTTTGGCTGCAGAGACACCCACCAGTAATGCGCCAAGCAGGCCAGGCCGATTGGTCACTGCCAGGCCCCCTAACTCACGCCAGGTAACACCCGCGTGATCCAACGCTTCGAGAACTACCGGCAACATGCATTCAAGATGCTTGCGTGAGGCGACTTCCGGTACGACCCCGCCGTAGCGTGCGTGGAGATTGGCCTGACTTGCCACCACGTTCGAGAGGACCTCGCAGCCTCCACGCACAACGCCTGCGGATGTTTCGTCGCAGCTCGTTTCAATGCCCAATACGATCATGCCGTGACAACTGCGCGCGTGAGCGGAAGTTCCGACTGGCCACAGAGATATCTGTCCACATTGCGAGCGCATTCGCGGCCTTCTGCTATAGCCCACACAATGAGCGATTGTCCGCGGCGCATGTCACCACATGCGAAAACACCTGGCAATGAAGACGCATACTCCTTGGTTGTGGCCTTTACGTTGCCGCGTGCATCCAGTTCCACACCAAGGTCCTGCAGCAAGCCCTCATGCTGTGGGTGCAGGAAACCTAACGCTAGAAGGACCAAGTCAGCTTCAATGGTAAACTCGCTGCCCGGGATTTCTTCCATTTTCCGGCGCCCATCTGGCCCTGGAGCCGACCACTCTACACGGATGCCATTTAAGTGCGTAACCTTGCCATCCTTGCCGGTGAAGCTTTTCGTATTGATGGACCAGTCGCGCTTTCCGCCCTCCTCGTGCGCACCGGAGGTACGCAGTATCATCGGGTAGTTGGGCCATGGCATCGTTTCATCGCGATCCGTGGGTGGCTTTGGCATAATCTCAAACTGGTAGACCTCTGCCGCTCCCTGGCGGTGTACTGTTCCGAGGCAATCGGCGCCGGTATCACCACCACCTAGAATGATTACCTTCTTGCCTTCCGCAGAGAGCTGTGGCCGGCCCTCCTGCCAGCTGCCGGCTACTTTGCGGTTTTGCTGTGGCAGGAACTCCATGGCGAAATGGATGCCGTCCAACTCACGGCCAGGTACCGGAAGGTCGCGCGGCCGCGTGCTGCCACCAGCTAAAACGATCGCATCAAATTGCGACTGCAATTCTGCCGCTGAGAGATTCACGCCGACGTTTACACCGCACCGGAAAGTGACACCCTCATCCTGCATCTGTTTGATTCGCCGATCAAGAACCCACTTCTCCATCTTGAAGTCTGGGATTCCAAAGCGGAGCAATCCGCCGGGTTTTTCATCGCGTTCAAACACGGTAACAGTATGACCGGCCCTGTTTAGCTGTTGTGCACATGCCAGGCCCGAAGGACCTGAACCCACTACTGCCACTGAACAACCGGTACGCTTTTCAGGTGGTTCCGGTATTATCCAGCCCTCCTGCCAACCGCGCATTGCGAGCGACTCTTCTACCCTGCGGATGGTAACAGGATCCTGATTGATACCCAGCACGCAGGCAGCCTCGCACGGTGCCGGACACAGCTTCCCGGTAAACTCTGGAAAGTTATTAGTGCTATGTAGTTCAGCCAGGGCTTCTCGCCAGCGCCCTCGATATACCAGGTCATTCCAGTCAGGAATTATATTTCCGAGCGGGCATCCCTGATGGCAAAATGGTATGCCGCAGTTCATGCATCGAGACGCCTGCTTCTTTAGCTTCTCTTCAGGAAACTCCTGGTAAAGTTCTATCCAATCGTGCAGCCTCTCTTCAATCGGCCGCCGTTTAGGCAGCTCACGGCCATATTTTAGAAAACCCTTAGGATCCGCCATTACAATCGTTCCTCTCGTGCCTGCGTAAATCGCATGCCATTCTACGGTCGCACTAGTAAATGATGCTGCGACCGCAGCCCGAAATTGTACTCATGGAAGCGTCGTGGAGACTACACTATACCGATGTGGCAGTCTGCTTTGACTTAGCTGCAAGAACCCGTCTATATTCTACAGAAACTACCTTAACGAATTGTGGCAGCGTTTCATCCCACCGCCGCAGGATGTCGGCAGCCCTATCGCTGTTGGTGTGATGGAGGTGAGCCTGTACTAGTTCGCGAATAACCGAGATGTCGTGGTCATCTGTCACCTGTTCAAGCTCCGTAAGGCCGTGGTTTCGGTTGCAGCGAAGGTGGAAGGTCTGATCCGGATCCCACACATATGCCACTCCACCGCTCATGCCAGCAGCAAAGTTGCGCCCCGTTTTACCAAGGACAACTACAGTACCACCGGTCATGTATTCACACCCGTGGTCACCGGTTCCCTCCACGACGGCAACGGCTCCGCTGTTCCTAACACCGAATCGCTCGCCCGCTACGCCGCGCAGAAATACCTCGCCTTCGGTGGCTCCGTAGAGTAGCGTATTGCCCGCAATGATGTTTTCAGACGGCTCGAACGGTGACTGCGGCGGTGGGAAAACGATAATCCGTCCTCCCGATAGTCCCTTGCCGAGGTAGTCGTTCGCATCGCCCTCAAGTATTAGCGTGATTCCTGAGGCCAGAAATGCACCAAATGACTGACCGGCCGAACCGCGGAAGGTGAGACGTATAGTTTCGTCAGGCAAACCTTTCGCACCATAACGCTGGGCAATTCGGCCGCTCAACATTGCGCCGACGGTTCGGTTGCGATTGTAAATGGGCAGTGTTGCAGAAACCGGTATCGATCGCTCAATTGCATCCTGCGACAGTTCAATCAGATGGTAATCCAGAGCGGTGTCCAGGCCATGGTCCTGTGCGATGACACACCGCGCGGGGAATTTTGTTGCCTCAACCGGCTGTGCAAGTATCGGCGCAAGGTCGAGGCCGTGAGCCTTCCAGTGGTCAACTGCCTGTCTGGTATCCAGCATATCTACGCGACCCACCATCTGGTCGACGGTGCGGAAACCTAGCTCTGCCATGATCTCTCGCAACTCCTGTGCCACAAAGAACAGGTAGTTGATAACGTGCTCTGGCTGGCCGGCAAATCTCTGCCGCAGGACGGGATCTTGAGTGGCGATACCTACAGGGCAAGTGCCCAGATGGCAAACGCGCATCATTATGCATCCCATTGCCACTAGCGGCGCCGTTGCAAAGCCAAACTCTTCCGCTCCCAAAAGACAGGCTACCGCGACGTCTCGACCGGTTTTTAACTGGCCGTCTGTCTGGACGCGTACACGACCGCGCAAGTCATTCTTCACCAAGGTCTGCTGGGTCTCAGCCAGACCAAGTTCCCACGGAATACCGGCGTATTTTATGGATGACATGGGTGAAGCGCCCGTACCGCCATCATGACCACTTATAAGGATGTGATCTGCATGTGCCTTGGCAACACCTGCCGCCACGGTTCCAACACCCACCTCGGAGACTAGCTTGACGGAAATACGCGCTTTGGGATTGACGTTCTTCAGGTCAAAAATGAGCTGTGCGAGATCCTCGATTGAGTAGATGTCATGGTGCGGCGGAGGCGATATCAGTGTGACACCTGGGGTGGTATGACGTATGCGTGCAATATAGTCATCTACCTTGTGGCCCGGCAATTCACCACCCTCACCCGGCTTTGCACCCTGCGCCATTTTAATCTGAATTTCATCCGCGTTTACCAAGTAGTGTGCCGTCACCCCAAAACGGGCAGACGCCACCTGCTTGATGGCGCTGCGCCTGCTATTGCCGTTCTCATCCGGGGAAAATCGCACACTGTCCTCACCACCCTCGCCAGTATTACTCTTACCGCCAATTCGGTTCATGGCGATTGCAAGGGTCTCATGCGCCTCGCGGCTAATGGAGCCTAATGACATAGCCCCCGTTGCAAAGCGCTTTACAATTTCTGAGGCAGGTTCTACCTCGTCAATCGATATGGGCGTCCCCTGTTTAAACTGCAGCAATCCGCGGAGAGTCGCTAGATTAACGGACTGATCATTTGAGAATTGGCTGAACTCCTTGAAGTCCTTGTAGCTATTGCTTCGCACCGCATGTTGCAACGCAGCAACGGTATCCGGGTTGTACTGGTGGAATTCACCAAACCGCCGCCACTGATATTGACCGCCCGTCTCCAACTCCAGTGTTTCTGGAATATGGACACGAGGATAGGCGTGTTGATGCCTTGCCAGTGCCTCGCGTTGTAATTCTGCGAGACCAATGCCGCCCAGTCGACTGGGAGTGCCCGTAAAGTACTTCTCTACCAACTCCTCACCGAGGCCGATGGCTTCGAAAATCTGCGCCCCGCGGTAGCTTTGAAGTGTAGAGATACCCATTTTAGCAAAGGTCTTTAATAACCCCTTACTAATGGCCTTGATGAAATTCTTGTGGGCCTTAACGGGCGAAATATCGAGAATTCCTTGCCGGCACATATCGTCCAGTGTCTCAAAAGCGAGGTAGGGATTAATTGCGCTGGCGCCATATCCGATGAGCAGTGCAAAGTGCTGAACCTCGCGCGCTTCCCCGGATTCCAGAATGAGACCAACCTGAATGCGCGTTCCCTCTCGAACCAGGTGGTGGTGAACTGCAGAGACGGCGAGGAGGCTGGGTATGGGTGCGGTGAGCTCATCAACCCCTCGGTCCGAGAGGATGATAAAACTGTACCCATTACGAACCGCCTGTGAAGCAGCTTCGCACAAACGATTGACAGCCGTTTCCAGGCCGTTTTCTTCTTCAACAAAGAACCACATGGGGAGTGTGATAGAGCTGAAGTCCGGTGTACGCACATGGCGCATGCGCTCGAGTTCCAGGTTTGTAAGAACGGGTGAATCCAAACGCAGCATGCGTGCGTGTGCGGGGCCCGGATCCAGAAGCGATCCTTCTTTACCAATGTAGTCAACGAGTGACATCACCATATCTTCGCGAATAGGGTCAATAGGCGGATTCGTAACTTGCGCGAAGAGCTGCTTGAAGTAGCTGTAAAGAAGTTGTGGGTTGCGAGACAGCACTGCCAATGGAGTATCAGTGCCCATGGAACCCAGTGGCTGTTCGCCATTCACTGCCATAGGCTGTAGAATGATACGAATATCTTCGAGCGTGTACCCAAAAGCGTTCTGTCGAACAATTAGCGTGCTATGATCTGGATCTTGCGGCGGTGCAGTATCAGGAAGCTGAGCGAGGGTTATTCGGTTGTTCTGGAGCCATTCACGGTAGGGGTGCTGGCGGCAAAGCTCACCCTTTAACTCATCGTCGCTTATAATGCGTCCGGCCTGAACGTCAACCAGGAACATCTTACCAGGCTGCAGGCGCCCCTTTTGAACTACATGCGCAGGGTCGTGCTCAACGACACCTGTCTCAGAGGCCATTACAATCAGGCCATCGTCGGTGACCAGGTAACGCGCAGGGCGCAGGCCGTTCCTATCTAATAGCGCGCCAATCACGTTTCCATCTGTGAAGCAGACTGCAGCGGGTCCATCCCATGGTTCCATTAGGCAGGCGTGGTACTCATAGAACGCTTTTCTGTCGGGATCCATAAGGTCATCTGCATCCCATGCTTCTGGTATGAGCATCATCATGGCATGAGGCAGACTACGACCGCCAAGAGTAAGCAGCTCAACAGCATTATCGAGCGTGGCAGAGTCGCTGCCTGAGCGGTTTACAAGCGGCAAAACCTTCTTCACTTCATCGCCAAATACAGCGCTCGTGAGTTGTGCCTCACGGGCTCGCATCCAGTTGCGGTTTCCCCTTAAGGTATTAATCTCGCCATTGTGTGCGATATATCTAAAAGGGTGCGCCAGATCCCAGGTGGGGAATGTATTCGTAGAGAATCGCTGATGAACGAGCGCCAGTGACGTGACCATATCCTGGCATGATAGGTCATGGTAGTAGGCGCTAATCTGCTCGGCCATGAGCAGTCCCTTGTACACAATCGTTCGGGATGAGAAGCTGCAGATGTAGAAGAAACTTTCGTTCTTTAGTCGCAGAGAGGCAACTTGGTTCTGAATACGTCGGCGAATGATAAATAGCCGGCGCTCAAATGCGTCGTCCGTCTCTATAAACGCAGATCGCGCAATGAACACTTGGCGTATCACCGGTTCAACTGATCGCGCGACTTCACCAATACTGCCGGAACTAACCGGGACATCACGCCATGCAAGAAGCGTTTGGCCCTCATCTGCAATCAGCTCACCAATAATCTGTTCATATAAGTGTCGCTCGTGCTCGTCCTGCGGCAAAAATATCATTCCAACGCCGTAGTGACCAGGATCGGGTAGGTGAACGCCACTCTCAGCCATGACCCGCTTAAGGAATTCATGGGGTACTTGAAGCAGAATGCCAGCCCCGTCCCCTGTTTCAGGGTCGCAGCCGCAGGCACCACGATGCGCCAGGTTATGTAGGACATTAAGCGCTTTGTCGATGATGGTATGCGACTTTTGCCTGTTTATACTGGCTACAAACCCAACGCCACAGGCGTCGTGTTCAAATTCCGGGTCATATAGGCCAGTTTTTGTGATTGTGGGTACAGATCTGACGTTCACGGTCACGTCCTCTTCTTTCGGGTCGGTGGTACGCTGCGTAATGCAGGGCATGCACAGTTTATATTTAAATTCATTCAACGCGATTTTAACCGACAACATTGGCGGTATCAAAACAATATCACTTCACTGTGAAAAGGGAAGCAATTGTACCCTATTTTGAGGGAATTCGTCAAAGTAAACTAGCACAAGATGCCATTCACTCAGAGTAATTGCCAGGCAGTATATGGGCATGGCGCCAGCAGGTGCGATGCATCCTACACTTCGGGCGGTGAAGTGAGGCACCTAGTTCAGCTTAGCGCTTAACCGATGCTACACAGTATGTGGATACTAGTGGTGCTGGCAGTGCCAACAGCATAACGAGGGTGTCCAGGGCGGCGTCACTACCTCCGCCCTGTTTTGAGGCAAACAATGCTGCAACGGCTTGATGAGGAATCGCCTACGGGCAGCAGTGCGGAACTGGGTACCAATTTAGTTTCCACCGACAAACTGGTGACCTTGCAATAATGCTACTAAACGAGCAATAGCGAACGCAGAGAGACAGAGGTGGAAAGGACCCGCTAGCCTCGCAAACTGAGGATCCCTCTCCAGCCTTTATAGCTCTCCTGTAAGCCACAAGTTAAGCTTTACGCTTCCTTCTTAGCAACATTGTGGAACCGAGGCCCATAAAAGCAATGCTGGCGAAGCTGCTCGCTTCCGGTACTGCCGGAGGTGACAGGTAGACACTGAAAGCACCAAGCGTGGATCCGCTTTTAACTACAAAATTACCGCCGCTTGAGGATACTGTGATATTTCCCGTTACACCCTGGTTGTTCCATGACCAGCCAGAGGCAGCAGATCCGGTGGGTACTGCAGTAAGATAGTAAGTATCTCCCTGGGTAAGCGTAGGGTTGCTTTGCGAGGTCAGAGTGACAAGATTCGATGTTGAATAAGGAAGATAGGTAACAGTATAGCTCTCCAGAACATTTGTAATGTTACTTGGTGATGTCGGCAGGCTGCTGGTGAGGTAAATATTCTCGGGCAGTGAAGAATCTACACCAATTCCCGAGAGAGCAATATCAATTGAGCCAAGTCTTCCTGTTGCGAGCGAGGTGAACTCCATTCCTACATTGTATTTTACAGTTGATGGATCAGTTGGACCATCTTGTGCCCAGCCAGCGGTCGTGTCAAATGAGTTACCTGGTCCCATGTCGGTAAATGCGACCTGCTGTGCAGATGCTGTAACAGTAATAAGCGCTAGCATTGAAATGCTAGCTAAGGAAATTGTGCGTGCAATAAGTCTCATAAATATCCTCAGGTGTTGTTCGGGTTTGTCACACTAACCCAACAGAAAGTCTAGCACACTAAAACACAGTGATGAACCTGCAAATTTACTGGCATATAGGTTACTTTGGTGATGATATCTTAGAGGGTTCCACCCTATGTGTCTATAATTAATGGGACAGTGAAAATGTCATTCCATTTGCAAATTACTTGTAGGGCGAATAAGGACAG
>DAIDKH010000049.1 GCA_027450145.1 Chthonomonadaceae bacterium | reverse complement strand
AGGCCGAGGCTGATATTGTAATGTTCATCTACCGAGATGCCTACTACAAAATGAAAGAAGCAGGTGCGGAGGATGGCGGTGGTATGCCAGCGGATGGCAGCCGACCGGAGGAGACTGAACTTATCATCGCAAAGCACCGAAGTGGTCCAACTGGCAAGGTAAGTATAGGTTTCTTTCCTGCGTACACCCGTTTTGAAAATCTAGATCTGCAACATACTCCTGATGAGTGAGGGGCGGCTTGAGAGGGAACAGCAAATGCGCGTACTGGTAGTTGGCAGTGGTGGTCGAGAACATGCACTGGCGTGGAAGATTGCCGCGAGTGCTATGGTGGAGCACGTTTATTGTGCACCCGGAAATGCTGGCACGGCGCGCTGTGCAGAAAATGTCGCGATAGCTGCGACTGACATCACTGCGCTGGCAGATTTCGCTGCTGTTAATAAGGTAGATCTCACCGTAGTCGGGCCGGAGGTACCTCTAATGGCCGGCATTGTGGATCTGTTTGAGGGACGTGGTCTACGCGTGTTTGGTCCGTCGCGCGATCCTGCGCGAATTGAAGGCAGCAAAGCCTTTGCAAAAGATGTCATGCACAAGTCGAATATTCCCACCGCTGAATTCTGGGTGTGCGATACGCCTGCAGCGGCGCTGGATCGTCTGGCGCAGTACTTTTCGGAGCCGCGCTCTGTGGGAGGAGTGGTTATTAAAGCCGATGGCCTCGCCGCTGGCAAAGGCGTAACGGTTTGCGATACCCGCCAGCAGGCCGAACAGGCAATTGAGTCCATAATGGTGCAGCGAGTATTTGGTGACGCCGGAAATCAGGTTGTTATTGAGGAGCGTCTAACTGGTCCAGAGGCCTCTGTTATGGTAATTACAGACGGACACACGATCGTGCCGCTGCTACCAGCTCAGGACCATAAGCGGCTCCTCGATCATGATGAGGGACCCAATACAGGAGGCATGGGGGCCTACTGCCCGGTTAAGGACCTAAAATCACGCGACGTCGAACAGATCATCCAGTCGATTGTGCGACCGGCTATCGATACAATCCGTGAGTTAGGAATTCCATACCGCGGCGCCTTGTATGCCGGAATCATGCTCACACCAACGGGTCCGAAGTGTATAGAATTCAATTGCCGGTTCGGTGATCCTGAAACGCAGGCTGTCCTCCCCATGCTCAAAAGCGATTTGGTACCTATTTTACTAGCAGCACTGGATGGCAATCTTGCCGATGCTCGAGTGGAGTGGTATGACGGCGCATCGGTTTCCATCGTTGCCGCCTCTGGTGGCTATCCTGGCAGCTTCAAGCGCGGTGTTCCTATTGAGGGTCTGGAGGAGGCCGCACAGAGTGCCGGCTGTATTGTTTTTCATGGAGGTACCAGGGTCTCGGGAAATGAGGTAGTGACCGATGGCGGACGAGTTCTCGCGGTAACTGCCCGAGCAGCAGACTTTTACGCGGCACGGGCCGCTGCATATGCGGGCATCTCCAAAATTAGCTATCAGGACATGCATTATCGTACCGATATCGCCAGTGGGGCGGCCCAGTTACAGACTCAATTAACAAGTGGTGTTGATTAGCTAACCGGCGGAGGTGTAGGGAGAGTTAAGGATCTATGCTCCGCCGGGCTGGTAATATACCTGCCCACTGACCTATGATGTAGGAGATGACGACGGCGCCGAATTCGTCGACGGTACCTCGTGATATGAGTTACTCCACCAACATATGCGAGATTGGCCGGCGGTTGAATAAGATTGAGATGCACCTGCGACGTATCGCCATTATAGAGAACTTGCGCGAGCAGTTTGCGAGTGGGATCCTGATCTGTGTATACGAAGCTAGGGCCTTGAATAGTGGGAACAATGTACGTGTGAATATTGGCCTTGGGGACGCTCGCTGCCCAGTGCGCCAAGGAAAGCATCTGCTCCAGGGTCATGTTCGTTTGAAGGTTGTCAGTTATCGCGTTAAGAACATTGGGCAGCGCATTGAAATTCGCAGGTGACTCTACACGATGTTTCAACGCCTCTAGGAACTCTTGTTGCCGCTGTTCGCGCACGATATCGCTATCGGAATGCCGAATTCGTACGAAACCCATGGCTTGATAGCCATTGAGGTGTTGAAATCCCGGCTTTAGATGAATGTGCAGGTTCGCCCAGTTATCATCATAGTTTAGCGGCTTGTCGACATAGAGATCAACGCCGCCAACTGCGTTAACAATCTTCTGAAAGCTGCTAAAGTGCGCTGCAACCGTGTAATCCGGGACAATTCCGAAGTCCTGCTCTACCGTGGCATCAGTGAGCTTGTTTCCTCCCCACTCATGGGCAGCATTGATCTTGTCAAACCCAGGATGCCCGGGTATGTTACAGGCAGTGTCGCGCGGAATACTTATGATATCTACGGTGTCTTTATCGAAGTTAATGTGCACTAGCATCGTGGAATCACTGCGTCCGTTGCTGGTAGCAATGGGAATAGGCTTACCTGGGTAGTAATCTGCGTCGCATCCAAGTACCAGTAAATTCATAGAATGCTGGTATTGGGCCGGAAAACGCAACGATGGGCTGTAACTTGCGAAAATGTCATGATGTTCGATGTCCTGTGCTAAATGCTTGGGGGTAAAGTAGTCAAAGACCATCGACCGTAGCGCCGGACTTCGCCAGAAGAAGTTCCCAGCAAATGCGCCAAGTACCGCACACACACCGCAGAAGGACAGTACCGCGGCTCCCCTGGGGCGCAACTTAGACCGCGATGAGCGGCGGCGCCCAGGTTTACGAGTGCGATCCGAATTACGTGAACTTCCGGTCATAGAATTTGCGCCATCATCGTTCAAATCGAACCATTCCTCCGTTGCAGCATGCCGTTGCGGCAAACGCTTTCGTTCTTGTAACCAATATAGCACTTGTATTGCATGCACGTCAACGCAGAGCCGTACCTGTCGGTAGACAAAATAGGTTAAACTAAAGGCACTGGCCCGCCGCTAACTCATGAAAGTATAACCGAGACAATGACTGACACTACTAAGAGAGTTCCATATGACAGCATTACAATGAACGCAGTCGTCGTGGAATTGAACAAACTAGTCGTAGGCGGACAAATACAAGATGTTCGGCAGCCGTTTCCTAATCAACTCGTTTTAACAATACGTAACCGAGATAAGACACATCACCTGCTAATAGATACTTCGGCTCAGTTTGCGCGCCTTCACCTCACAAGCACCAAACGCAGTAATGTTCCTGTTCCACCTGCATTTTGTACCGCAGTCCGTCGTCATATGGAGAACCGCCGTATTATTGCGGTAGAACAGCAGGGGCTGGATAGGATCCTACATATTGTTACCAAGGGGTTGGACGATCCGCCGCACACACTTATCGCTGAGATCATGGGCAAACATTCAAACATGATCCTCGTAGATCACGATGGCCGAATTCTGGATGCAGCCCAACGTGTTACACACCGTATTAATCGATATCGCGAAATACTGCCAGGTGGAACTTATCTGCCTCCACCAGCGCAGGATGATCGAATATCGCCGTTCGCTGCAGGATCGGAGCGACACATCTTGAGAGAGATTATGAACTCGGATCTAAGCGGTGAAAACGGCATTGTGCGCGCGCTGCAGCAGATTTACGAGGGCATGTCCCCGTTTTTGGCAAGGGAAGTTGCTGTTCGGGCAATAAAGTCCGAGGATCTTGCCAATGGCATTTACGAGGCTTGGCGAGAAATATTTCACTCCGCGAGTGCAGGGTCGTATAGCCCCGTAATATACCGTGATGAAGAGGGGCGGGCAGTAGGCGCTTATCCGATTGCCTCTGTCCAGATGTTGCATACGACATGCCTGCCAGTTGACAGTTTGAGTATGGCACTTGATGAGTGCTGGTCGCTCGCCGCGCAGCGGAGCCATCTTCAAGGGCTGCGTGCCTCCCTGCACAATGAACTGCAACAGGCTTTGCGGCACAATGCCCACCAACTTGAGGCATGCACCAAGGGAATGTTGGAGGCATCACAGGCTGATGACCTGCGAAAAAGGGCTGAGTTAATTAAAGCAAATCTGTGGCGGGCCCAACCTGGCATGACAAGTATGGTAGTCGAGGACTACTGGGATCCAGAACTCAAACCCATAGTAATCAATTTTGGTGCGGGACGGTCTCCGCTCGAAGAAGCCGACCATCTGTTCAGCCGTAGCCGGAAGGCGAAAATGTCAATGCAGCGGGAGGCAGAACGCGAACAGCTTCTTGATACACAGGCTGCTGCGCTAAAGAAGGCTCTGGTTGAGCTGCAGTTACTCGCTACAGAGGATGCGATCGCCGATCTACGCAATGAGCTACGCACCGCAGGTGTGCTCCCTCGCGAGGTCGTAGTTAGTTCCACAAAGCCAGGAGAGAGTGAGTGGGGTGGTCACAAGATCCGGCGGTATTTTTCAGCGGAAGGCTTTGAGATACTAGTGGGTGAGACTTCTACCGCGAACGACTACCTAACCACACGCGTTGCGCATACAAATGACATCTGGCTTCATGTACGTGCGGCGCCAAGTGCCCATACCATTATTAGGACACATGGGAAACCAGAGCAGGTACCTCGTTCGGTCCTGATTTATGCAGCGCAAATCTGTGCGCGGCATTCTGCCAACAAGCATTCTGCGCTCGTCTCGGTAGACTACACACTTAAACGTTATGTTCGAAAACCACGTGGTTCCGCTCCCGGTGCTGCAGATTACATCAAGGAGGTGACCCTGGACATTGCACCAGGTCTTGCAGATTAAAAAGGGAGGGCTACCAGCTCCGCTGCGTGTAGTAAAGGCGTGTTCAATTTATCCCTAATACGAAGTCACGTGCGAGACACGTCGCACGCCTTAGCTTATGCGCTACTTTCTTGCTTGTTGAACAGGTAACGGAACGAGAACTGTATCACTGGGTTCTCCTTCACTGCGTTCAGGGTAATCTAAGGTATAGTGCAGACCACGGCTCTCGTGCCGCTTTAAAGCGGACTTAAGGATAAGCGTGGCTACTGTTATTGCATTGCGCGCTTCACATGCGGAGGCAGATAGCTGACGACCTGTGAACCCGTCGAGTAATGCCTCTACCTTGTGGAGTGCCGCTTCCATATCGGAAGTGGATCGAACTATTCCGGCGCTGCGATTCATAATTCGCTGAACACACTGTTGGGCAGCCACAGCCTCTTCATCAGGCATAAGCGGACGCTCGATATGCCCTTCGATTTTCATCGACGATAGACCGATATGACAGTCGGCACCATGGTCTACCGCGTGAAGAGCCGCTCGTCTTCCAAATACCATTGCCTCTAGCAGCGAATTAGAGGCAAGACGGTTCGCACCGTGCACGCCGGTACAGGCTACCTCTCCCGCCGCGTATAGGCCGGCAATCAATGTTTCAGCATTCAGGCCAGTTACTACACCTCCGCATTGGTAGTGCTGAGCAGGGACGATTGGAATAGGATCACGTGTAATATCGATGCCAACCTCCGCGCACTTTTGGGATATTGTTGGGAAGTGGTCTGCAAGCACCTCTTTAGAAATGTGAGTGGCATCCAGGTAAACACAATCGCAATTACGTAGTTTCATCTCACTAACAATGGCACGGGCAACAATATCTCGCGGCGCTAAATCCTTAAGCGGATGGTACTTGGTCATGAATGCTTCGCCATCCGCATGCCTAAGGATGCCGCCCTCTCCGCGAAGTGCCTCTGTTATAAGAAAGGCGCGAGCCTTCGCGTGGTGTAGAGTTGTAGGATGAAACTGTATGAACTCCATATTGGCAATGGGTGCCCCCGCGCGCCACGCCATGGCCACGCCATCGCCGGTTGCCACCGCAGGGTTCGTAGTGTACTGATATACCTGCCCGCAGCCTCCGGTCGCAAGGAGGGTTGCCCTAGCCGTCACCGTTACGGGCTCACCCTCGGCGTAGCCCTTCGCGCTGGCGCCTGTACATCGACGTACGCCCTCGACGTCCGAAACAACAAGGTCCGTAACATACAAGTGCTCGAGAATTGTGATGTTCGCGTGCGAATGTACAGCATGGAGCAGCGTCTGTTCGCATTCCAGCCCAGTGTAGTCCGCAGTGTGTACAATACGGTTACGCGAGTGACCACCCTCTCGGCCGAGCGACAGTACCTGTTCCCCGTCATTACTGAGCGTGGTGTTGAAGTGGGCACCTAGCTCTATGAGGTCTAGAATGCGCTGGGGCCCTTCCGTTACCAGTACGTTAACCGCATCTAGATGGCATAGGCCAGCCCCTGCAACCAGCGTATCCTGCATATGCAGTTCCAAAGTATCGTCGCTGCCCATTACACCCGCAATACCGCCCTGCGCCCAGCTGCTATTAGCGTCCTCCGGTGCGCGTTTCGTGAGTACAGTTACCGATCCATGTTCTGCAGCCGTGAGGGCAAACGTAAGCCCTGCCAACCCACTACCGATAACCAGATAATCTGTGTGAATTTCCATACCGTGTTAATGTTCCTTCAGCAGGTCCTCAGCGCCGTTCGCCAACATCCAGGTTGCAAGCTCGTTGCCCATCTTCACCGCCTCGGTGGGAGCGCCGCTAACTGACCGACGAAGTGTCTGCTTGCCATTGCGCGATGCAGCCACTGCCACAAGGGTAAGCATACCATCGTGCGTAGTGCAGTTCGCCGCCAGTGGAAGACTGCAGCCTCCGCCAATCGCAATTAGAAATGCGCGTTCCGCAATTGTTTCGTCTTGGCTCTCTCTATGGTTGAGCGGGGCCAATAGTTCCACAATGCTCGGGTGATTAGCATTGGCTTCAATTGCCAGCGCTCCCTGTCCTACTGCAGGTACGCAGACCTCGACGGGCAGCGTATGACAGTTTTGATTGACCGCAGTCAGCCGGTTCATACCCGCGCGGGCGAGAACAAGACCGTCAAAGCCTCCGCCAGCCAATTTAGCAAGTCTTGTGTCAAGATTACCCCGCACATCGCAAATTTCGAGGTCAGGACGAACAGCTAAAAGCTGGGCAGCCCTCCTAGGACTACCAGTACCTAATTTAGCGCCAACGGGAAGACCGTGCAGTCCGTTGTGAGTGGTTACCAGTACGTCGCGCGGGTCTTCTCTCTTGGGCACACAGACTATCTGTAGTTCCGGTGGTAGAATTGCGGGCATATCTTTCATGCTGTGGACGGCAAAGTCAATAGTTCCGGCGAGCAGCGCCTCCTCCAACTCTTTTACGAACACACCTTTGCTGCCCATGCTTGCAAGAGAACCGGCCGTGTTCGTATCACCTGTGGTTTTAATAACCACTGTTTCCACGTGCAATCCAGGACGCAGTTCCATAAGCTGCGCGGAGGCTTGTTCTGCCTGTGTGACTGCAAGCAGGCTTCCTCGGGTACCCATTTTTATGCGGGTGGGCAACTGCAACGAAGGAGCTCCTGTTCTATGTCATTCATTTTAGTATTCTGTGCCATTTAATGCTGGTAATGTATAGAGAGCCTGTCAAAACGACAGGCTCTCTATACATTACCTAGTTGTTATACCACTCATTAACCGCCAGGTCGCGCACTCAGCACGGTAAGTGTGAGATCGGCACGGTTTCGGCTTGCGACCAGTAGAGGATTGTAGACATACTGCTTGAGCGGATTCCATAACCCGGCGTGAAGAATCGCATTTTCTGCATCTTTCCTGCGACCAGGTGTCTGTTGCGATGCTGGATAGGCAATAACGCTGATAACCTGATCGTTATCTGGAAAGGTCTTGTCAACGGTAAAGGTCGTTTCATAAATGCCATTGTGCTTGTGCAACTGCCAAACTTCGCCGTTTCGAAAGTCGCGTGCTACGACGACCACGGGGGTATTAGGCGAAGGCGGAGTATCTAATACCACCTCCAGTGTCACTGGCTGCCCTCGTTCCGCTAACGCTGGTTCTAACCTGGCACTAGTGAATGTGAGAAACCGTCCCTGGACACGCGAAAGATTTTTAGAACTGTAGCTCGTTAACTGCAGTGGATCCACCCAGGCAAGACGAGTTTTATGAGTTTGACCATCCAGCTCGAAAACATTGTCCTGCATCCAGTAGACACGGGCGACTGCAACCAGGGGGTTCCTGTCGTCCGAGACCGCCTTAATGAAGAGCGCCCCAGGTTCCTTTCTGGCCTGCTCAGGTTTTGGTGGATGCGGATCAGTAATGGCGAACAGAGTTTGATCCAGAACAACAGAGGCGGCTGCAATGCCTCCTCTCGATAATGGATCGACCATGGAAGCTGCTACAGTGCCAGCCGCAGCATGCAGGCCGGCGCGTAACGGGTTAGATACGAAATCTGCGACACCCCCGACCAGGTGCCCAACCGTACCAAAAACCTGTGCCAGAAATCCGCCGCCGTGCGCTCGCGGTAGGTGAAGCATGTAGGGCTTTATGGAGAGGGCGTAATCGCCTTGAGCGTTCGTACGCGCGTAGTCTTCTACCCGGTTTTGGTCATCATACACCGCTACCAAGGCATTGGCCACAGGATGTCCATCGCCGTCCACTACTCGACCCAACGCCCATACTGGGCTATCAGCCTTTGCCGCGTCGCAATGGAAGCAGGCAATAGACGAGATAGCCAGTACCGACGCACAAATTGAGAGAAACGCTCTACGCATACGTGTTATAGGTCAACCTACCTATTTCCAGGCAGGATCCTTCCTGTTTTTCAAGATTGCAGCCAACTCATCATCCCCAATAAACGATGTGATCTTGTCTGGTGTGACAAGGAAGAAGGTGGGTGTAGATTCAACGCGGGCCTGGTTACCCGCCTCGAAATCGGCAGTAATCTCTTTCGCTATTGCTGGACTTTGCATATCAGCGCCAAATTTGTGAGTGTCTAGTCCGAGGGAGCTAGCCATTTGCTCGTAGCCAGAACCTGAAAAACTAGGGGTTTCAATATCCCGTTGGTGTTCGTAGATGAGGTCATGCATCTGCCAGAATTTGCCCTGTAGTCCAGCCGCAAGTGCCGCCTGGGCAGACAGAACTGAATTCGTAAATCTCGGTCCTGTGGGGCTGTTCATACCCAGTGGATAGTTCCTGAATATGAGTTTGATGTCAGGATTAGCCTTCAAAAGCGCGGGCATTCGTCGGGCTGCCTGGGCACAGTGTGGGCAACCGTAATCTGCAAATTCTACGATGACGTCCTTTGCATTCGGATTACCCTCTGACGGAGCCGGACTGTTGAGCAGAAGTGATCGGAGTGTAAGTGGTACAGCCTTCGGCGCGACATCGTTGGCTTCTTGAAGGCGCAGCAAAATTTCCGGTATGTAGATGAACGCGAGCCCAACGCCCAGGAATCCTAGAACGGCAAACACCATTTTTTGGTCGGAAGGCATCGGTTTACCGGCCAGAATATAATCGTGGTAGGCCAAAAAGAAGAGCACGGTAATAGTAATGGCCGATGTAAAACAGTATGGACAAAAGCTTGCAATTACAAACACTGCGATATATTGCAGCCACCAGGAAACGCACAGTCCCGCTACCAATAAGAACCAAACTGCCATATCCATCACACGAATTTGGGAAAGCGTGCTTGTTTCTGATTGGACCCCGGATACAACACCTGCTAGCGCAACTCTGCGCTTCCACGCGAGTACTGCGAGCAATATGTAGGCTAATAAGCCAAATAGCGCCGTGGGGATGGGCCCGACATGGCCATAGGCACTATGGAACGCACCTTCGCAGCTGGTGTACTTTGTGCTGCACGGAAGGATTTGTGCAGGTCCTTGTTCCTCAACGGTAAGAATTGTTGTTAGTACTGCACCAAAAATGGCGAGAACAAGTGTTGCATTGTTGGTGAGTACCCGCCGCATTAAATATCGGGTAGGGCTTTGAGATGCTGGCTGCCCCGGAGCGTCACCGGGAGTGTTGCCAGAATCGAGTGGGTTACCGACTACGGTGTCACTCATAGTTTCACGGCGACTCTGTACGCAGACCGCCGCTGCCTCCTTTCATAACTGACAAATACTGCAATTGGCGTTTCGCTCATAGCTTGGCGCCATTGAATAATACTGCACTTTATTATACAGTGTTATCCTGAGGTAGTGTCACCGCAGCGTTAAGTGCGTATACTAATTGAATCCATTGTCAGACCGCTGCTGCAACTAAAATCGACTGTTGTAGATACTCCAGTTGGCTGGCATGTTGAATGTCGTGTTCAATTATTGACCAGACCACAGAAGCGATCTCCGGTGAGCCATCGACACCCCAGTCCACCGTGCGTTCAAGGTCAAATTGCGAAAGCGGTTCCAGTGCAGCCGCCCAAAGCGCGGCTTCTTCCTCTGCCCATTGTAGTATGAGACGCCAGTCATCTGTAGGCGGCGCAAGCAGCGGGTCGAAATCGCCCGCTCCTTTCATGGTGGCAGCTCCGTGAAGAACGGGCAAGGTTAACTGACGCCAAGCTGCGACGTGATAGACGATCGAAGCGGCCGAGCCGTTTTGTCCAATGCCCCAGTTGTGAGCGGGCCAGTTCTTGAACGCGAAACGAAAGGCGTCGACCTGTTGGATCTTTTTCGCTTCACCAATGAAGTACTGCGACGCACGTTGATGGCGATATTTTAGGAAGTCTGATGTTTGCGATAACACGAGAAGAACCTCTTGTGGCGCGACCGAATGCTAAGATTAACTCGCATGAAAACTGCGACGAATGGATACTCGTTTGCCAATTGTACCCCGTGACACGACACACCAATCCATTTCGGTAGCAGCCGCGGGCGCTGGTTAGACGGGTAGAATATGTATAGGTGTGCACTTTTACGTGGGCACTGTAACGATTGGGTGGTTGTGGCCGTCCAAATACTGTGAATGAATTAGGTGTTTTGCTCTTAAACAACTCATATTTCAGTTTTCGCGGCTTTAAGGAGTGCATATGCTGACTGGTAGGTCTCTGTGTGTAGCCTTGCTCGTTGTATTTTCAACCAGCGCTGCAATAGCGCAACAACCTGCCGCCAATGGAGGTACTAACCAGGCGGCTACCAAGCCAGCACCAACCGCGTCGTCTCCTTCGCCGGTGGGCCTCACTCTAGTGCAGCGGTTTCTGCTCATGAATGACATTAATGACATAGACCGCAGTAGAAATATCACACCGCTGCATCTTACGACCGATCAATTGAGACGGACTATCGCCGTCCTGGAGCAGTTAACCGCAGACTACGAGCGTAAGGTAGCCATGCTTACTGACAAGCAATTCTCGCCGTTCATGAGCGAACTTAAAGATGTGAAGAAGCGCGTGTATGGCGGTGGCACCATTCCGAAGGACTTTGATGCGCGGATGAAACATGCGATGGATACGTTCGTTGCCGATAGGAAGCAGCTGAATTTACAGAACATTGCATCGGCATCAAACGATATAGCCAACATTCTTACTCCCGCACAAATAGCTGCTGCAGCTGATATCGCGAAAAATTCACCGGCGAATGAGGGTATGTACAGTGACACTACCACCCAGGCTCAGTGGTATCACCTGTACGTTGGCAAGGTGTTTCTGTCCTATCCGCGCATCGTGCCGCTGTTACAGGCGATGCTGAAGGCCCAATCTGGAGGCTCCAGCGCGCCTGCAGGTAAGCCGAAGACTACACAGGCATCTGGCAGCGGTAAGTAAGAATTGGCAGCAAATAAAAAGACCCAACGCTTACAGAAGAAGTAAACCGTTGGGTCTTTAGCATTATTCGAACTTAGACACGGAACAAGAATTAGACGAGCTTCTGAAGCTTGTCCGAAATTACCTGTTTGGACTGCACACCCACAACCTGATCACTCACTTTGCCGTCTTTAAAGAACAAAAGCGTGGGAATAGACCGAATGTTGTATTTCTGTGCGACATCCTGCTCTTCGTCTACATTCACCTTCAGTACCTTTGCGCGTCCAGCGAATTCTGCCGCTACGGCGTCAAGGGTTGGCGCGATCATCTTGCATGGATTACACCACACAGCCCAAAAATCTACCACTACTGGCACGTCGGACTTGAGCACTTCTTGCTCAAAACTCGCCCCGGTTACTGCAGATGCGTTGCTCATGTTGCTCCCTCACTCTCAGTTCCATCCACCGCTGCGAGCAGGTAATAGAATCTGGTTCGTTGATTATTTAATGGCAGTCAATGTTATAAACTGATACCTAATGACCACCCTCAATTCTGCTACGCCCATAGGATAATTGAAGTTCCTGCTTATTAAACAGGTAGTTCCTTCAGGTATTGGAAACTCGACTTCAAGCAGTCAAAGGGATCGCGGCGGTATTCGTCCTGTTCCACCGCGAACCACTTCACCCCCGAGCGTAAACAACAGGGAATGAGATGCGGCCAATCTAGATTGCCTTCACCTATTGGAGCCATCACAGGACCTTCTGCCACTACTTCACGATCCTTCACATGGATGACTGGCACCCGTCCGCTGAGGCGCTCCATAAGTCTTTCAGGATTAAGGCCCGCATGTGCCGCCCAATAAACGTCAACTTCCAGTGCTAGATCAGATCCGGCGTCAATGAAGATGTCGAACAGGCAGTTGTGTGAGCCCTCGATTCGCTGAAACTCGTGGGCGTGATTATGATACCCGAAGATAATGCCTGCGGCTTTCAGTTTTGCTATCACCGGCTGGGCATCGTGAACGAAGCGGCGATATCCTGTTGCGCCATCAGCGCGATATCGATTTGGCAAGCTGCCTATTGCGATAAACGAACAACCCAACTGCTGATGAAATTCAATCTCGGCCTCTGTCTGCGACTCTAGACGATCCCAATCGCGGTGCGTCGCGATACATGACAAACCGTTATTATCGAGCAGCTTTTTTGCCTGGCCTGCAGTTACAGCCGGAGTTTCACCTGCCATGGCTCCTACAGCAGATATTTGAACTGCGTTGTATCCAATCGCAGCGACCCGTTCAAGTGCATCTGCAAAGCTATCGGCCGTTTTGGTGTGTTCCCTCAACGTGTACATCTGAGCTGCGAGGAAGCCTGGGTTCATCTGTTTATCCTTTGTACGACATGTGCAATCCACTTTACAGCAGAGCAGATAACCTGCGTTCCATGCACCGGATCGTCTATTATTTTAGCGCTAATGTAGAGAATGCGGCCCGGGGGCCTTCCAGGTTGGGCAGCAAGTGTTAGAAGTCCTGCAGCGTCGCCGTAATTGGTGCCTCTGGCTCCTTTGACCTCGTATATGGGCTGGTACTTTGACCCTGTTGGTACTTGCGCCGAGTTGATGCTTCGTAGGCGAGGGTCTCCCTGGGGGTAATCAAAAGCCGGTGGTAAACCCGTTAGAACGGTTTCATTTTGGAATAGTTGGATGGTCGGTTGATTGGCAGGCGCCGCTTCTATAGCATTGTATAGCGGGAGCCCCAACTTTGGTAATAGGGGGTCCCCGGGTAATTCGGTTCCGCTACCATCTACAGGGTAATAAAACGGGAATGGAAGGTGAGCCATTAGTACGAGTGTACCGCCTGCGCGCAAGTAGGTTCGTATGGCCTTCAAAATTGATGCAGGCGTTTCGTCTCCCACATCGTAATCTTCGCCATCCAGGTATATGGCTACGGGATACCGCTTTGCATTAAATATCTTGGGCGAGCAGATCTGCTGCGGTGATAATGTATCCGACTTCGTTAAGAGCAGGCCCTGTGTCAAGAGGGTATAAGCAGGGTTATTCTGCTGGACTGGCTCGAATAATGCGATTTTATCTGGCGGAATAGAAGATGCTTCTATTCGCAACAGCTCAATCTGCTCGTTGTAGTGATCAATCGCAGCGAGTTCTTTGGCTCCACTGCGGAGTCGAGCAGTAATCTGGTCTCGTGTATTTGGGGAAACGCGGGTTAAGCCACTAGCCGCAACAATCTTCGTCCCGTTTGGCTTTATTCCTACAAGCTGTGCGTGGTTGGGAAGCAGGTATCCTATCTCTCGCAACTGCGAAGAGATACAGCTTGGCCAACCGCGCCACGCTAGCGCTGGGCTGGGCCAAAAAGGCTTTGAGGGCATTCCATTACTCATAAGTGGTTCAGGTACAGATTTAGTGGTGGCCGGAGCGTACAAGATGAAACAGGCGCGCAGGTTTTCAGTCGTTGGATCCGGAAGCATTGTATGTGACTCAGTTGCACCGATGCCATTGCTAATGATAAACGGTACTGACCAAATCCAGCGTAGCCCTGCTGTGAGACCTGCAAAGCTACTGTTTTGCCACTCGGTTTTTAATCTGGTGTCGTGCGTTAGGACCAAAGGCACGAATGGCGCGCACGCCTCGGGCGGTGTGGGACTGGTATGTTCTGTAAGTGATACCGCAAAAGGCTCCGGTGTCGATTCCGCGATGTTGGGTGATCCAACCACAACCCATTCGTTGGTTTTTACACCGCGAATTACGATCGTCCACTGGCTGTCGCAATTGCGCGTAACTAATGGTGCCTTACGGTATACCCCGTTCTCAAGAGCAACAGGTTCGTTACCGATATTCGCAAAAGGAGCGGTTACCGTTACGTCTGCGGTCCCAGGAATGCCCTGAAGTTTGAATGCAAATTGCCCGGCACTTGTCCATCGATAGGCGGAAAGAATCACTGTGTGTACATTACGGTCAAATACCAAAGCGGCACGAGGACCTGCAATCACGCGAGCGATGGAACTGCCAACGGGATCAAGAAGTTTCAAAGGCCCGCCGAATCCATAAGCAGCGCGGCCGCCGGGGTATCCGTAGATATTGCCGGGGGCCAGGCCGTACCCTTCAGCAAAATCGGCGGAGCTATAGTCTTCGATATTCGGTCGGTAGACATTCTGATACAGTCTATGCCATCGCGAAAGTGTGCCATTGAGTGCCCAACGAAGTACGGGATCGCCGGTGTAGACGGCGGTCTCGGCCACCATATCTAAATCCCAGATAACCTCGTTCGAACATGCAGCTCCAGTCCAATCGCGTCCGGAATTAGGCTCCCACAGAAAGGCGCTATCCAACCGGTCTGTTCTACTTCCGTCGCCTGCCCACATGACCATGTACCGATAAGCGAACGACCGTGCAAGCTTTAGTGCTTGCAACGCATTATCGCGACGTTGCCCATCGTTGTGATAGAGCGAGTAGTAATCTAGTAGAAAGCTTACCGCTGTAGTACCGCCTATAGCAAACGGCGAAGATGGTACGTCTGGAAATTCACCGCGTGTCCAAACTATCCCCTTTGCCCAATTCATTACCCCGTCCACGACCGGAAGGTACTGTGTGTCGTGATCGTAATATGCCAGATCGAGCAGTAGCCGCGCTGCCGTGAAGCCTGCCGAGTTGTGCAGCGTACCAGCGGGCTTACCTCCCCACTTTGTAACCCATTGACCAGTGAGGGGCTGTTTCCAATAGACGCAGTTAAGCCCTCCACTTTTGAAATGCACTGCCGATGCGGCAAGATCATTCGCTTCTTTGCGCATGGCTACAAGTGCGGCAGTGTCTTTGTTGGCTACGGCTACTGCAACAGCACCCTCATCCTGGCGGCCCCATCCGCCGATTGCGGTAGTACCCCTAACGCCAAATACTCCGATACCGCCCAAAATGGATCCTACCGGTGCGTTTGGTATAGTTGCGAGGTGGGAACTGTTGCCCACAAAGCCTAAATCTGCGGCACGTGGGGCTCTAGGCAGGCGGTCATGTATCGTTGGGTCGTGCCAATACGTCGACCATAGGAAGCTATTGGGATCAGTGGTGGAGGGTAACGAACTAGTGAACACGAGCCTTGCCGAAGCCTGAAGAGTAAAGTTGATACCAGGATAAACGCAATGCTGATAGCCAATGCCGCCGTAGGGAAAAACCATTGCGATGAACCTCGACGAGTTATGTTGGTCTACCTGCGTTGAGGTTGATTGAGTTTTCCAGTCAGTCGGCGTAATCGGTGGCAGAGTTTCTGACTGAGGCAGCACCTCTGTTTGAGACTCTGGGAGTATGAGGCGATTGCAATACCCAACGGCAATGTTTCGCTCTGAGTTGGACGTTAACCGGTTCTCCATGAAGTCCCAGGCGGCATAGTGTCCCGTACTGGGATTCCAGAGACCAATAACTGGGATCGGTAACGCTGAAATGGGTGTCGTGTTACTCCACTCGCGGTTGTAATGGTAGCCTGAGATTTCCGGTGTGCCAATGTGAACGTCGAGTAGTAGAGGAAACATGTCGGCAAGAGGTGTTGCGTTAAGCCAACCGCCCTGCTGCCATACCTGAGCGTTCGGCATCTCAATTTTAAGAAAGTGAAATGGTTGTTTTCCCACTCTATTCTGCCAGGTGACCTTGTCAAAGTTGAGCACATGAAGCCAAAAGTCAACCTTGGGGTAGTGACCGCGCCTTGCACTAATGTCCAAGCGGCTGTTCTTTAGTTCGAACCCAGCATTTGGGCTGGCAGATAGCCTTGCAAACGAGATTGTAATACCTTGATTAGAACGCTTCACCCTAGGATTACGGCATGAAATTAGGCCTCGCGATGTGAATCGTACTGCTGCTTCCAGTTTTCTCCCAGTGTACACATTGAAACCTATTGCGCGCTTCTTCTCTGCGGTCACTACATTAATGGAGATGGCAACGCCGTGTGGCCCATCATAATGCACGGTCTGAGCGGTTACCCGACCCGTATAGAACATTGTGCTGGCGATTAATGCGACTGCGAGGCAGCATTTCATGATCGGCACTCCCAGGAGAAGGTAGATTGAGAAACAATAGTGTACAGGCTTGTATTATCGTTCAATTCAGCGAATTCCTTCCAACGACTAACTAGAAACCTGGGGTAGTGGTACGGGGCGAAATAGAGCGGGAGGGGTAGGTTTATGCGTAATCGGCGTTTAGATTGCCCAAAGATGAGGTCGAGGGCAGGCACTCTTTACCGCGTGCTGCCCTCGTTGGTGATTCTTAAGCGCTAGATACCTGCTGCTGCGCGTCTTGCAATCTCTGCGCGGTCGTCCGCCGAAACTGCATCGAAACCAGGTAGAGGAAGAATATGCTGATGTATGGCCGAGAGTATGTCTTTAGCAAACGGGAAAAAGGCGTCCTCAACCTCGTCGGGTGGCGTTATCCAATTTCGGGCGCCAACCACAACCGGCGGAGCGTCTAGATCATCGAAGGCAAGTTGGCTTATCCTTGACGCCATCGTATGTAGAATTGATCCGCGCTCGCACGCATCGCTAGCCAGCACGATGCGACCAGTTTTTGCTACACTTGAAAGTACAGGCGCATAGTCGAACGGAACCAGGGAACGCGCATCGATTACTTCGGCAGAAATACCATACTTGTCGCGAAGAATATCTGCCGCCTGTAGAGCACGGTAGAGCGTTGCACCCACAGTAAGGATCGTAATGTCATTGCCAGGGCGTTTTACATCCGGTGCGCCCAACGGAATCGTGTAAAAATCAGCAGGAACGCCTTGTGCCCCGTGAAACAGCTCTGTTTGATCGTAAATTCGTTGGCTCTCAAAGAATACTACAGGGTCCGTGCCTAGTAGTGCGGAGTGCATAAGACCCTTCGCATCGTACGGTGTTGCCGGAAACACAACCTTTAGCCCCGGAATGTGAGCGCACAAAGCGGTCCAGTCCTGGCTGTGTTGGGCTCCGTATTTGCTTCCCACAGATACGCGCAACACAACCGGCATGCGGAGGAACCCCCCAGACATGGACTGCCATTTTGACAGCTGGTTAAATACTTCATCACCCGCACGACCAAGAAAGTCGCAGTACATCAGCTCTACCAATGCGCGACCGCCTTCCAGAGCGTATCCAACCGCGGTACCGACGATGGCGGCCTCGGCGATAGGGCTATTGAACAATCGGTGGTATGGCAAAGCCTCAGTAAGGCCCTGGTAAACTCCAAAAGCGCCACCCCAGTCTCGATTCTCTTCCCCGTAGGCAACCAGCGTAGGATCCTTCTGAAAGTGGTAATAAATCGCTTCAAACAGTGCGTCGCGAATGCCAATACAGCGCGCCTTGGGCAGCGTCGCTCCTGTCTCATCAATTCCTGAGCGGGATCGCGAGGCGAGCCTTTGAACGCGCGGATTTTCAGAGGGAAGAATACTTAATTCTGGACTAACACTAGCATCCAGAGATAGTTCCTCGTGGTTAGAGAACATCGTATTCTCTAGGAGGCATCCGGATTTATACAGGTTTGCCCTGGGTGAAAGCTCGAGATCGATAGCTCTACGATAGGCTCGCAAAATCGCGCTATCGAGGGAATCAGCGATCACAGTTAGCTGCTCGGTAGTTGCAACAGAGTTTGCCAAGAGGTCAGACTTGTAAGTATGCAGTGAATCGACATTTTGCCAGGCTTCAACCTCCGTACGGTCTCGATAGCTTGAGGCATCGGAAGGAGAGTGGCCGCTAAATCTGTATGTGACAGTATCTAACAGTACCGGACCGTTGCCTTCCAGGAGGATCGCCCGTTTGCGGCGAATTGCATCGATGACCGCGAGTGGGTTGTATCCATCTACGCGCTCAGCATGCATCTGATCGGCAGTTAGGCCAGCTCCCAGGCGAGCGAGTATACCAAATCCACCAGTTTCACCGACTGGCTGACCGCCCATGCCGTAGAAGTTGTTAACGAAGTTCATGATCAGCGGCAGTCCGCCTCTGTGGGCTTCGTCAAAGAGAGTCTTGAATTGCTCCATTGTTGCAAAGCATAGTGCCTCCCATGTAGGACCACAGGAAGCGGAAGCATCACCAATGTTGCAAATCACGACGCCATTGCGACGGTTGATGCGCTTAAACAGTGCAGCACCGACGGAAATGTCCGCTGATCCTCCTACCAGGGCGTTGTTCGGGAAGATGCCAAACGGAGCGAAGAAGGCGTGCATTGACCCTCCCATACCTCGATTGAACCCGTTCTCCCGACCGAATATCTCTGCTAGCGCTCCGTAGAGAAGAAACTCAATGGCAAGGCTTTTTACATCCTTTGGTGTGTGTGTTTCATTTGTGCCCGGCACCGGTTGTTCCAATGCGCGTAGTGCGGCGCCGTCCATATAGTTTTCCATGACCGACATAAGCTGATCATCGGACAGCTTGTTGATAGCCGAAAGGCCCTTGGCAAGGATCTCACCATGACTCCTGTGGCTTCCAAAAATGTGATCATTAATATCCAGTAAGAAGCTCTGCCCGACTGCGCTAGCCTCCTGACCGATGGATAGGTGCGCCGGGCCCTTATGGTTGTATTCAATCTCGCGGTACTTCCCTTGCTTCTTCACTTCGTCAAGCATCGATTCAAACGCACGAATACACGCCATGTCGTGGTAGATACTTACCAGTTCTGTTGTGCTGTAGTTGGCAAGTTCCTCGCCCATTGTTTTGCTGTAACTATTCAGAGGAATTGGGCTAAATTCCAACTTGCCGCTAGAGCGCACTAGTTCCGGTTTTATGGGTAGAGATTTTGGCATCAAAGGCTCCTGAATTGGATAAGGCTAAATACCTTATAGCACAAAACGAAAGAATATGCGCGCAAACAAAACAAAACGAAAACCAGGATTTGAGCGAGGTCGGTCAAATTGTTTCGTACGAGGCGAAATGAGGTGTATCGCGGGGCGAAGAAAGGCCCGTTGAAGGACCTGTTGGTGGTGCAACAGGCGCTCTCAACGGGCCATAGTGATCGCTGATATAGTTACCGTATCCTAATGAAACGCAAATTCTCCGTTGCTGACGCTCCAGTCGTTTCCAAAGAAGCCAGCTGCCAGAACACCTGCGGTACCAGCGGATAGAACGTGGGAAGAGAGCAATGTGCAATCGGGCCAACCTGTGCCGGACATGAATATCGGAAGCCTATTGGTTACTTCCATTCCCGTAAGGCCGGTGCCGGAAATCGCAGCCACACACGCTATGGCGCTGCCTGGCCGTGGCTGTAGAAACATACTGGCCAAGTCGCTTCCCGTAAATGTGTGCGAGCCAATACTCGCACTTCCTTCGGTGATTTGAACCGGGCTGCTTCCCAAGAGTGCCTTCCAAGCGCTGTTAGTGACGCTGTTACCATACAGGATGACACTCTGGTCGATATTTGCCTTGGCATTGAACTCCGTGTCCGGAATGATGGTCACCGATCCATTTCCGCGGTACCAGAAGGTTTCTGCATCCAAGCGTGCCTTTTGCATTGCCCACGAGTTCTCGTCGGGTGTACCGTGAGTACCATACACCATTATGAAATTGTGGTTGAACGCCAGTTTGAAGGGACCATTTCGTAACGGGTTTTTTGCAGTGGCCGGCAGCGCATTTATCTCCTGCCAGCCAGAGAGCGTATTTTCAAGCCACAAAATACCAGTTTTGGGCCATTTAACCGTTATCGCGACATTATTGTCGATTTTGAGGTTAATTGGATCTCCGGGAACGAGCAGCTGTCGCAGATCGAATTTCATAACGGCCACGTTTGTCGTGGTGCCGTGAAATAGTCGTTGGCCGGGATCAAACACCACGTTCACATTACTCACTAGCATTGGACGGGCCTGTTGTTCGATTGTCATCCAGAAATCGCGCGCAGTTACACCGGGATTGGTAGTAGTAAAGTCAATATGCCGCATAGAGGCCGCCGGTGCAAGCACATGGTGAGCGAAGAACTGATACATTGGCCTGTAGTCTACACAGTCAGCACCTGGTTCCGGGGACACATCCCACCAGTGGTTTGCTCCAGGCTGAAAATGATAACGGAAGTCCTTGTGAAATGTCGATAGGTACTTGACCATGTGTTTGGCTTCAGTTGGTGGAACGTTGTCGTCAGCAAGGCCTTGCAGAATGTAGATGCCTTCCTGAGCGTAATTGTGGCCCATGAGCAACGTGTTACTGGTGTTGCCAGCGATGTCGAACATATTCTGCACCGGTGTAGGATTTACAGGTGGTTTCATTCCAGCATATGTTGCGAAACTAATCCAGGCCGCACTCGGACCAATTGCTGCAAAGCGGTCAGGGTAGAGTACGCCGAGCTGCCATGTGCCGTGTCCACCCATCGAGTGACCTGCAAGATACGTCCGGCTGTTGTCTAAACCCATCGTGTGTTGAGCGATGTGAAGTACTTCCAGCGCATCTAGCCGGCCCCAGTCTTCCCAGTCGAAGCCAAATGGTCGGCGGTTTGTCGGCCCAACGAGCGTGAGCCACGATTTGGACTCGTACGCGTTCACCTGCCCAATCGCTTCAACACCTGCACCATGCAGAGTGAGTACCAGTGCAGGGGGGCGTTTGGCGCCCGGCAGTGGGTGGGCGGGATTTACTGCGAAGTACTGTACGCTTCCATCAATATTGCTTATAAACGTTTGCTTGTACGTCTCTCCTGCCGACCGCACTGCCAGCGGAAAATGGGTGGTGTCGAGCAGCTTGCCGTTGTGCCGTAGCGAAACTGTGAGCATCACTGATTTTGCCGTCATCGCGGGACGTATACCCGCCCTGAACGCACATTTTCTGCCCTCTAGCGGCAGAAGTGGTGGTACCTCGGTGGTTTCTGCGCTTATCCCGGGTCCTGATACGGTTATCGTGCAGCCGGTTACGGTTTTTCTTTGTGAGTTCAGCACAGGAATAGCGCCGAGCACTTTGTTATACACTCCTGCATGTAGGTCTGGGAGTGTAAGATCACTTGTAGATAGCTGTTGTGGGGCGCGAGGGGAAGTGATGTGTACCGAGAGAGTGCGACTGATGCACAGAAACAGAAGGTCGTTTCTGCCGGGGCGTAGATAGATAGGAAGATGCAGCTGCCCGTTGCCGTACACATCACCGGGTAATAGTACGCCGTTGACATAGACCAACGAGTCACCACCAGCGTTTAGTATTGCGGGTGCCCCAGTGGTTCGATCAATCACGATATCGGTGTAGCCGCCTCGATCTACTTTGTAATCTCCTTGGGCTGTTGCGCTCGTCGGCGCCCATTTTACCACTTTACCAGTGGCAGTAGTGACTGTTTTCCCTGCTGCGGGTGGCTGAAAACTACCGTTGATAATAGATGCCTCAACAGGATCCCGATGGATTGGAGCGCGTGAATATCTGCCAACCGCAGGTAAGGTCAAAGCCTTAGAGTTGGAGATGAGAGAGGTGGCAGCAGGTTGGGCACCGGCCGCGCCCGCTGAAGCAATAAGTATCGCAGCAGGCAGGAACAATTTGACCAAAGTATTCTCTCCTGAAGAAATTGAAACAAACCCCAGCATTTGTGCTCATGGCACGCATACCGATCCCCTTAGATCTTAGGGTCAAGTCTTTGAACCTGGGGAGCAAGCAACATCAACAATCCGTGAAGTGACTACGCAGATGCGGTCGAAAGGGAATCACACACGGGGACGGCATTTTCGACGACCGATCGGGTCCCGGCAACGTGCAAAACATTGACGGCTCGCGCGCCGTGCCAAACTGGTGTTTCGCGATTCCAGTAGGCGCAATAAGCCTGTCTGCCGTCCGTTGTTTCCCGCCAGCCATCTTCGCCACTTCCAGTAAAAAGTACCACTTTGGTGTAGGGCTTTACAACGGCATCCGTTTGAAACACGTAGAGGCTAGCGGCGATATCCCTGATGGTACCATCCATGAGAGCCTCAGAGCACACGGCCCAGCCACGTAAGTTAATGGCCACGAGCCCTGTATTTTGCAGAACGATATACTCACCCCGAACCGACTGTGAGTGCTTAATCTCTGCTATTCGTAGCATTCAGTTCGCCTCCAAAAGAAACTGTGGTTACTCAGGTCGCCCGCTGCGACTCAGTCTGGCAATTATATTATCTACAACAGACAGACGGGGCATTTTCGTGCAAAGTAGCCTAACCAGTGAGAAGGAATTTCACCTTAGTGTACGCAGATTCCTTTAAGAACCTCAACCACCCGTAAATTCACTAGTCCTTTGTATTCATCCGGTAAATTTATCGTGTTGGCACATTTTCTGCTACGCAATTAAGCAATCAGGAAATGAACTACCGCCGCTTCATCCTGGATGATGGTAGTTGCGCTACAACAGGCAGTGCCTGGAGTACTGAAGGCGGGTGGATATGCCGCCGTTCCCGGTTATGCCCCCCATGCTGGATGACATGTTTTGCGGCTTAAAATGTGCGAATGCGGCGCTTGCGGTACTCAGCGCCCCCGGAGATGCTCAAGGACGAGCGCTCGCATTCTGCCAGTTGGTCTTATTTTCACTAGAGGAGAAAGTGTAATGAGTGATAGATTTGGGTCGGTGCCGATACCTCGGCGCCAACTGCTGCGCCTGCTGGGGGGTGGAATGCTGCTCGCTACCGTAAGTGATGCAATTGCGGGCTGCGGTACGGGCTCTTCAGCCGTAACCGGCCGGGGAACAGGCAAAGCCGTGGTTAACATTGCATGGCCCACTGGGAGCAGGCTGATACCCGCCGCAGCTAACAGCGTTGTGATCACGCTGATGAGCGGTACAACCAAGGTGGCCTCGCAAGTGGTGGCACGGCCCACCACTGCCAGCACATCTACTGCGACTTTCACAGGTCTCGCACCAGGCAATCTGCAGGTTGGCGCCGCGGCCTATCCGTCTACAGACGGTACAGGTGTTGCTGATTCTGCCGGATCATCTACAGTTACAATCACCGCAGGTGCAACAGCCAATGTGAGCTTCACCATGGCCTCTACCGTGAAATCCTTGACGATTTCGCTTGCTACCGGAGCGGCTAGTCTAAATACTGGCGTGTATGTGCAGGCAACTGCCACTGGCGTGGATGCATCCGGAAATTCTGTACTTCTTACTCCTTCGCATATTCAATGGTCATCCAACAGCGCCAATGCCGGAGTTAATAGCTCGGGACTCATCTCGGGCGTAACTGGTGGTGTCGCCACCATCAGCGCTACTGACAACGAAAGCGGGGTTACGGGCACGCTTGAGATTACCGTGCTCACCACGGCCGCCAGCCCGCTCTTAATGACTGACTATGTTAATGGGAGGGTAACCCTGGTTACCAATATGTCTGGTGCTGGGTACCAGGCATTCACAGGGAATTCTGTGGTAACCGCACCATTCGGACCAACTGGAGTTGCCGTTGATCCGGCGCTTAACATCTATGTTGCGGATACCAAACAGCACCGAATTGTCAAGATGAGCAATATTTCCGGGTTGAACGCACAGGTATTTGGAACGCTTGGCTCTGGCACCAATCAGTTCCACAACCCACAAAGCATCGCGCTGGACGGCTCCGGCCGCATCTACGTGGCTGATACATACAACAACCGAATCGTTAGAGTCGATGACCTGTCTGGTACGAACTTCGTGTCGTTTGGTACCGGTGGATCTGGGGTCGGGCAGTTTACTAACCCATTCAAAGTGGTTGTTGACACCAGTAACCGAATTTATATTTGCGATGCATTAAATAATCGTATCGTCCGAATCAACGATATGACAGGGGCAGGATGGGTCACCTATGGAACACTTGGAACCGGTGCAAACCCAGGTGAACTTAACGACCCCCATGGCATGACAGTGGATCTTGCCAATAGAATCTACATTGCTGACACGAATAATAACCGCATTGTTCGCATAGATGACATGACGGGAGCTAATGAAACTGTTTATGGTACGAAATTCGGTACGCTGCTTTCAGACCCGTGGGATGTTAGGGCAGACAATGCCGGTTACATTTATGTAAGTGACACTGGCAACAACCGCCTGGTACGCATGGACGACCTCAACGGAACTAACTTGCTAACGTTAGGCTCTTTTGGAACTGGTCCTAACCAGTTTGAAGGAATAAACGGCATTACTACTCCCGTAGCGCTGCCTGTTTAAATTGAGGCAACTCCGATCTTTAAGACATCAGGCATCTGCCAAACAGGAGCATTTTATTATGAAGGGCATCTATGTAAAGTTTGCGGGATTGATGTTACTGGGGACTCTCGCTGCTCTCCCACTCGCGGGTTGCGGCGGCGGGGGCGGTAGTTCTGCCGGAATAACAGCGCCGGTCTCTACGTTAAAGTCCAGCTTTGTGGCACCTACTATACTAGAGGGCAAAAGCGTACAACTTAGTATCAGTGGCGAAACAGCCGCGGGTATCGGTGTTAATATCAGCACGGATACAATCACGTTCTCAAGCAGTAACACAGAGGCGGTTACCGTTAGTTCTACGGGCTTGCTTACCGGTGTGGCTCCCGGCACGTCAAACATTACCGTTACCGACGTAACCATAGGAAAGTCTATTACGTTTCCTGTCACTACTATAACTTTCGATGTAACGCCGCTAACTGTTCAAGTAGCACCCAACGGTACTCAGCAGTTCACTGCTAACATTGTGGGCATTACAAATACGTCCGTGACGTGGAGCGTTTCGCCTGCCGCGGGTGGCTCCATATCATCCACGGGGCTCTACACGGCGCCTGCTGTTGCTGGAACCTACACCGTAACTGCGACTAGTCAATATGATCCCACAGAAACCGCTTCGGCTACTGTGACGGTAGGCACGGGTGGTGCGGTAGTTAATGTGAACTAGTTACTCTAACGCGTGCTTCATTAGGGGCTCGATTATGCACTGAGGTGACATATCGAGCCCTTTTTAGGTATCTATCTCTATAACTCATCCCGTTACCTTCAATAGCGAATGCATCCCTGTCATGGGGATAAATCATGGACTTAGGTTTTCCCCCAACGTTAGTCACATCCGCTAAGCGATTCGCGCTACGTTCATTCGTTTTAGCGAATGCGCCGGGTGGCTGTCGTAGAACGTTAACGGCTGCCGATAATACCTGGTAATGAACGGTCTGCTTCTACGTCGTTCAATCATCCTGCTCGTGTACTTTAGAAAACACGTAGACAAAACATCTCCTGTCAGATATACTCTGTGGTAGAAAGGGTTAATTCGTGGCAAAAGCAGGTTCAAAATCCGCGGCCCCTACAACATCTCCCATCTCGCAGAAATGGGTAGATATCGCCGGGCTGTGCCTCATATTTATTGCGATCGCCTGCCTGGTGTCTTTGATATTTCCACAGAGTGCGCCTGTACCCAGGGCCATCGACCATGGACTTCGTTTACTTACTGGCGAGGGGGCGTATTTCATCGCACTCGCGCTTCTGGCACTTGGTGTCATGCTGTTAGCTGGTATTAAGCGCATACCGTTTACGCATGCGACTCTGGGCGCGATTCTGCTCTTTCTTACCCTGGTGACTGAACAGCACATCCAGCAGATTCCTGCTGCACGGCTTGAACCAAGCGCGATGGAACATGCCGGGGGCTGGTTGGGCGGGTTGATGGGTTATCCACTGTACACGCTACTACAGCGGCCGCTTAGTTACCTGTTGCTCACGTTTACAGGGTTAACCGGCCTCATTCTCCTCATAGATATGCCTGTGAGGGAGGTGTTTGCCCGCATGCATCAGAAGAGCCGGCAGTTGGGCAACCGCATCTATACTTCGAGCGATGGACCGGACACAGTTTCGCCACGAGAGGCGGTAGTACGGTCACGTCAAGGCCGTGTACCGGTGCGTGAACCAGAAACCTCCGCAAAGTCCATTCCTGTAGGGAGAAACGGTCTGGATGATGACCATCCAGCGGTAAAATCGCGTTTTCCAAACCTATTCAATCTCAGCGCGCCATGGGGACGGAATGCTTCGAGTGAGGCCGACGATGACGATACGCCAACTGTTGCAGCGGCGCCCCAGGGCAGAACCCGTAGAACTCGGGAGCCAGCAACACCGATAACGACCTCCTCACCTGTGGAGATTGCTGGTGCGGATGTACCGACCGTTACCAGCGTCGACGTAGCCAGTTCTGAGTCGAAACCAGATAAAATAGGCAGCACAGAATTTCAGCTTCCTCCATTAATGCTTTTAAATGAGTCACCGACGGCGACCTCTCGCCGAACTCAGACGGAACTTAAGGACCGCATCAGCAAGATTGAACAGACCTTGGAACAGTTCAACATCGGCGCCAATGTGGTGGAGGTGGCTAGCGGACCCAGCATAACACGATACGAGATACAGCTGGCTCCAGGTATTAAGGTGAGCAAGATTGTTAACCTTGCGGATAACCTTGCAATGAGTTTGGCTGCCATAGATGTGCGCGTTGAAGCGCCGATACCGGGTAAATCCGCGATCGGGGTGGAAGTTCCCAATGAAACCACGATGATCGTGAGTCTGCGTGAGTGCCTTGATACACCGTTATACCGGGAGGCGCCATCCCTACTAACATTTGCACTCGGCAAAGACGTTACCGGCCAATTTAGGTATGCCGATATCACGAAAATGCCTCACCTGCTTATCGGAGGTTCAACTAACTCAGGGAAGTCGGTTTGTCTTAACGCCCTTATTGCAAGCCTCGTATACCGTGCCACACCAGACGAGGTAAGGTTGCTGATGATCGATCCTAAGCGCGTGGAGCTGAGTCTGTGGGACGGAATTCCGCATCTCATGCACCCCGTAGTTAAGGACGTGCGACAGGCATCTGGGATTTTTAGGGAAGCGCTGCGGGAGATGGATCGCAGGTATGATCGATTTGCTGCAATAGGTACTCGTAATATTGACGGGTACAACCAACGTGTTCCAGAAGCCGAGAAACTGCCCTACGTTGTGCTAATAGTGGACGAGCTTGCAGACCTTATGATGCAGCAAGGCCCCGAGATAGAAAATTCGATCTGCCGCCTTGCACAGTTGGCTAGAGCCACGGGTATTCACCTCGTGTTAGCCACACAGAGACCTTCGGTCGATATTATCACAGGTACGATTAAGGCCAATATCGCTGCGAGAATCGCTTTTGCCGTAGCTTCTCAAATCGACTCGCGCACCATTCTCGACATGCCGGGGGCGGACCGCTTGATAGGGCGTGGGGACATGCTGTTCGCCTGCAATGAGTCACCTAAGCCTGTACGCATACAGGGTTGCTACATGAGCGAAGACGAAACTAATCGGTTGGTCGCCTTCCTAAAAGAGCAGGAGAAACCAACGTACACCATACCCATCATTGAGCCCACGGGTGAGTTGCGAACTGGATCGACGGGTGGAGACAGGGTGGAAGAGGATGTGGATGACCAACTGATGGAGCAGGCAGTGAAACTAGTTGTTAATAATGGGCAGGCATCTACCAGTATGCTTCAACGCAGGTTCCGCATTGGCTACACACGCGCTGCCCGAATCGTTGAGATGATGGAAGAGCGAGGAATCGTGGGGCCACTAAACGGGGCGAAACCACGTGAGATACTAGTTTCCCGCGATGACGTAGATCGCATGTACGGCGGACGGGCCGCTGGTGCGGTATTAGCTGAAACGGATCAACCATGAATAAGGCGGACGGACTCTCGGTAACCGACATCATACGAACTATCGATCACGCCATTTTGCTGCCAACCGTTACCACCGCGCAGCTGCAGGAAGCCATAGACTCCGTTCGTCATTTGCCACTGGCCTCGGTGTGTGTGAACAGCGTGAATGTCCGTAATGCGTGTTCAATGTTAGCTGGAACGGCTATTCCGACGTGCGCGGTGGTCGGTTTTCCAGCCGGCTCGGTCATCGTAGACGCAAAGCTAAAGGAGGCCGAGGCCGCACTTAATCATGGAGCATCTGAAATAGACATGGTGATCCATCAGGGAGCGGCCCTGAGCGGAGATCTGCAACTCGTTGCATTGGAGGTTTCTAAACTTGCGCTCCTTGTGCATACTGCCAACGGCAAATTGAAAGTAATACTAGAGTCTGGAGTGCTCAATAGCGACAGCCTTTTGATACAACTTTGTCGTGTATGCAGCGATGAAGGTGCAGATTTCGTGAAGACAAGTACTGGCTTTGGATATATACGCAACGAGCAGGGGCAATTTACTGCCTCTAGCGCAACCGTCCACGACGTTGAACTAATGGCACGAAGTGTATCTGGCGGCACGTCGGTCAAGGCGTCTGGCGGCATTAGATCCGTGTCCACAGCTCGAGCGATGTTAAATGCAGGCGCCACCAGACTTGGCACTAGCAGTACCCTTTCCATCCTAGCCGATCAGGGAGCGTTAGGCAGTGATTATTGAGGTGGTTTATTGCTGCGCTCGTTGAAACGCGGCGGCGCCGGCCGCGTACTTGTGGTGGGCAGCGCCAACATAGATATTGTGCTTCGTGTAAACCACCTGCCCAAACCTGGTGAGACCGTTGGCGGTGGCACTCTTCACTATGCTTTTGGCGGTAAGGGAGCAAATCAGGCTGTCGCTGCGTCCAGGTTTGCACCTACTTCGTTTATTGCTTCCATCGGTACCGATGAAAATGGTGCTCAGATGTTGAAATCCTGGCAGCAGGCCGGTATTAATACGGCTGGCGTACTGCTGACCGATCGTTGCTCGACTGGGACCGCGCTCATCATGGTGGACGAGAATGGCTCCAACTTTATTGGAGTGGCCCCGGGCGCCAATCAGGAGCTGCAGGAACATTCCGTCCACCTGGCGGTCTCTCGTATTCCACTTCCCGATGTTATCCTCTTTCAGGCAGAAATCGATCACAACACAGTAAAGTACCTGGCCGACGGAATGATACCAGGCGACCCGCTGCTAGTTTTCAACTATGCACCTGTTGCACCGCCTATTCTCAACGACCTGAACGGCCTAAGCGTCTTAGTCGTGAATGAAACCGAGGCAGGTGATCTTACCGGCAGTCGACTAGAAAACAAAACAGCCATTGAACGCGCTGCCAAAAATCTTCGTGCCAGGGGGCCGGCCGTGGTGGTTATCACAATGGGGGATCAGGGTTTGGTGGCTGCCACCGAGAATCAACTTTTGTACCAGATGGCGCCGCACACAGCACCTGTCGATACTACTGGGGCGGGTGACGTTTTTTGCGGCACATTTGCTGCCGCACTGGCGATGCAGCACGAGCTTCCAGAGGCACTTACGTTGGCACAATGCGCAGCGGCACTATCTACTACACGGCAAGGAGCTCAGACCTCTGTTGGGACCGCAGACGAGGTACGTGAGTTTCGTCGCGCATTGCGGCATGGATTGCCGATTGTTATAACCTAGACTGCGTAATTTAACCGAAATTTAATCCTGCTAGCCTTGTTTGATGTTGTTTGCGTTCTCTTAAGCATTCATACTTGTCATGGGACTTTTAAAGGCCCTGCCAAACAAGGAGTAGCGAATATGAATTTGAAACTCATCGCCGGTGCGGCAACAATGCTGGCGATGTCGGTAAGCCTGGTCGCTCAAGCCTCTCCGCAACAGGTTCCCTACCTTCATGCCCCTGCTGTAGATGCTTACGCAACGTTCAACCCACGGGGAACGACGGTGTTGCCCACAGGTAGGCTGATTAAGCCCTGGGGTGTTTCCACGCCTCTGGCGCAATGGCCGCATGCTATGGTCCTTAGTCCAGATGGCAAAACGGCGTTTGTTGCTAGTGGCAGCGTGGGGCAACTGATCGAAGATTGGAATAGTCCGCATCCCACCGTCAAGCTAGTAGAACCAATGAGACAGGGAGTGGGCGGCAGTGCAGCTTTCTCGCCAGACGGTAAAAAGTTGTACTGGTCGGGTGGAAACAATGGTGGATTCTACGAATTTGATGTAGCTACAGCTCAGGAAGTGGGATTTGTTTCCATTGATGCTATGGTTGACGGCACAAAATATGCAAACAGCGTCATTCAAAGTTTGCGAGTAAGTCCGGGTGGCCACTACCTTTACTGTGCCGATGTGGCGAACTTTCGCATAGCAATTGTTGATTTAGAAACCAAAAAAGTGGTTGGTTCAGCGCCAACCGGCTACTATCCTTATGCCCTCGCGATCAGCGGGAAGCATATCTTTGTAGCCAATATAGGCATGTTTCGTTATCATGTGGTGCCAGCCGCGCCCGTTGGCTACCCACAACGCGGGATTTCTCATCCTCCGTTCGGCACACCGTCACAACAGGCTCTAACCGGGGTAAACATGGAGGGCCGCCACATCGTTCCGGTTGGGAAACCCAACAGCGCGGGATCGTTCTCGGTTTGGGACATCAACGTCACTAATCCACAAAAGCCGGTAGTTGAGCACGTAATCAAGACCGGCGTTCCAGTTGGCGCGCACTCTGCAGTAGGCGTGACGGTAGGCGGCAGCGCTCCCAATTTCCTGGTCGTCCGTGGAAACACACTGTTTGTATCAGATAACAACGATGATCTCATTGAGCAGTTTAACGCAACTACAGGGCGAATTATCAGACGCACCCTTATCCAGCCGTCGCCTCTGGTTGCAAACCTGCGTGGAGTGCAACCTGCCGGTCTCGCCCTTTCTCCTAATGGAAAGCGCCTTTATATTTGTGAGATTGGCATAAATGCCATTGGAATTATGGATACGCAAACCGGAAGGATTCTCGGGCATATCCCAACAGCCTGGTATCCGTACCGGGTCATCGTATCGCCCAATGGCGGCCACTTAGGCGTGATCTGCTTTAGAGGATTTGGCAACGGGCCGAACGCCGGGCCCCATCAGCCTGTATCGCCATTTCTTGGTATGAAAGGTGTGTTTACACGCATACCTCTGCCAACGAATCATTCTGAACTTGGTCGCCTCACCGCACAGGTGCTCTACAATAATGGAATGGTTGACCGTTCCGCGGATCGAGCTGAAATGTCTAGCCCTGTAATTCCTACTACTCCAGGGGATATCTCGCCGGACATAAAGTACGTCGTCTTCATATTGAAGGAAAACCACACTTTCGACACAGTCTTCGATCATGTCCCGGGTGCGCGAAGTGACAGCTCACTGTTGCGTTGGGGGCTACATCAGGACATCTCGGCACCTGGAGAGCCCACATTGCACAACGTGCCCGTCATGACGAATCACAATGCACTGGCACGCGACTTTACCGTGAGCGACAACTTCTATATGATGCCCGAAATGTCTGGTGTAGGCCATAGGTGGCTGGTGGACGTTAAGCCTAATAACTGGTGCCAGATGGTCTACACACTTGGGTGGGATTTTCGGCCCGTTGACAGCTCACCTGGTCGGCTCGTGCCATTTGGATCTGACGCATCGATGGCGCCAGAGGACTATCCAGAAGCTGGTTCTGTATGGGATCACCTAACGCGATATCACAAAACATTCCGGAATTACGGTGAAGGTTTCGAGTTCTCTGGAATCATAGAGGATGACAAGGAGGTACCAACCGGAGCACGTGAAACGGTGAACATTCCGATGGAGAAGTGTCTTTACGATAACACTTGCTTCGGGTTCCCAATATTCAACATGAATATTCCCGATCAATACCGGGCTGACTGGTTTGAGAAGGATTTTACACAGCGATTTATTGACGGCACACGACCTATGCCTTCATTTACGTGTATCGACCTGTGCAATGACCACGGTACTGGGCCTCAACCGAAACGCGGATACCCCTATGTCGCATCGTGGATGGCAGATGATGACCTGGCATTGGGCCGGATTGTTGACTTCCTATCGCACACTAAATACTGGAAACATATGGCGATATTCGTAACCGAGGACGATTCCGGTGGGGAACCCGACCACGTGGACGCGCAGCGCTCGGTTCTGCTGCTAATAAGCCCGTGGGCGAAGCGGCACTACGTAAGTCATAGGCACACGACCATTGTAAGTATGCATAAAACAATGTACGAGATATTTGGGTTACCTCCACTGAGTTATCCGGACGCGGTATGCAACGACTTTTCTGATTGCTTTACAACCCATCCAGATTTCGCTCCTTACACGACTGTACCCGTGGACCCCCAAATCTTCGACCCAAAGAAGGCGCTGCTCCCAGGCCAGCCAGGATACCAATCCGCATCCCGCGCGCTTTCATTTGAGTGCGATGATCCTATTATCGAGAAGTACGTACTAAATAATCCGGGGAGCATTCCTGCTCGGTAGTTTTGGTGATTGCTGTAAACCTCAAGCCCTCTACACTTTATGTGTAGGGGGCTTGTTCCACTTTCCCGGTATCGTATTGGGCGCTTGTTCGAGAGCTGGCTACGGGCTGAACATTTTGCTGGGTACGACTGGACACTAATCCATGCCTAACGCCGCTTAGCCAATTTTC
>DAIDKH010000048.1 GCA_027450145.1 Chthonomonadaceae bacterium | reverse complement strand
CCAACACTTCATCACGCTTATGTTCCATGTCTGCCTGACTACGGGCTTCCAGGTTTAAGCGCACTAGAGGATCGTTTGCAGACGGGCGTACGTTGAAATGCCAGTCCGGATACTCCACAGAAATTCCATCCTTGAAATGCTGATCAGCATCGTGGTACGTCTCTTTTAACCGTGCAATAACCGCCTGGGTATCCTTAACTGTAGAGTTTATTTCGCCGGACACATAATACGCACCTAAACTTGCGACAAGTTGACTCATCGGGATGTTTTGTTCGGTAAGCATTTGCAACACGGATAGGAGCGGTATAAAGCCATTGTCGGCGTAAAAATGGTCGCGGAAGTAGTAATGCCCAGAAACCTCACCGCCAAACACACCGTTTTCGGCCCGCATAGTCTGCTTGATGTATGAGTGACCGACTCTTTCAGGAATTGGTTTGCCACCAAGGCGCTTAACCCAGTCTGCTACGGCCCAGGAGGCTCGCAGATCATATACTATAGCTGCACCAGGGTGAAGCGCGAGAAAGTGCCTCGCCACAAGAGTAGTAATAAAATCACCCGGAATGGGATTACCGAGCTCATCGACAAAAAAGACACGATCTGCATCACCATCCCACGCAACTCCGAAGTCTGCCTTCTGCTCAATAACAGCCGCAACCAACTGCTCGATGTTTTCCCGTTCAAAGGGGTTTGGTCCGTGATTCGGAAACGTACCATCTGGTTCGAAAAACAGCTTCGTCACATGAAGTTGGTGCATTCGCTCAAAAATTCCAGAAGCAGGAAGACCGCCAACCCCGTTGCCTGCATCCGCTACTATTTTGAATGGTTTGATGGAACCAACATCAATAAAGGCCATGAGATGGTCAAGATACTCCCCAAGCACATCCTTGTGCACTATTGTTCCGGGAGTATCTACAGGATTGAAATTGCCGCCGATCACGAGGTCACGAAGTTCCTCCATACCAGACCCCATACCAACGACCCGCGCACCGGACCGCACGATTTTCATGCCATTTAGCTCTTTGGGGCTGTGCGAGGCGGTTATTTCGACAGCGGGTATCTGGTACTTTCCAGAAACGAAATAGATGGTATCCGTGGTGGCACGTCCTATGTCCAACACGTCCACTCCCTGACTAGTGAGACCACTTGAAAGCGCACGCGACCACGATGGTCCAGACGTTCGCGCATCGTAGCCAATCGCGACCTGCCGTTCACCAAAAAAATGAGCCAATCCCCGGCCTATTTGCTCCACCTCGTCCGGCGTTAGTGGAGCCTGATAGGTATCTTTGGCTCCGACCTTTCCGAAATACTCACTGCTCTCGTCAACTAGTTCAGGAACAAGCGCGCGAATGTCATAATTCCGAAACACCTTGGGATCTGGCACTGCCATAAAAGCGAATCTCCTGGTCAAATCTATACTTCCGTGGGTACTGGGGTCGTTGGGTAAATGCAACCCGCTAGTAAAAGTGTACATCAAAGTATCGGCTTTAAAGCTACTGTTGTTCACTATGAGAAACGCTAAAAGCTCGAGATTTACCCCGCATTGAAGTAGGTATCAACGATTAGTGGTAAATACGCCCAATAGACGATGTAGATTGAAGTTATTGGCGCCACACTAGTCTGGCCGAATAGCATTATGAGAGCGCAATTATTTGCCAACGCCCCTAATCTAGCGATGAGTGATGGTGGTTGTGCATGCTATGGTATTGTGAAATTGAAGGAATTTAAGGTGATGATCCACCAACAAACGGTCGATGCTCAGGACACAGCAAATCAACCAAAGCGGCGGGTTCCGTTGCAGGCGTTAATAGCAGCCCTCGCCCTGCTGGGCATGGCTACAACTGGAATTTTGCATCTTTCCTCGTTGCACGACGTAAGTATTCGCGGGGTTCCCGCGCCGAACGTGCCTCTGCTCGTCGTACTCGCCTTTGGCGGTCTGCCCTTAGTTTATGAGCTGCTAAGGAACCTGTTCAAAGGAATTTTTGGCTCCGACCTACTAGCCGGAATATCCATTGTTGCATCGTTCTTGCTCCATCAGTATCTTGCAGGAGCTCTGGTTGTACTGATGCTCTCGGGCGGACAAGCCCTTGAGGAGTATGCGGCGAGCAATGCGTCTTCAGTGCTAAAAGCTTTGGCCAAGCGAATGCCAAACATGGCCACGCTGGTAAAAGGGCACGAGCTTAAACAGATTCCGCTTCTTGATGTAAAGGTCGGCGACATTGTTGCAGTATTCCCACACGCTCTTTGTCCGGTCGATGGTACCGTTATATCCGGGCATGGAACAATGGATGAGTCCTATCTTACGGGAGAACCCTATCGCGTTTCGAAGGCACCCGGTACAGCCGTGCTATCTGGATCTATCAATGGAGAAGCAGCACTCAACATTCGATGCGATCGACCGGCTCAAGATTCCCGATATTCAAAAATAATGCAAGTGATGCGAGATGCTGAGGAGAGGAAGCCTCAAATGCGGCGCTTGGCGGATAAGCTGGGGGCTGCCTACACACCCCTTGCCCTCGCACTTGCACTTTCGGCTTGGGCATACTCAGGGCAGCCTTTAAGGTTCCTCGCTGTGCTGGTGGCCGCCACGCCCTGCCCACTTCTCATCGCAATACCTATATCGATCATCGGTTCCATATCACTGGCGGCTCGTATGGGAATAATCATCAAAGACCCTTCTGTCCTGGAGAATATTAGTTCGTGTCGCGTGGCAATCTTTGATAAAACTGGCACGCTCACCTACGGCAAACCGAAACTAACTGAGATAGTCCCTGCCATAGGCCGCGACACGAAGCACGTTTTAGCCCTGGTAGCAAGCCTTGAGCACTACAGCAAACATCCTCTCGCCAGTGCAATTTTAGATGCCGCTACCGAGGCAGCCGTACCTACGTATGAAGCTGAAGCTGTTTCTGAGGTACCTGGCATGGGACTACATGCCACTATTAACGGATCAGAAATACATGTCACTGGCCGCAAACAGCTTAATGACCGCGAACCATTGCTAGCCACAGAGCTACCACCACCCGTTGCCGGCATGGAGTGTGTCGTGATGATTGATGGCAAAATAGGTGCGACGCTCAGGTTTCGGGATGAACCAAGGCCCGATGGCGCGAAGTTTATTGAGCATCTCAGTCCGAAACATGGCGTCTCTCGTGTAATGCTCGTATCCGGCGACAGGGATGCCGAGGTGAAGCATTTGGCGGAGCAGGTTGGGATAACGGAAGTATTTGCCTCTCAAAGCCCCGAACAGAAACTGGAGCTGGTGCGCAGAGAAACCGCGGCACTGCCAACTGTTTTCCTGGGCGATGGTATTAACGACGCGCCAGCGCTCACTGCGGCCACAGTTGGTATTGCATTTGGCAATAACAGCGAAATAACTGGTGAAGCCGCCGACGCTGTAATACTTGATAGTTCGCTAACGAAGGTAGACGATTTAATTCATATCGGGAGACGTATGCGTACGATCGCGCTGCAAAGTGCCGTCGGCGGTATCGCATTGAGCCTAACCGCGATGGGGATAGCAGCAATCGGTCATCTCACTCCGGTCGAGGGTGCAATCGCACAGGAAGCAATCGACGTTCTAGCCGTGGTCAACTCATTGCGAGCCGCCTTTCCACCTAAGCAGCTGTCGGATTATGGTCAACGGTGAGATCACCAAACTGTACACCTTCAGATTATCGAGCGAGCAAACCCTGATGTAATTTGAACTTTTGCCAATAATCTATTCATTAGGGAACCCATAGGAGTGTTGCGTGGATTTCGTAAGTACCCTGACGTATATCGTGGCTGGCCAGGATGAGAAAACCCGTCTTAAGCGGACATGTTGCTGCTGCGGCACAGCAATTCAGACGATTGAAACTGGCACAACTGCTCTTTCAATGGCGAGAATGGAACCCCCACTCCTCATGATAGCGCAGGAACAGCTACCAGATATGACAGGCCTGGAGCTGGTTGAGCGGATGCGGTTAGAGCCATCATTGTCAGAAACCCGGCTTATGATCGCCGCGGTAAAGCCACCTATTGGAGAACGATTTACCCCAGACGAGTGGCTGCCGGTTAACGGTGATGACGATGAATGGCGGTGGAGGATTACTGCTGCCTTAAGAACCGCACGTGCCTACAACGCACTGCACCACACGACCAATGAGAACCTTAACCTTCACGATCAACTAGACAATAGCGACAGGCAATTAATAGATGCCACAGCCGAGCTAGTGGAGATGGCAGCGCAGCTTCATGCAGAAATAGCACGCAACTCTCAGCTGGAGCAGGAACGCCTCCAAATGGTACGCCGTGATGTTATCGCCCAGGCGGCAGCCGCCTTACGGCATGAAATCAACAACCCGTTGTTCGCCATCTCGGGAAGTGCCCAAAGTTTGGCACGTCGGCTAGAAGCCGCAGGCGCAGAGAATTCCGACGACGTACGTGGCGCACTGCGGCGCATCCTGGTGGGAGCCGACAGAATATCGGAAGTTGTGCAAACAATCTCGTCGATGCTCGACCCGGTAAGTACGGGCTATGTCGGCGACATGCGTATGCTAGACTTACGCGCCCACCCCGCTGTCCAACGGCAAGCAACCCCAGACTAAAAGTGCAGGCCGAGCTGCGCCTGCGCACCGTAATCTGGCTGATTATTTAACTGTCCCATCCCGTTGTGAACGGTGAGCGTCGCTGCAAGAGAGAAGTCAAAAATGTTCCCGAGAGAGTGTGTAAAGCCCAATTGATAAGTCTGCTGCCCACCCGACAGGCCGCCAAAGAGATTATTGGCCTGTAGCCCAGTTTGCAGGCTGTCGTATGGCGACAACTTCAGTGAAAGTGAGAACGAGTCTACGTCGGAAGCCGCACCGTTATAAAGATCCTGCATGCTGACATTGGTGTTGAGGCTAAGCGCCCCCACTGTCGCATTTAGTCCTACATTTTCCTGCAGCGCGCGCACCACTTGTCCGTTCGTAACGGGATTGCGAGTAAACCCTCCGGTCAATTTGACATTTTGTATCGGCTGAACAGCCAGATTTACGCCGTAGGTATTAACCGTTGGCATTGTGCCCGATGAGGCCGATGAGGTGAGTTGCTGCCACCGAAGTTGCATGTCACCCTGCAGTGAAACAGCTCGGTTAATCTGGGCGCTTGCACTTACGGAACTACCATAGAGGCTCTGTCCCGGCGAGAGGAATTGATTAACACCCGCGGCGAGTTTAACGCGATTGTGAAGCAACGGCGCGTTCACATTGAACGCTCGAGTAGCAACAACGCCGGTTTGCATAAACTGCTCGCTATCCGAAAGATTTAGGTTTAAACCAGGAATCTTTGCGACTGGTGTATAACCTACCGCCAATGACTCCTGATTTTGCGGAGTGGAACCTACCACGTTTTCAAACACGCCATGCAGCTGCATCTGCGCCGTTGGCTGTGAAGTGAGAGATAGCGAAGATGATTGGGAGTAGGTGTTCCCAGCCGCTCCGCTAGCATTGGTTGCTGCATATGCGGCTGTAGCTGTGGTATGGCCGGGCAATTGTTGAACGAGGTTAACATTATCCTGTACAACGGTTTCAGATTTGCCTCCTGCTGGAGCCGTAGTACTGACATTGCGCTGCCCCTGTACATGTGTTCCACCACCTAATTGCAAATTCATGCCCCCAGAAAACTGCTCCCTCGTGGAGCTTACAACGTCAGACGACCCTCTCCCGCTTGTTGGCGCACCCAACTGCTGAAAATCCTGAGCGTTAAGCGAGAAGCTAAGCTGCTTTAGGGGCTGCAGATTGAGTGCCGCCTGCATATTTTGCTGGCCAGCACTAATTCCCGCAACATCTGATTGATTGAATTGCGTTCCGGCGCGGTTGAGTTGCAGCGCAAAATCACCGCCCTTCCACGCGGATTTATCGCCGAGGACAACGCCGGAACGGCGCAGCCAGTTGCCGCCGTGAAGGTCTACAAACATACCGGCAGTTAACTGGCTCGCAGATCCCAACGCGGTAATTCCGTGCAGTTGAAGGTCTGTTTGAACTGCAGGGAGACCGCCACCACTTGTATTGCGCTGAAGCATGGAATTTAGTCGGAGCCAGCCGTGTTGGTTCCCTGCCAGCTGCCATTGTAGTGGTACCGCAGAAGGGATTCCGGTATTCTGTTGTTTGCCTCCAAAACTTTTGTACGTTACCCGTAGAAGCGAACCGGTAGGTAACGGCTGTGCAAGCGAAATCTGCCCCGTGGTGTAGTTTACATTGTAGTCGTTGCCCTCAACCAGCAACCGCCCATTTACAACGACCAGTTGGCTGCCCACCTGCGGTTGACTGTAGCTTAATACAAAAGGACCAGTGGAACCAGTCCCCATGAAGACATCCGTGATTACGCCGGTAGCAGAATCTCTGTTAGAGAACGCAGCCGACGCGGTACCTACAGAGCTTGAAATCCCAGGCGAATAAAGCGATTGCCCGGGCGCAATGTTTTGACCAAGCGCCGGTACACAGGTTGACACGAATATTGCAGCTGCGATTGCACGGAGACCCTTTGTGGCTGGCAGGCCCACGTGACGGGCGCTCCAGAGGCGGATACCAGGTATTCCGGCACCCATGCGACCGTTAAGACGGCAATCTGCCCATATGGCACACCCGTCTAAATCTGTAGAATGGCTCGTTTTTAATCTCAGCATATGCAGCGGCTCATTCGCGATGATATCGTTTCGTATCTAATATTAATACGCAGTCGCGATCCCGATGTGACCAAAATATCCGTGTTGCAAACTATGTTCATTATGGAACAACCTGGTGATACCTGGTGCTGACCTGATAAGACAGTTCTCATGTTTTGCACCGGTAAGGCCGATAATTAACTGCGTGTCATCTTACTCATGTTGAGGAGAAGTACCGTGGCTATTTTATCGGCAGACGTTAATATTTGCCAGCACAGTGGAGTTACAATTTTAAACCTTGTTGGTGAGTGGAGTGACGAAATGCAGCAGCGAATGCGGGAGATGCTGCTTGCGCTCGCAAAATCAGCTCATCTTGAGGTCATTGTCAATATTTCGAGGACAATGCTGGTGCCAGTGTCGGATCCTTCGTGGTGGAAGACGCTTGAGGCAAACCTACAATGCCTTATTGCCCATCATGCCACCGTCAATATCGTTGGTACAGACGCTCAATTGCAGTTGGCATCGCGAAACTGGCTGGTTCGCAGTTTGCGATGGTCTACTAGCGAAGAGGAAGCCGTTTGCCGAATTCGTGGTGTTATGCTAGGTTCTGCGGGTATTAAAAGCCGCGCTTGGTTTGATGAGTAACATTAAGACTGCAGTTTTCGAGTCGCAGGATAGCACTCGTGCAGCAAAGCAGCTAAGGACTCAATGGAATGAATAACGAAGACACAAAATTAAGAATTGTCCGGCTCATTGAGCCGTCGCTGTGCCTATCATGCAGGCACGCGAGCATTGCCACCGTTGAAATGTCCAACGGGTCCAGTAGAAGGATGCTGCACTGCAAGAGGCTAGATTGCGACAACTGGCAAACGGAAGAAACGTCAGAGAAACCCACGAACATTCAGGACGTAGAATAAATACTTTCACAACATGTAACGCACGCTAGCGCATACAGATGGTCACGATAGAGCGACCGCCTGTATGCGCTAATATTTCTAAACTACTTTGCCGTTTCGTCGCTAGCGAATTGTCTTAGGTCTTCCGTGGTGAGCGCCATTCCCAGAAATTTACAAAACAAGCCTGGCCCCTAGGGGCCAGGCTTTCTAACTCTATGTCACAACGAGGGGCATGAAACACTTGCTCTACGCCACCATAGATACCTCTGCCTGAACGGTTCCCAGTGCTTCCACCTCAACCCCGGCTACGATCTCCGTGTATGCCATAACAACCAATGTTGGTAGCGCGCGTTCTACCAGGCGCCGTACGGGCAGGCGTATCTGCCCACTGCACAATAGGACGGGATGGTACCCCTGATCTGACCAGAGCTCCATCTCCTCGCTAAGGTTCTTGATGATGCTCTGAGCTAAACCGGGCTCAATGGCTAACATCTGCCCAGTTGGGGTCATTTGTACTGCCCCACGCAGCTCCTGCTCCAGCGCAGGCGCTAAAGTCAACACACGCAGCATTCCGTCTTCGTCGATGTACTGGTGACAGATTTGACGAGCCAGAGCGGCCCGCGCAAACTCAGATAGCGCATCCATCTCGCGGGTTTTGGGTGAATAATCTGCCAGGGTCTCAAGGATAGTTGTGAGATCCCTAATACCTACTCGTTCCCGCAAAAGGCTTTGAAGTACCTTTTGCACCTCACCCAATGTAAGGAGGTTTGGCACCAGCTCGTTTACTGCCGCCTCATCCGTGCGTTTTACATGCTCCAGCAGCTTCTGGGTCTCTTGCCGAGTAAGCATCTCTGCGGCGTGATTTTTGATGACCTCTGTTAGGTGCGTCACCAGCACGGTTGAAGGTTCTACAATAACATAACCAGCCATCTCTGCCCGTTCTTTCATGGCACGTGGCAACCACAGGGCAGGCGTACCTAATGCAGGCTCTACGGTTGCGGTGCCCTGAAATGGTTGGCGTACCATCCCGGAGTCTAGGGCCAGCACGCACTGCATGAGAAGCTCGTGCTGTGCCACAACTGCACCGCGGATCTTAATCTGGTACTGATTGGTCTTCAGCTGCAGGTTATCCCGAATACGTACCGTTGGCAGCACGATACCAAGCTCTAATGCGATCTGTTTCCGTATATTCCCCACTCGCTCAGCAAGGTCGCCGCCCTCTTCGGGAAGCGCCAACGGTACCAGGTTACTGCCAAGCTCGAGCTCAATGGTTTCTAGCCCCAACAATGGCATGACCGCTTCTGGCCCGGTGGGTGCCTGATGAACTGATTGGGCTGCCTTAATTTCCTGCTCAGTCTTTGATTTCGCCGATTCTTTATCTCGCTTTGCGAGGAACCATGCACCGCCCCCCATGAGCGCTGCGCCAATGAGGAGCTGGATTTTAGGAAAACCTGGTAATACGGTGAGAAATACCAGTAAACCAGATACAACAGCCAGGGGTCGCGAACTTCCGAATAGCTGACCAAGGAAATCCTGCCCTAGAGACTTTTCGGCACCGGCGCGGGTGACAATGAGTCCCGTTGCAGTGGAGATTAATAGCGCCGGAATTTGGCTCACCAAACCTTCGCCAATCGTGAGGAGTGTGTACGTTTGTAGAACACTCATCACGTCTCCACCTCGAGACAGACCCAATGCAAAACCACCAACGATATTAATTATAATGATCAGAATTGCAGCTATGGCGTCGCCCCGTACAAATTTGCTAGCGCCATCCATTGCACCATAGAAATCAGCTTCGCTCTCAATTTGCTTGCGCCGTGCTCGAGCAATCTCTTCATTGATCAAGCCCGCATTTAGGTCGGCGTCTATCGACATCTGCTTCCCCGGCATGGCATCAAGTGTGAACCTTGCTGCCACTTCGGCTACGCGACCCGCACCGTTGGTTATGACCACAAATTGCACAACGACCAGGATAAGGAATGCGATGATACCTACAATGTAGTTACCGCCAACTACAAACTTACCAAACGCAGTGATCACCTGCCCGGCTTGGCCGCTGCTAAGGATAAGCTTGGTTGCCGCAACGTCTAAGGACAAACGAAACAGCGTCATAACGAGGAGCAGTGAAGGAAATATGCTGAACTGCAGCGGCTCGGTGTTATAGAGAGCCACCAGTAGAACTGTTGCCGATGCACTGATATTGACGACTAGCATGGTGTCCAGCAGCCAGTCAGGAAGTGGTACGATAAGCATTCCCACCACGACAATCAATAGCACCGCAAACAACATATCCGTACTCGCTGCAAGACGGCGAGTGATTTGAGCCATTATTGGTGTACTGGATTTGGATGTTGGCAAGTTCAAAGCTCCTGAGATCGATCTCAAAAAAGTATGTACCGACGGTTATCATTAATATCGGTAGATCGGCTTACAAACTCCACCATTTCAAGGGGGTAGACTTAATAGGATTTTGAAGTTTTCGATTAAGAACGGAATAGAACTATGAGATTTGGCGTGTGTTCCGCTATCGACACTGCGTCTCTGCTTTCCGATGCAGGTTTTGATTACATTGAACTATCAGTAGCGGGTGACCTCAACCCAGACTTGTCGGACGTCGAATGGGCTCCTATCGCACGAACTATTGAAAAGATGCCGCTACGCCCAGAAGCGTTCAACAGCTTTGTTCGATCTGCACATATTGTGGGACCTAACGTGGACTCTGCATATCTCGCGAGATATGTGGCGATTGCAACCGCTCGAGCAGCCAGCGTGGGCGGCCACATCATTGTATTTGGAAGTGGAGGCGCTCGCCAAATTCCCACAGGCTTTAGTCACGATCGGGCGGCGCTGCAACTGGCTGATTTTCTTAGCCTTTGTGGCGACCATGGCGCTCGTCACGACATAACAATCGTCATTGAGCCGCTCTGTTCCGCCGAGTGCAACTCAATTAATCTTGTTTCTCAAGGGGCTGCTCTAGCAAGGGCTACAGCAAAGTCCCACCTGATGGCTCTTGCGGACACATACCATATGGAAGCCGAGGGCGAACCGATTACGGCTATTACTGATGCCGCCGACGTCCTTAGGCACGTGCACACAGCCGATACAGGTCGATATGCGCCTGGCACCGGTACCTACGACCACGCCGCTATGTTCCGTGCGATGCTGGCCGCTAGGTATGATGCTCGACTCTCTATAGAATGCAACTGGCAAGGCAGACTTCAAGAACAGGCGGCCGTCTCACTGTCGCAGTTAAAGCACGCGCTTCAAATGGCAAACCCGTCATGATGCCAGCGGCCTTCCGGAGCAGGACCTTTACCCAATGATCTACAAACGAGCGCTACGTCCCCTACTCTTTTCCAGAGATGCAGAATGGGCACACGAATACACACTAGAAATGCTACGCCACATCCCGTCTGCCGCGGCCAGACTAGGTGGGCCTGTGGTGACACACAAAGCCTTACAGACCGAAGTAGCGGGGATTAAATTCCCGAACCCCGTTGGCCTCGCTGCTGGCTGTGATAAGAATGCTGTAGCAATACGTGTGTGGCCTCGGTTCGGATTTGGCTTCGTTGAAGTCGGCACGATAACCGCCGAAGCTCAACCAGGTAACCCAAAGCCTCGCGTCTTTCGAATTCCTCGCGAGGAAGCAATCGTTAATCGACTGGGATTCAATAACGACGGCTGCGAGGTTGTAGCACACCGAATAGCCGCACTGCGACGAGGTAGATCGTTGCCAACGCCATTGGCTGTGAACATTGGTAAAACCCGACGAATTTCTGGTGACACTGCAGTGCTTAATGACTATAAAGAAAGTCTGAGAAGGTTTGCTCGACTTGCTGATTTTATCGTCGTGAACGTTTCGTCACCCAACACACCTGGGTTACGTGACTGGCTTCAAAGCAGCCGTCTACACGACTTACTGAGTGCCCTTAAAAATGAAGCGAATGCCATTGCGCTGCAAAAGGGTGGCACACCGGTGCCGCTAATGGTGAAGGTGTCACCAGACATGGAACCTGACGATCTTAAAGCCGCGGCAGATACTGCAATAGCATGCGGAATGGCGGGCATTGTGGCCACAAATACCACCATAACCCGCCCGGACTCTCTAAGTGACTTTGGTGAAGCAGGTGGTCTTAGTGGCCGGCCATTGAAGGAACGTTCGCTAACTGTTCTTCGAACTCTCTACAGCCATTGTGGTGGATCCATACCACTCATTGGCGTGGGAGGAATTAGTAATGCCGAGGACGCCTATGAACGTATTCGCGCAGGGGCATCTCTTGTGCAAATCTACACAGCAATGATTTACAACGGTCCATATGCTGCAAAATCGATCAACCTCGGGCTACTTAAGCTTATGGAGCGTGACGGCATCAAATCAGTGTCGCAGATTATTGGCGCAGACAGCTAATCGGCGTAATTCTATATCTGCCGCCAAAAGACAGCAACGAGTGCATCGCGCTCTCGAACATTGCCACTGCAGCCAGGTTATAATTAACACGTCTGGCTAACGGCGCCTAGTCAGAATGCAGTTAGGCCCAGCCACAAATTATTAGGCAAAACAGGTTGTTCCAATTGAAATTTTGACGGTCCTCCGCTTGACACGGCGGGCTTCGTTATAGTAATCTTTATTAGCACTCGATATGTACGAGCGCCAAATTTGCGCAAATCGCGCAACATCCGTGTCAAGGAGGCAACCCTATGAATTTGCGACCTCTGCGCGACAAAGTGGTCGTGAAACCGAGCGACGAAGAGGAAAAGAGCTCCGGCGGTATTTTCCTTCCGGACTCTGCCAAAAAGAAGCCCCAGGAGGGACGTGTGGTTGCGGTAGGCTCTGGCCGCATTCTGGAAAATGGCGAGGTCAAACCGCTCACTGTTAAAGTTGACGATGTGGTGGTCTACTCCAAGTATGGTGGTACCGAGGTCAAGCTCGAAGGCACCGACTATGTATTGCTGGACGAAGACCAGATTTTCGCGATTATTGAACACTAGACAAATTCCAAGATTATAGTATAGCCACAGGAGATAAACTATGGCAGCAAAGATGTTAAAGTTCGATGAGGAGGCACGGCGCGCGCTAGAACGCGGCGCGAACGCGGTAGCAAACGCCGTGAAGGTGACTCTTGGACCGAAGGGCCGGAATGTCGTTCTCGACAAAAAGTGGGGCTCCCCCACAATCACCAAAGATGGTGTTACGGTCGCAAAAGAGGTTGAACTGGAAGATCCATATGAGAATATGGGCGCACAGCTCGTTAAGGAAGTCGCTAGCAAGACCAATGATGTAGCAGGTGACGGCACTACCACCGCGACAGTCCTGGCACAGGCGATTGTGAATGAGGGTCTTAGGTACGTAGCTGCCGGCGGCAATCCTCTCCAGGTTAAGCACGGTATAGAACTCGCTGTAACCCATGCAGTTGAAGAATTGAAGAAACTGGCAGTTGGTGTCGCAGACGATAAGGCTAAGGTTGCGAACGTTGCGAGCATTGCAGGTAACGACACTGAAATTGGCGGGCTCGTTGCCGATGCAATCGAGCGCGTTGGCAAGGATGGCGTAATCACTGTTGAAGAGAGCAAGAGCCTTCAAACTTACACCGATTTCGTGGAAGGTATGCAGTTTGACAAGGGCTACATCTCGCCATATTTTGTGACAGATCCCGAGAGGATGGAAGCGGTGCTCGAAAGCCCATTCATCCTTATCTTCGAGAAGAAGATTAGTGCGATGGCTGACCTGCTGCCCATATTAGAGGCGGTTGCACAGCAGCGCAAGCCGATCGTTATCATCGCGGAAGACGTCGACGGAGATGCACTCGCTGCGCTTGTGGTCAACAAGATTCGCGGTATCGTCAACAGTGTCGCAGTGAAAGCACCCGGATTTGGCGACCGGCGTAAGGCAATGCTCGAGGACATCGCGCTGCTCACTGGTGGAACGTTCATTAGTGAAGACCTTGGTCTTAAGCTTGACAAGATTGAGGTTAGTGCTCTTGGGCGAGCTGAAAAGGTGATTGTCGGCAAAGAAGAAACGACGATCATTAATGGCGCTGGTACCGAAGAGGCTATCATGGGCCGCATCAACCTCATCAAGAGACAGATTGAGGATACCGACAGCTCCTACGATCGCGAGAAGCTACAGGAGCGCCTTGCAAAACTGGCTGGTGGCGTTGCAGTCATCAAGGTCGGCGCGGCCACAGAGACCGAGCTGAAAGAGAAGAAGCACCGCTTTGAGGACGCTTTGTCCGCAACACGTGCTGCCGTTGAGGAAGGCATTGTCGCAGGCGGCGGTGTCACTCTCCTTAACGTTCAGAAGTCGCTGACAGATGCCCTGGGTAACAATGCAGACGAACGACATGGCGTTGCGATTGTACGCCGTGCGCTTGAGGAGCCTCTGCGACAGATCGCTGAGAACGCTGGCTTCGAGGGCAGCGTAGTCGTTGAGAAAGTTAACCAGCTTCCCGCGGGCCATGGCTTCAATGCCGCCACCGAGGAGTATGGCGACATGATCAACGCTGGCGTCGTAGATCCGGTGAAGGTCACGCGCTCCGCCCTACAGAACGCTGCGTCCATCGCAAGCCTCCTACTCACGACGGAATGCCTTGTCGTTGAGAAGCCGGAGAAAAAGCCTGCAGCACCTGCTGGTGGACCTGGCGGCGGCATGGATTACGATATGTAGCCTTCCGCCAAAATGGTGGATTAATCAAGGAGCCCCGCAGGTTTACCTGCGGGGCTCCTTGATTCTATGAGCGCATGGGGCCTTTAATTTACTAGATAACAACAGCGTCGTTTGCCAAAGCGTGTTCCATGGTTACCAAAGCCCTCGTAAAGGGTATCATCAAATCGCGCATTTGCGTGCGGCAATATAAATCGTTCCAAGATGAGACTACTCGATAAATTGCTGCTTAAGGAGAAATCACTCAATTGATCTTTTCAAGACGATGGACATGTGTCGCAATGCTGTGTTTATCGGTGGCTGCCCTACCAGCCGCCTCGGCGCCAAGGAAAGTTGCTGGACAGGTACCTGGTCGCCAGAAGCAGGTTACGCTAAAATTTTCCAAAACAGCTCATTTCAATACCGTTACATCCACCCCTAAGGGTTGCCTTTCCTCGGCTGATTTGACGGGTGCACGTAAGCTGCTAGGTAAACACGGTTCATTCGCCGGTGATGTTGTATCGGTATTCATTCCCCACAACGGCACTGGATATTTCTACATTGATTTCAATCGGCAGTGGAAAAACGCCATTAGTGCCGCTGTAAAGGTAACGGATGGAGCTAGGTTCCCCGACCTGCGAACGTTACTCCACCACAAAGTGGTCGTAACCGGAATGTTTAGTAAATACGGTTCAAACCATCCGCAGATCGTTCTTAGGTCACCGGGCCAGTTAAATCTACTAAAGTAGGTAGGAGCTAGCTATTTTGAACTAGGCGGTAGAGCCGGTATGACCAGTTTTCCTTTGCGCCATGTTGCCGGCTTTACCGTAAACTCCTTTGCCTTGTCGCCCAAATACCAACGAAGACCAGATCGAAATTCCTCAACATCGCCGGTAGTGACCGCAAGATGCTTTCGTGCTCCCACGTGACCGCTTCTATTCAGCCGTTTGCCGCCTAATTCTGCGATGAGCTTCGTCACTGTTGCGTATGCTGGATTGACATATACGGGTAACGACCACTCCTTCTGCAGTGCCTTCAATAAGAATGGGTAGTGCGTACAACCCAGGATGACGGCGTCGACTGAAGCATCCCGGAGTGGTTGAAGGTACTCTCGAACTGCACTATCAACCTCGGCTCCTGAAATAGTACCTGCCTCAACTAACGGGACCAGTTTTGGGCACGCAACCTGCACAACACTAGCGACGCGCGGTAGCTGCTCCAGTGCGCGCACGTAGGCTTCGCTGGAGACCGTGCCCTCAGTTGCAAGTACACCCACTCTACCGGAAATCGTGGCGATGGAGGCCGACTCTGCACCTGGGCCAATAACGCCCAGGATAGGAATCTCCTTATATTCCTGCACCATAGCTGGCAGAGCAGTGGCTGACGAGATGTTGCACGCCATGACCACGGCCTTGCATCCGCCTACAGCAAGCGTCTCAGTAATTGCCGAGGCGAAACCCGCAACCTGATTCAGCGTCCTGGTTCCATAGGGAACGTGTGCCTGATCTGCAACGAATACTATGTTATCGTGTTCTAGTCGCTGTAGAATCTCTATGGTTACGCTCAAACCGCCATAACCACTATCGAAAACGCCTATTGGCGCGTCAGGTCTTACTACCACTAATTTGATCCAGTTTCAGTAGAGTCTTGCGAGGAGGAATCACCTTCATCGTCAGGCTGATAATGCACATCAAAGGGTGTGCTCCAATCCGTCATCTGGCTGTTAAAAGGTTTACCGTTAACTGTTACATTCATCTTGGTCACGCCTTTTACTGTTCCAACCGCGGTTCGTAAGGCTTTCTGTGCCTCGGCCTCAGTGGTGTCTCCCATGTTCGCCAGTGCATTAAACTTCTCGTTGAAATCGAGAGTCGCGACGTCGTTTTTTATTGTAACCGTTTGCAACTTTACTGCTTTTGGCAACACCGGATACTTGGAAGTCGCCTGTTGTGCGAGCAGCGCATCAACCGCAGATGTCACCTGCGCGACGATGGTCCGCGCGTTGGGTGTAGTGGCACCGGTCACTGGTGGCACCTGGCTGGTATTTGGTGCGGCAACCTGCGGTGGCGAAGGTGAGGATTGGGGCTGCGTTGGTGCCCCTCCCTTTTGGCAGCCAGTAAGTGAAACGATGGTTGCAAGTAGGATAACCGCGGTAGCATTCCGGTTCAAAGTCTAATGTCCCTGAGCAATTTGTATTTTTGAGTTAGGTTGAACAGCATCAGCAGCCTGGGGCATTCCCTGGACATACCCCTTTAATCCTGCCACGATTGCAGAGGCGACGGTACTCTGAAACGCAGGATTGATGAGGTAACTTCTGTCATGCTCGTTGTTAATGTAGGCCACTTCAATTAGGATGGCGGGCATATTGCTATCACGCAGCACTTCTAGCCCATGCTGGTACAGCATTCCATCCGATCGGGCACCTCTACTAGGCAATCCACTAACTGCCGCAATGGCCTGTTGAACACTGTTCGCTAGGGCTCGGCTACTCGCGTCATGCATGTGGTAGTAGGTAGTGGTACCACTCGCTGAATTTGGTACACTGCAACAATCATTGTGAATGCTTACGTAGAAATCCGCATGAATTTGGTTTGCTAAGGCCGGACGGGAGGCAAGGGGCACCGTAACATCCCGATCCCTAGTCATTACAACCCGTGCGCCAGCTTGTTCCAAATCCGTTCGAAGCTTTCTTGCGATAAGAAGCACGATGTTCTTCTCGGAATACCCACCGGCTTGTGCGCCTGTATCTGCGCCTCCATGACCGGGATCAACCACAATTAGTTTACCCGCGAGATCGCCGTCTGCGTTATCCGGAACGCGCAGATTCATAATAACCTGGTTAGCGGTTCGGTCTAGTGCAAACCCCAGGAATCTTTGCGATACGATCTTAATCCGGGTATCCGCGACTTTCGTAATGTCACCATTACTCCCTATTTCTGGAGTTTGTATCGACTCGATACGACTAATGATCGCATTATTCAATACTATACTGTTTTGGGAGGGTACCGTAAGATTGAGCGGTAACCCGTGAAGAACAATTTCCAGGTTGCCTCCAGTCAAGTAATGGACCACGGGATAGACCGAGCCCCCAGCATCAATCACTATGGACGCTTCCGTCGGAGAGAGCTCATTGTACTGAATGGCAGTTACCGCTGCGGGTCCTGGTACGGCCGGCGACGGCTGTGTTGTCGATCCAATGTTGGCCGGTGCTTGGGTGGCTGGTGAAACGCCAGAGGTTCCTTGCTGTGCATTTGCGGTAGACTGCGATGGCGCTCCTGTTCCGGAAGTTGTGGTACGCGGCGAACCCAACATTGGGTTACTTGTGCCGCCGCTTGAGGCTGCTGTTGCATTGTGCGTGCCAGTCGTCGAAGCCGACAGCGGGCCGGAAGGCTGCACGGATGCTATTGGATTGTGGCTAACTGGAACATTAATGACTACCTGCGTGCTGTTGGTAGTAGAGCGAGTGTGGAATGCAGCAATAACCGCGTCGACGCCCTGAACGGCAGCGCGCTCACCCACCCTAAAATAGACACCTGCGTCAACTTGGGCAACCACTCTAGTGGTAGAGAAATTCCTCTGCGCCGCACGCACGGGCAGGGTCGCAGCGAGTGACGCTGGCTGTGTTTTCGGTACAACTGTATCGGGGAGGTAGCAGCCGTACAAATCGACTATGCCTCTTCGCGGAGGTGCGTCTTCGATCATCCAGACGTTGGCAGTCACGGGGAAGCTGGTAGTAATGGTGAGAGACCGCTTGGTCGCGACGATGCTTTTCACGATTGACAACAGGTAGACTGAGTTCACGGTATCAGGTTTCCGAGACGCCGTATTTCCAGGCCTCACAACGATGCCATCAAACGTCCGAGCTAAATCGTTCAGCGACAACATTGCATGATGGTCTGGCCGAACGATCGCAAATGTGGCGTGCTGGCCGCCAGGATTCCAGGATGCAGCCACTGTCTCGTCACGCTTATCAATCTTCCAGGTCGCACCGAATAACTTTAGTGCGTCAATTGGGACGAACGTGTCATGGCCATTAGAAAGGGCTTGGCTGGCAGATTGAAGGCGTACTCCGCCTATATTGACATTCACTGGTACCAGTTGGTTTGACCTGTCTGCACGAGCGGCAACACCGCGCAGGCACAACACAAATGCACAGAGAACAGTCAGCTTCCTTACCATCACCCTAAATCTCCTTGCGCGCGTCTCCCCATCCCTGTGAATGGTATACAACCTGATAATTGACGCAGTATAGCGGTTTTTCGTGTATCTGTCTACAAATGGTTCAGTATAGTTTCGGTAGTTGCCGATAATATACGTGAATAATATTTACCTGTTCAACTTGCCAGGAGTTCACAACCATTGAGACGCCCTTCTTACCCTCCCGTTACCAAAGCTAACACAAAACCAGCCGCGAGCTTTCAATTCCTGCTGGCAAAAGCTGCAGAACTTATAAGATGTGGTAAGGATAACGAGGCCGAGAGTGTTTTGCGACAGTCATTATTAAAAAACCCACGAAGTGCGGTTGCCCATGCCATGTTGGGAGAAGTGCTAGCTGCTCTGAACCGCCACGAGGCCGCAGCAAAAGAGTTTCGTAACGCACTGGATACAGATCCTGAAAACGAACTTACAATGTATAATCTCGCCAACTCATTCGCCGCGTTAGGCGAAACGGGCGAGGCAGAGAGATTGTATCGCAACGCCGTTTCGAAAGCGCCAGGTTTTGGCGCAGCACACTTTAATTTGGGATGCCTGCTGCGGCAAACAGCCACCACCGAGGATGCCGTGCAGCACATTGAAACAGCCGCCAAGTTAATTCCAGACGCCTCAGTGGTGAAGTATCATTTAGGGCTAATTTACCTGGACACCGGACGCAAGTTACCAGCCATTCAGCAACTCACTCTAGCTGCTACTCAGGACCATACCCTCCTGCAGCCTGTTCTGCAGATTGCCGCCGAATTGGCAGCAAAAGATAGCCACATAGACGCTCTGGCACTTTTTCAAGCGCTGGCAGCAGCGATACCAACCTGTTGGGAGGCACATTCTAATGCGGCGATCATCCTTCACGGTATGGGTCGCCCCTTGGAAGCCGTAAAACATCATCAGGCTCTCTGCACGGGCCACCCGCACCTTGCAGAATGTTGGCAGAACCTCGCAATAACCATGTGGGCTGGCGGTTGTCGTGAGGAATCTTTGAGTGCGTGGAAACAAGCGGCTAAGTGCGCGGATGCCTCTGCTTCCACGTGGTTCCACCTTGGAAACGCACTACGGGAATGCGGCGACTCGGTGGGTGCTATTGAGGCGTATACAAAGGCCACCCAACTTGATCCATCAAACGCTGACGTTTTAACTAACCTGGGTATCGAACTCCTCGCAATGGGAAGATATCAACAGGCGGAAGAAGCACACACCAGAGCGATCGTCCTATCCCCGGAGCACAGTGCAGCACACACTAACCTCGCCATTTCGCTGCTTACGCGAGGAGATCTAAAAGCGGGCCTTGCCCATTATGAACACAGGCTTGCATTCCCAAAATACAACCCCAGAGCATACATGGATTACCGCTGGAACGGCGAGCCTCTTGAAGGTAGAACGTTACTTGTATGGGGTGAGCAGGGCCTTGGTGACCAGATTCAGTTTTCCCGCTATCTTAATCTGCTCAAAGAGCTGCAGGGTCGTATCGTTGTGCAATGTTCTCACGGTTTAGGAGCCGTCTTCCGCAAGTGGTACCCGCACTGCACAATCGTAGAATGTGACCGCGGCGACGTTTACGGCGGACCAGATTGGGACGTACAAATAAGCATGATGAGCCTACCCCACACACTTTCCGCTGGTTACGCAACTCTTATTGACCCCGGCATTCCTGGCCAAATAGATCGCGGTGTTGGAACCGGGCCACTTCCAGTGTCGCACGATAGCCTTAACGTTGGGATCGTCTGGGCTGGAAGCCCACACCACTTCAACGACGCCAACAGGTCCATGCACATTCGAACGCTCGAACCTATTTTAGGTCTTCGTTCGGTTCGCTGTTATAGTTTCCAGAAGGGTGAGGCTGCCGCACAACTATCGGAGCTCGATATGACGACGAAGCCGTACGACGCAGATCCCTTTCTCACGGACTGGATCGCTACCAGCCAGTGCCTGGGTCAGCTTGATATGCTGCTATCTGTTGACACCTCTGTGGTTCATATGGCGGGAAGCCTGGGGTTACCGACTGTCGTTCTGCTGCCACCTCTGCCAGATTGGCGATGGCTTCACGATGGCGACACCACCACTTGGTATCCAACTATGCGACTTATCCGAGCGGCGAAAAACCGCGAATGGGGCACCGCAGTAGCATTCGCCGCGGAGATCATTAGCCAGGAAGCTTCACGCAAGTGTCTCCATTGCGCTGAGAATGCCGCGTAGGCTGGTTCTGATCAAAGAACCCAGGGTATCCCTCGAACGGTGGGCGAATATTATCCACTTTACGGTATTCTCATTAGCGAATTAACCACGAACTCTACCGTGGGAACATGCTGCCACCGGACGTGCGTGGCGTGCATTCGTGGAATGGACACCAAATCAGAAAATGCCAGTTCTAGAGAATCTAGTGGTGCAAAACAGATGGCTCAGCTACGCACTATGTCAGCTCGGCGGGGTTCCAAAACCCGGTTTCTGGAACTACGGTAGTTTCGCAGATGCTCCGCTTCCCCGAATTTACACTTTTGATGTGCTTACCGACACTGGACGACACGCGCACCTTTCGCCTGCTTTCATAACCTGCGATCACGAAAAGATTTCAACCATATACACATCGGATCAACTACCTGGCGTCCGCATCCAGGAGGCAAGGTTCGCTACCACGAATGGAACATTAATTTCGCTCATTGAGGTGTTTAACACTTCCCAATCTCCAGTTAATGTGGACCTAATCCTTCGCACGTTGTTGCAGGACGACAAACATATCCGCCACTCCCAACCACGACTGGAACACGACATTGCACAGTGGGAGATTAGTGTTGACATAGGTGCCGATAATTCGGTGCTTTTTCCATCGGGAAGTCTTAATGATCACAAAACGACGTGTGAAGGAAATACCTTTTGGCTAGCTATGGGCGCTACTCGCCTGCCGGATTCACGACGGTGTTTACTGTCTGAGCCGTGGTCCGAAACAGGAGATTGGAACGCATCCCCACTCTGTGAGAGTTTCACTGCGCGCAAGTTCAACTCAATTTCTCATGAGCTAGCTGTAGCACGCGGCGTGCAATCGCACATCGCATTCCATTATAATATTGAAGTACTCGCAGGCGAACGAGATTTTCTTGCTGTAGGTGCGTGCGTTGCAGCAAACGATGAGATGGCTGCAAGCACGGTGAGAGAGGATTTAACACTGGCATCACGCGGCGCCCTGAACGAAGACGCGATTGAGGCCCCGGTGCCACTCCTCATTCGGGCGAGCGATGCAAGACACGAAAATCTTTTCACCATACAGGCTGACCTACTGAAGAGATATTGTGTTCACGGCGGCTTCAGTGGCTCTTCTAAGCCTCAACTGGCGAGTGAATGGCTGGGACGGCGGTTTCAGCTGGCAGCGCATGTGACGCCGCTCATTCAAGAAGCGCTCGCTCTTAACAACACTGAACTTGCAATTGAAACGGTGCGCGCGTTTCTTTATCATCAGAGGCACGACGGTAGCCTGCCGGAATTTGTCGCACCATTTCGCGGCACCGTTGGAGACGCGGTATGCGACGGCGGTACGATACTTCGTTATCTACTTGGCTGGGGTGCACCAAAACCCGTCGTTCAGGAGTTTTATCTTGCATTGAGCCGCTATGCGCACTACCTTAATAAGGCGTGCCGTTCACCTATCACAGGTCTCTACCGTCAATCGCCGGCTGGTGTATCGATTCCGCAAGAGTTCATTCGCCAGCGCGACGTGTACAGCGTGGGTTCCACCACGCGCTGTTACCAACTCATTCAATCGTTGGCGCTGACTGCCGAGTACCTCGAACGACGCGCAGACCGCGATGCATGGAATGAACTTGCTGCAACAACTTCTGCCTCCGTCAGAACATTGATGTGGGATAGAGACCGCGCAATTTTTGCCGACTACAACGAAGTCAATTCGTCCCCTGCTTCAAATCTGTATGCTGACGGGTTTCTGCCTCTAGGCACGGATATTCCATTGCCAAGGCAAGGTATTGCCTGGGATCACATCTCAAACAGTGAGACGTTTGGCGCACCATACGGTATTCCTTCAGCGGCACGAAATAATTCGGATTTTACCGAGGAAGGCATTGTGGCCGGAATTAAGCGGCGCGCCTGCCACAGTGGACCGGCCTGGGCTCTCCAGAACACGGAGATAATGAAATGCCTGCTTACCCATATTCGCACCATGGATGACACCCTTGCTCCAACTGCCGTGAGCCTGTTTGATAAACTAATCATCGCTGCCTCTGGTATGAGTGTGGGTACGTTCCTTCCAACGTGCTGGAACCCACTCACAGGTGCGATGAATACCGGTCTAGGTTGTAAGATTCCGGCGGCTTGGTCACTTACGTCTCTCTTGGTAGACGCACTTGCGGGCATAGGTCTTCCAGATCCACGTGGTACCTTAGTTATAGATCCCCTACCCATAAACGTCAGCTGGTTCACCGTAGAGAATATGGTGATCCGCGGGCAACATGTTGGTGTGATTTGGGACGCAGCCAACGGTTTTAGGGTGCTTTTAAACCGCCGAGAGGTCCACGCCTCGAAGGAGAGAACGAGAGTCACAATAGAGCTTTGAATAACGATGCAACGCCGAAACTACTAATAATAAATGCCGACGACTTCGGCATGACAGAGATGGTCAATTCCGCTGTTGAGCGGGCACACCAATTTGGGACGCTTTCGAGTACCAGCCTGATGATGGGCGAAGCCGCGTGCAACAACGCGATTACTGTTGCACGACGTAATCCTATGCTCGCAGTTGGTTTGCACGTAACTGTCACAGCCGACCATGCGGTGCTTTCGCACGACATTAATTCCCTGTTGGTGAACTCCGATAGGCGCCTGCGCACGAACCCGCTCGCTGCTGGGTTGGCTTACCGATTTTCAACGCACGTACAAGAGCAGCTACGCCGCGAAATGGAAGCCCAATTTGCCGCATTTAGTAACACCGGCCTGGAATGGTCTCATGTCGATGGACATCAACATTTTCACATGCATCCCGTAGTTTGGCAGCACTTTCTGTACTTGTGCAAGGAATATGGTATTTCCAGGTTACGCATCCCAATTGAGGAATGCAGCAACCACTTGAAGTCTGGCGGGGACCGATCGCCATTTCTTGCTATCGCTGGCCTCATCCTGCGGACCATGAGCCGTCGGAATTTATCTGCTCTACGCGCACGTGGGGACGGAGTCTGTTGGTTCGTTCCCGATAGATCGTACGGCACATTTCAAAGCGGAAACATGCATTCCCAATACGTACTACACACCATGGACCGTCTTAAGGGTGCTTGCAACGAAGTTTACCTGCACCCAGGAACCGAATACGCACGCCCACTTCGTGCGTCTAACTCTATAGATGACGTATTCGACGTTGAACTCCATGCGCTGCTTAATCCTGAATTACGGGCTAGAATATCAAAACCCGACATCCAGCTGACAACATATGCTGGAGCTCAGTCAAGGCTGCAATCAAGCGGCTAGCGAGTTGGCAGTTAGTTACCAGTTTCTGGTAACACATTCCCTTGGGTTCAAATCGTTACCTCGTGGGATATACGAGGGTACAAAGTATTGAAGGAGCGGTGTATTGCGCGTCGTTAATGCAGAACAGGTTCGCGAAATGGATCGCCGTGCAATTCAGGAGTTCGGTATTCCCAGTGCTTCGCTCATGGAGAATGCTGGAGCAGCTATAGCCCAGCACATTGGTGAACGGTACGGCAGCACCGCAGGCAGGAAAGTTGTCGTCTGCTGTGGCGGCGGTAATAACGGCGGCGACGGGTGGGTGGCCGCGCGGTGGCTTCATAACATGGGTGCTGAGGTTACGGTATGCTCCCCGTTCCTTCCCGAACGGCTGAGAGGTGACGTGCTTGTGTTCGCCGACGTTTACATCCAGATGGGGTTACCTCACAGGTTGGGCCTCGCACCAACGGAATGGGACGCAGAGCTTCGGCAGGCAGAAATAATTGTGGATGCCTTACTCGGTACTGGATTGCAGGGGACTCCCAGGTACGATGTTCAGGCCGCCATTGACGCGATAAATCGCTGCAGTGTACCGGTAATCTGCGCGGATATACCAAGCGGTGTTTGCACGAACACTGGCAGTGTTGAGACAGAGGCGGTTCACGCAACGAGCACAGTGACGTTCGCTGCTCCTAAATTAGCCCACTTCCTCCCACCCGGTTCGGATTATGTGGGTAGCCTGGCGATTTCTCACATCGGTTTTGACTGGAACCGTATGGAGATGGACACCAAGTGCCGCTTAAACGGGTTAACCTCCAATGGAATGTTTCAATTCTGGCCGGCTACTGCCAGCCCACTTCTGCGTAGGCGCGGACAGCAGACAAACAAAGGAAGCTACGGGCATCTTTTCATTTTAGCCGGCAGCAGAGGAATGGCTGGTGCTGCAGCAATGGCTGCTCGCGCAGCGCAACGCTCCGGCGTCGGCCTGGTTACGGTCCTTACACCGGTTTCATGCCAGCCAGCTATTGCGGTAAAGTTGGACGAACAGATGACAATTGGCCTGCCAGAAAACGGTGATGGGGTCGTCTCTCTAGACGCGCTACCGATAATATTAAAACACGTCGACCGCGCCACCACCGTTGCCATGGGACCAGGTCTTACGCGCGCCGCAGCGCCGTTAATAGAGGCCATGCTTCATCACCTGACGTGCTCCATTGTTTTAGATGCGGATGCGTTGAACTGCCTAGCAGAAATGGACCCTGAGGTCCTTCGGAAACCCGGCCGCACCGCGGTATTGACGCCGCACCCTACTGAAGCCGCCAGATTGCTCCAGTGTACTACACAGGAGGTTCAGGCAGACCGGGTTGGCGCCATTCGCTCTATCGCAAGCAAATACCAGGCAATAGTGTTACTTAAGGGAGCGTATACACTTATAGCAAATCCAGAAGGAGCGGTTACAATCAACGGCACTGGCAATGCGGGCATGGCGACTGGGGGCGCTGGCGACGTGCTTACTGGCATCACCGGTGCATTGCTTTGTCGTAGTGCAGCACTCCGGCACATCCAGAAAGAGATCTTGTGCCAACCCGAGGACGTCGTTGCTCTCTCCGCCCTAGTTCACGGATTGGCTGGTGATCTTGCCGCCAATCACATCGGACAAACATCACTTATCGCTGGCGATATCATCGCGCATCTTCATTCTGCATTTAACCAATTGGAGGCAACATGCTAAGGTCAGTACGCGCCGCGGCAGTCGCTGTCTGTTCATTTGTAATGATGGGTAGCATTGCTCAGGCGCAGGCACCCAAGCGATCTTCTGCACCTGCACTGCAAACTTCGCCACAGCGATCCGTCACCATGCAGATCCGGGTGACAATTACAGGCAGTCTACTCTATAGGCTCATTCCAAAAACTGGCGTTGCTACCGTCCCAATCCCCGTTCCTGCTGCAAGCAGCGCCGCGCCTGTTGCTGCCATCCCGCTGCCGTCCAATATGCCGGCCCGCGGAACCATACTAGAGCTAATAGATCGCAGCACAGGCAAAATAGCCCGCTTACCTGTACAAACCAAAAGCGTAACAACTGTTAGTGATAGCAGTTTCACACTCGTGCAGACCGTATTAGTCCCGGTAGAGGTGCAGAATAAGGGAGGCCTTACGGATGCAACAGTAACGCTCACAAGCGGCCCGCCAACATATCAACAACAATGGACTCTCAAACCTGCCGATGCGGGAGTTGCCCAGTTCACCAACGTACCGCTTACAGATCCCGTAACGGTAAAGATAGTGAATGGAACGGATCCTCCGGTTGTGCAAACACAAACACTTCCATCCAACCCACCTGCAGATGGTTACCAATGGCCGGTGATTTATGTCACCTGGGCGGATGCGCATACTGTGCCACTTCGCTCCGCGGTCGCAGCACCAGCGACGGGTACAACTACTCCTGTGCCAACGCCAGCCTCAGGGTCTTCCGCTCCGGTAGGCTCGTCACTTAACCGTCTAGTATCTATGGTCGTAAGCGTTGGCCTTCTTGGACTCCTGGGATGGGGACTCTACATTGGCTATCAACGTGGTCATATAAAGAAGGTGCTGGAGGGTATGGGCGTGGTGCTACCCCCGCCAGATACCGCCAATTCTACACCGCAGGTAAGCCCATTCGATCCTCGGGAACGCAGTCCCATTATTCCCATAACAGAGGGGGTTGTAGACCCTCTCGCTGGTGCGCAGTCAAATGCAACGCCTTCGTATTCCGGTACGCCATCACCCAGGCTAATAGCCAAAGCAGGCTCCTATTCAGGTTCTAGTTATCCACTGGGTGGTTCAATAATTCAGATTGGGCGTGAGGCTTCATGCGACATTTCCCTCGCAACAGACGCCAACGTTTCCAGGAAGCATGCTACTATTTCTTCTGCAGGTGGTACGTACAATATCACAGATAATGGGTCATCTAATGGCACATTCGTAAACGGCACGCGGCTTGTGCCAAACGAGGCAACGCAACTCACACCTGGTGATGAAGTACACATCGGCAATACCCGATTTAGGTTCGAGTTGTGAGGTACAACGCATGAGATCAAGGATGCTCCTTAGCATAATCGCCGGCACCGCGGGTGGCGCAATCGGCTGGTTCATGCAGGAAAGCCTTATAAACTATAACTCGCTTATACGACCTAGTGCTCTTCCTGGGCAGCCGCCCGTACTTTACGCAATGACCGCATTACAGGTCAACATTCTAATGGCGTGCGTGGGGGGTATCACAGGGCTACTGCTCGGCACGGTAGATGGCCTCGTAATTGGCGACCATAAAAAGGCAGCCCTTGGCGCTCTCGTTGGTTTCTTTGGCGGAACAATTCTCGGGAATATTGGCTACCATCTAGGTTCTAGCCTATTCAACGCGCTTGGCGGTTCAGATAATCCTACAGCGGTAACATTTGCTCAAAATGTAATTGCCCGCGCCTTCGGGTGGGCGCCTATGGGATTGGGTATCGGTGCCGGTGCGGCACTTAGTACCATGTCATCGAAAAGGATTGGGCAGGGTGCAGCTGGTGGATTCCTAGGCGGCTTCTTTGGTGGCATTATTTTTAACTTTGCAAGTTTGCTGCTGGCCGCAAGCCAAGTCGCAACTACAAACCGGCCAGTTGACGTTGGTGCTCCGGGCCGTGCCATTGGCTTTACAGCCATTGGAGCTTTAACGGGTCTCTTTATTGGCCTTGTTCAGGAGCTCACCAAGGATGCATGGGTCAAGGTACTAGTTGGGCGAAACGAAGGTAGAAATTATCAGCTTGAGCGCCCAATTAACCTTTTGGGCCGTGATGAACGGTGTGCGGTACCTTTGTTCGGCGACGCCTCCGTTGGTATCCAACATGCTGCTATTCAGCTGGACGCCAAAACGGGTCGGCGCACCCTGGTTGATGCCGGCACACCGGTAGGTACTGCTGTAAATGGGCAGCGCCTGGCCCCTGGCGGTCGCACTCTGCTGCAGGACGGCGACATAATTCTTATAGGTCACCACAATATTCTCTTTCGGGAAAAGGCGACCGCAAAAGCAAATCGAAAACCAACAACGGAGTCTCCGCGCAGCACTCCTTTAAGCGCCACTCCCATACCCGGCAACATCTGTCCGTTTTGCGGTGGACCTCGCGACGCACTGGGGAATTGTAAATGCACGCCTGGCGGTGTTAACGTCGAGTTTTCGACTAGCTCAGCTGCGCCTCAAAGCGTGCAGTTGACAGGCTACTCCGTTCCTGCAAACAGCGGCATGGCACCAGCGGTTGCGGTTAATCCTGCATTAAGCATCCCTTCTGGACGACTGATTGCGCTAGACGGCCCAACCGTGGGGCAGGTATTTAGCATTACTTCGCCTAATGTTACGATTGGCCGCGACTCAGATCGAACTATTGTCGTTTCGGGTGATTCGACTGTTTCCCGGAACCATGCCAAAATCACAGCATCAGGTGGCAATTACCAGATAACCGATTGCCAATCTGCGAACGGCACTTTTGTGAACGGGCACCGCATTACATCAATTGCGCTGAACCCTGGAGATGAAATCAAATTCGGTAACAGCAGTTTTCGGTTCGAGTGAACCAGTCTAACATTGTCCCCTTTCATGGAGCATCACATATGGAAGATCGTACTCAGATAATACCGTCGTCAAACCCCAACGTTACCCAAATGAATGCTGGGGCTACACAGATGGGCGGAATGCGCACTCAGATGCTGGGTGGCCCGCTCAAGACGGTAATGGGAAACGCGGGAAGCACCTTGCAGTTAGAGTTTCTTGCTGGCAACAAGTATGCTATGGCACCTGAAGTTACCAGAGACCATGGCCTCCTGGTGCTAACTGCGGGCGATGTGCAGGCTGGTAGACGAGCGCCAATCAATGTTTGCTTGTGTATCGACAGGTCTGGCAGCATGGAAGGTGAACCGCTAGAGTACGTAAAGCGTGCATGTGATTACGTAGTAGATATGCTGGAACCAGATGATATCCTGTCAATTGTCACGTTTGAAGAACAGGCTGATGTGTTAATGCCCGCGCGCAAGGTGCTAAATAAGGCACTTGTAAAGGAGCATATTCACCGACTGAGCGTTGGAAATACAACCAACCTTTATGACGGACTAATTGCCGGCTGTATGCAAATTGCATCCGTACAGCAGGTGAGCCAAGGCTATGTAAACCGGGTACTGCTTCTTACAGACGGTGAACCTACTGTAGGCCTAAAGGATTACACATCCATCGTGCAGCAGGTGGCAGAGCAGAAGGCACGCGGAATCACGGTAACAGCGCTTGGCTTTGGACCAGATTACCGCGAGGAGCTAATGTCGGGTATCGCCCGCCGTTCGGGGGGAAACTACTACTACATTCAACGACCAGATTTGTTGCCAGAGGTATTTCGCCGTGAGTTAGAGAGTCTAATGCATGTCGTTGCCAAGAACGTCAAGGTGAAATTCCACCTCTCGCGTTGGGTACAAATGCGTCAGGTGTACGGGCACCAACCCACGTTTGGCCCCAGAACTGTTGAGGTCGCCGTACCGGATATTGAGCGGGGAACAACACGTACTATTCTAGTCGATGTAGAACTGGACAAACATCCAGCAGGAACGTACCGTGTGGCGCGAGCTGAGGTATCATTCGACGATGTAATTTTCAATCGTCCCTCCACCCTATCGGCCGATTGCGTGTTCCAATTCACGAATGACCGCTCACTCTTGCCGAGCGGTGTAAACCGAACAGTCGCCACCGAACTAGAAATCGCTCAGGCTTCCATTAACCTGCAGCGTACGATGATGGGCCTTAAAACGCAACAGCTCACGGCAATGGGCGCACTGTCGGAACTTCAAAAAACGCGGACGATCCTCATGCAGGCCGGACAGACAGACCAGGCTAAGCAGGTGGACGCAGCCATTACCGGACTGCAGCGTGGCACCGGGGACGTTGACAAAACATTGATGGGCGCTGCTCTGCAACTAGACCAGGGTACCCGCAAATAGAAAGGTAATCACCACGCAATGAGTAACGATTCTACAAGAGTGATGCCGACTGTATCCGAGCGGACTATGGTAGGTGAATCCGACCTGAATAGCACGCAGATGCTGTCAGTTGATCCTATGAAAACTCAGATGGGTGCGGTTACAACATGCCCTGTATGCAAAACTACCGTACCAGCGCTTGAGAAATACTGCTCGGATTGCGGATACCTACTCGAAGGCGGGGAACCAGCGGGCCTTGACCTTGCAGTGACAACCGAACGCGCAATACCCGCTAAGTTAACGGATACTACCGACGGTAGGACGTACCCCTTACGTGAGGGCGTAAATACGGTTGGGCGCCAGGGTGCGGATATTATAACAGCTGAAGGTACGGTATCCAGGCTTCATGCCCAAATCACTGTAGCGAATGGTCGGATCACCGTCGAGGATTTAGGAAGCTCGAACGGTACACGCGTGGATAATGCGCGCATTGAAACCAATACTCCCGTAGAGTTATCCAATGGTGCTAACATTCGATTTGGTAACTGGAAACTTAACCTGACCATTCTTGAACAAAAAGTTAGCACAGACCCAACCATTGCCATCGCTGCTCCGCTAGTTGAACAAGGAGATACGGACGTTCACGATAGCTCCTCTCCGGATGTGACCGCAGAACCGCAGGCAGACCCCGTAGCTGTTTTACGCTGGATGGATGGCCCCGGTATCGATATTCTCATTCCGGCAGGAAATGTTACCTTAGGTCGACGTCCGGAGAACACGGTAGTACTCACTGGCGATCAATACGTATCGGGTCGACACGCATCGATCTCCGCAAGCGAGAATAGAGTCATCTTGACGGACGATGGAAGTCGAAATGGTACCTTCGTAAACGGTGAACGTCAGCAGGAGCACCAACCCATTGAACTCGCAACTGGTGACACCGTTAAAATAGGTCAAACAACCTATCAACTGGCGTTTGTTCCTACGAGCAAATCTACTCAGGAGAATGCCTCGCCCTATGAATGACGTAAACCAGTCGCTGGAACCAACGGCAGGTTTCGACCGGGACGAACTGGTACTGGGATGGCGTACGTATACAGGCGCCCCGGCAGAAGTCACTTCGCTGATAAAATACTCCGGGCGAACAGACATGGGCCAGGTTCGAGAGAACAACGAGGATAAATTCGATGTCTATGAACCCACTGACCCGGTCATACTAGCACAGCGAGGATCGCTATACGCCGTCGCCGATGGAATGGGTGGTGCGCTGGCTGGGCAGATCGCAAGCGAAATGCTGCTTAAGAACCTTATACTGGGGTATTACAACTCCCCACTCGAGCATGCCGAACACGCGATGGAGGAAGCGATTGCAGAAGCTAACAGCAGAATACATACGCTGGCGCAGATGGTACCGGAACGCCGAGGTATGGGCACTACGCTCGTTGCGCTAGCCGTTGTTGAGAACCGCGTCCTGGTAGTTCATGTGGGTGATAGCCGCGCCTACCTCGTTCGTGACGGGGAGATTTCGCAAATAACAACTGACCACAGCTGGGTAGAGGAACAGGTAAGCCTTGGTGCGATGAGTCGTTCGGATGCAGAACTCTCACCATTTCGCAACGTCATCACCAGGTCCGTAGGGGCTTCCGCCACCGTAATACCCGACATGCAGTGGTGCAATTCGCAAGTGGGAGACACCTGGGTGCTGTGCTCCGACGGACTTACTGGACACGTCGCTGATCAGGAAATTGCCCATATAGTGCAGCACGAAACGCCCTCCGAGGTTACGCGCCAGCTCATCCACCTTGCAAATGCGAGAGGCGGCCGTGACAACATTACGGTTATGGTAGTCTCGATAGAGGGCTTCACCTCTCACGCAACACCCCAGGTACCAGCCGTGGAATCAAGCCCACCTGTCGAAAATCGTCAAGCTAGCGACGACGCTGTTCAAAAAAAGGGATTGGGACGCTTCTTTGGTCGTTAATGCGCCGTCACCATCACAGCAACTCACCGCGAAACATTTGCAGCCTCACCTACAGTGGCGTGCCAAACTCGCGCGTTAATATCGGCGATCGCAAATTTAATAATCTGCCTTACTTTGAGGGCATTTCTGACAATCGTTGTTGAACCAAGCTAAAGGTGGCCAAGCCGAGTCATTTACCACATCTGTGCTAAACCATTGCAGGAGTGACTAGAGCGAATAACTGGCATCACTTAGAATGTCTAGTTTACTACATTCCAACCGATCACATATAACTAAGCCATGACCGTTTACCCAACTTTCTCAACAAGTTTGTACGAGGAAACGCAGCAACCAGGTTGCGGTAGGTGAAACGTCGAGTTCCGAATTATTCCGCTATATGGTCGCCATTGCCGCAAAATGAACGATAAAAATACCGCTTGTCCGTGGATACCGCAGGTAACTACCTAACTCAAAATACCTTAAACTCCATTAGCACCAACCACCTGGGTCTGCAAGACCTCGCAAGCAAAACCGAGGCCACAAGGAATTAAACCGCAACAGCAACAGTGACCAGCACGCTTCTTCGCGAAGTACAAGTGCAGTCCCCACAGCCCGCTGGCGTCGCTCCTGCCTACCGGCCCGTTGCCACAGTACTCCTAAACGTTCACGCCGCCGGCATACGATACTGGCTCGCCCATGCCTACCGGCGCGCCGCGCTGTCGTAGTACCGCAGGCCGCAAAGCTGCAGACCCGTCTCCCAGTCGGTATGGTACCCGTGAAGCCCGCCATACCCCGCGTACGGGTCGCTCGCCGCGGTTGGGTCGCGCATGCGGTGATTACGACGCAGAATGGTGCCCGGTTTCGCGCGGTTCAGTCGCAGTGGGCACCTCTCCTGCCTCCGTGTTTGTCACCTTAGTCAACCTCGGGCCGTCGTGTATGCCATGTAGTAAATCCGTAGACCGAACTGCGATTTGCGGCGCTATAGCTTCGCGTAACAGTAAGGTGTCTCCAAGCCGGTCGCGAAGTTTTGCCAACGCGAGCTGTGCCTTTAATCGCAATTGCTCCTTATGCTGTTTTGAGATGTATTCCTCGAGAACTGGTATGGTTGATGAATTCCCTAGAAACCAGATCTTATCAAGCAGCGGTTCCGAGATGCTTTTACGAATTTGCCATAGCTCTGGGTAGCCCGTGCCTGCGATCAGAACGTTGCATGCTTGCACTTGATGATGCGTTAATGGTTGGACGGTCT
>DAIDKH010000047.1 GCA_027450145.1 Chthonomonadaceae bacterium | reverse complement strand
ACGAGTAGGCACTACAGTAACAGAGGGAATTGTAAGCGCAATGCACAACAGCAGTTTGCCGCCCGGACAGGCTGGAGAATTATCATCTTATATCCAAACCGATGCACCTATTAATCCCGGCAATTCAGGCGGCGCACTCGCCGATACCAAGGGGCGAATTATTGGGATAAACACGGCGATAGTTTCGAACACGGGCGGTAGCGTCGGCATCGGCTATGCCATACCCATCAACTCGGTGAAGCAGGTAATCAAGCAACTCGCGGCCACTGGCAGGGTGAACCATCCATGGATGGGATTGATGTTTGGCCCGATACCTACTGCGGTCCGCCAGCGGTTTAATATTCCGGCTTCGGTGCAGGGACTACTTGTTGTTCAGATTGTACCAGGCAGCCCGGCAGAGGCGGCCGGTCTTCAGTCCGGTGATATCATCACCGCTGTAAACGGTACCGCCACCACGAACCCGAGCTCGCTTCAATCAATTATTGCCACTGGTACCGTGGGACAGCGACTGTCTGTAGCAGTCTGGCGTAGCGGATCGACGCTCAATATCCCTGTGACACTTGGGCAACACCCCGTTCCAGACCAGAGCATTCCGCAGGGATAGAAAGACTCGGGGGGCGAAAATGCCTTGCCAGGTAGCTTCCGCTCCCCTCGTGCTTAACAATTTCATTATTAAGGCAACCCAATAAAGATGCCAAGGAAAATAGGTGGGTTGAAATGCTTAGGACAAATCCTAATTTGCTCTTCAGGTTCATTTTATTGGCTGGAAGCACCAGTCGCGCCCATCGGGTTCCGCTCAGGCTTTCTACACGTTTCCCGTCGTAGAGCGTATTTCAACCGGAGTATTCCCAATGGCGGTGTTAGCAAACTAAGCATTACCAACGCATCTATCATATCGTCTGGGAAGCTTTTAACAATTGCCACTGCCAGCATGACGAATAGCGTTGACCACACCGCTACAGTCTTCATTTTCATCCCGACTAGACCGTAGTTGACTTGTTTGGTATTCACCATATGGTGAAGAGACGGCAGCTGGATTTCCTGGGGCAAGGCTGGTGGAAACAACTCTTCGTGGTCTAACCACTTTAGCAGGAGATCCTTCAATTCGGTATGAGCATGAATTGGACAAAATGCTAGAGGATTAGGTACGGCTAGCAACGAAAAGCAAATTTCCTCCCCTGCCTCTGATCCACGCAACCATACATCCGTACGGTTGTGACTTGCCCATGGAAAATCACGGTAGCACGGCGTCAGGTTTTGCAAGTCGGCTCGCCCGACCTGGAACTGTATCTCCTTGCCATGGAAGATAAGATGACTTTTTGTGGCCCTCATTTCCATTGCATCGTAAAATCCGATGCTCACTAACGGTCGGGCAATACGTGGAGGACTAACAATTACCGGTACTATGTGTTCGTGTGGCTGCGCTGACTTGTCAGATCGCGCAATGCTATTAATTCGGGCCCGAGCGTCTCTTCTGAGAATCCAGTTATAAATCGCTCTATGGAGAAACCAACCAAGTATCGCAGCGATCACGACGAACGGAATATTCTCTACACCAAACAGTATAGGCAGCGCGCCAACCAGGAACTGCTGCCCAAATCCAGATGCTAACTTGAGATAAATTGAAGTTGGATCTGTAGATAGAACTGCAAAAGCACGCTGGTAAACCGGAACGCTATAATGGCCCGTGGGCTCGATTTGCTCAGAGCCTACTAGTTCCCAAACCTCTTTGGAAGAGAGACCTCCCGCTTTGGCGATCCGAGTGATACGCTCATTCGTTGGCGGATGCGTTAAGAACAGCCCAACTATCCTATTCCACGTAAGCGGCATGCCGCGGTCCCCACCCAACTTTGCCAGTGCAGTAATAAATTGGTGTGGATTACCAAACTTTGATACTGCCATGTGGTCTGCTGCAAACTCGTTCCGCCTGCTAAACCACAAAAGCGCTAGGTATACGATGAAGCCAGTTGCGTACAACTCTCCAAGTAGGAGGGCAATGGAGGTGCTTCCAATATTCCAAAGTACAATATTAACGAGAATCGCCACAGAGACACCGAACAGAACCACCCTACTCAGCAGATGCTTAAGCTTAATGTGCGCCAGCTCATGTGCGATTATTGTGTCCACTTCGTCTGTTGAAAGCTCATCTAAAAGTGTATCGGTGACCATAACGCATCTATTCAACGACACGAAAGCATTTGGGGCCGCTGTTGTTTTTGATTTAGCGAAAAGTAGGCATTTTACCGAAACACTGAACTGTTTGGCTAAACCGTGCAATCTATCGTGGAACGACCCACGTGGTACGTTTGTATACAGCATACCCGTCGATAACCACAGCGTTGTGCTTTTAAACTGAGCAACACCAGCACTAAATATGATGAGACCAAGTGCTCCACGGAAATGACCCACCTGGTATTCACCAAATGCCGCTTCTAACGGCACTGCCAATAAAATGAACCAGGTTCCCTTCATTGCAGCGTTCCATATGAGCTGTTTACGGCTAACGTCAACACGCTTGAGGTGATTGACAATTGAAAAAGTGATAAGGCTGACTATCAGCGACTGAATAATGAGCGGCAGCCACATAACTAGATTGACACATGCATAGAAATACACGATTCCCAATCGCGTGTTCTCTAAAGGAATGTCAATTCGTTGTAGGATCCAGGTTGACCATAACCACGACCAGGCAAATAGTAGTACTCTTGATGTAACGACAATATTCAGGGCACGGCTATTCGGTTCGTATCCGCGATGTGCGTTGAAGTACCTGAGCATGAGTAGAGCAGCGAGGCAAGGTAACGTAATTATAAGTATCGATTGGGTAAGTAGGTTGATAGCCACGTTTGAATCCCCGTTTGGAAGTGCGCCATTTGTTTTTGAGATTTATACCGAACAATCGTCGATTTATAATGTACCTGCAAGTAATGAATAAGATGTTAGTACAACCTATAACGGAAGCGATGTGATTAAAGGCAAGTCGAGATGCTAGGTTGCCAGTATATTCCTCCAGTTTGGCGCCTCACTTCCTAGAAGGCCAAACTAGCAAATAATCGAATTCCGCTGATCAGCATGGATGCCGCAGGCTCATTGGGGCAGGTACTTATTAACGTGATGCGAATTGAATTGCGCCTGAGCACTGACCGGGCGTTGTTTTGGCTTACGTTTCACGGACGGCATTTAATGCTAATAGGTAGGCGAGCGATACGACAGGATCTATGCTCACCAGGAGGGTGGCGTTTGAATTGGCATTATTCGTTTTAGTAATGACGGAACGCCCATCTGGTTTGCTTCTGGTGAGCTATTCATGCGTGCATGGAGCCGGACGTTGAATTTAACGGAGGGTAGGGATTATGGAGTCCTTCGATATGTTGGCGCTGCATAGGGCTTTAGATGAACGTAGACGCGCAATGGATTACACCTGGAAACAGGTGGCGGCTGAAATTAATCGGCCATTCGAGGCCACTGACTCCATTCCGATTAGCCCAGGCACACTTCGCGACATGCTGAAGAAGCGAAGTGTTACGAGTGCAGTAGTATTACAAGTGTTACGATGGCTGAAGAGATCACCGGAGAGCTTTCTTACAGGCGCTGAGGATGGTACTATTCAAGAACAGAGGTTACCGGTGGCAGGGGAGCATGAAATATTGCGATTAGACACAAGGGCGCTTTATGTGGCGTTGTGTCAGGAACGACTACAGAGAGAGATGACATGGCAGCAGGTGGCTAACGAACTACCCGGATTTACTGTAAGCATGCTTACCAATCTTGAGAAGGGGCCCCTTATTGGATTTCCAAGGGTTATGCTGTTAACTCAGTGGGTCGAAAGGCCGATGGCATCATTCGTGCGCGCATGCTCTCGATAGCTAAGATATTAACTACCAGTATGGGATGATGGATGCGGTGGGGCACAGATGTCGCCTAACCTATCAGAATCGCGGAACAAAACGTGAACACCTGGATATTCGATTAGGATATAGCTTCCAACCATCTCATATTGCCGTGTGCTGGCCGCGGTGATGATTATGTTCATCAGGATTGATGAACCGCAAGAACCTAACAGGACGGTACCTCGGCTAGCGGTGGATCTGTAATGGGGATGTGGTGATTTAGATTATCGTCGTAACCTAATGATCCCACTACAGATTGTGCGTGACAGAGGGTAATTACTCTGTGTACACTGCCGATGGCGGCTTAACAATCGCGCTGTACAAAGTGCCTAAGTTGGCGATCTAACAGGAACCGAGCGTTATGTTGGAACACTGGAACTGAACGATTAATGACCACTACGAATCGAAAACATATGCCGGCTCAACTACTGGATCTATTCCTGTTGGGCCGGCATCCTTTCGTCGATGTCAGGCTATTTTGAGTCTGATGTCGCGGTAGCTGGTGCAGTAGTTTCCGCGCCCGGCTTGGAACTCTCTGTCGGTTTGCTCGTGTTTGCGGAGCTACCGCTGGATTCGGGCGGCTCCGGTTTGCGCGAATCTGTAACGTACCATCCGGATCCCTTAAACACTACGCCCACAGGGTACAGCAGCCGCTTCACCGGCGCAGCACATTCCGGGCATTCGGAGATTGGAGCGTCTTTCATCGCCTGAAATACCTGAAATTCATGCTTGCAACTTGTACATTGATATCCGTAGGTAGGCATCTAAATTCCTCATTGTAGGGTCGGTTACCCGAGTAATGGCGCATCTGTGCGATAGATGGATATGTACATTATAGCCGAATTAGGCAGAGAGCATTACTCTCTGCACTATCGCAACAGTGGTGCTAAGGCTATCCATTACAGTTAGCAGGTGATTTTCATTACGATTATTGACCAGGAATACGTCCGTTGGCGATCATAATGGAAACTGCAGCATGTAATTTCATGCTACCGCGGCCATCGGAAACAGACTATTCACACAAAATTGAAGTAAATAGGTCCCCGAATTTTCATTGGGTGCAATAAAGGTGTTTAAATCTGATGTGATGAGGTCACTTGGCAGCCCGATGTCTGTGCGCATTTGGTCACTAGGTAGGCGGTAACCGGAACTACGAATGCTGAGGCTATGGCCGGGCCAGCATCGTTAAAGATAAGACAGCAGAAAGCTCCTAGCCAGGAGATTGTCGCTAGAGCTTTGCCGGTAGAACCAAGGCGCTGGGTTGCCTGCCACACAGTGATGAGCGCGGCCACCAAAACGAGTGCCCAAATGCTATGAGTTAGCAGGTAACCGCTCATAGCAAGTTTGCGTTCGGCGATTTGCAGTATTGTGCCACCTGCATGGCCTTGAAAAGCACGGCCTAACTGTGATTCATGCATAGTCCGTCGCTTGTCAACAACGACTAGAATTGTAAGGAGCATTGCAACGGCAGCTGCAGCAGCAGTGATATAGGCTAGCTTAATCCGTTTGTTCGAGAATGCAACTAATGCGAGACCTGTGACACAGATGCCGGTGGGTAGTGCCCCAACCTTCGCGCCAGCGGCGGGCCAGGCCATAAGGATCGAGAGGGCAAAGATGGCAGTTATTGATATAAGCAGGAATTTACTTGAGCGCTGGTTCAGGCAGGCAGTCGCCACTATTGCACTGCCCAAGGTCGCACCAGTATACTCTCCGCCAACACCAAAGAACCGCGCAGCCTCCATAACCGAATAGCTCATCCACGCGATGCGCTGGAGGTGACAGCCTGTCAGCAAGTCAGCCACACACGTTATGACGAGGATCCCTGTCAGTGAGCAGACCACCAAGGTAGCTCTGGTTGGCCAAAAGTAGCCCGCTAAACCCGATAACGCAAAGCATATAGCGATTTCTATGCCCTGTGCATATACCGAGGCCGTGGGCAGTAGAGGCAGTAATAGCAGCGCCACAGGCAATGTTGCCAGTACGCATGCCGCACTACTATAAATGCTGGCTCGGTTTAGGATGATCGCCGCGATGCAGGCGATTAGTAATATCAGTTGAAGTGTGGGCAAGCCACCAAATTTCTGTTGACTGATGGCGCGAAGTACCAACATCCTGTGAAGCGATCGGTACTCTCGCAAGTTAAGTGGTGAATGGTCACCGCTAATGTACCGGCCAACCAATCGTACCCTTGAATGAATGGCCAGGAGTTTCAGGATGGTAGGCAGCACGTCGGTATTTACTGCAACCGCTCTCACGTTCGTGGAATATGTTGAAAGTGCCCCAGGAATTACACCATGACCTGCCATTAAAAAAGGAGCCAACCTGTCTATTGGTGGACTGGCGACTGCTGGCCCAGGCGCGAGCAAAAGTACGTATCCACCACGCGGTATCGCCTTTCGTACCACGCTCGTTAGAATCTCATTGACGTCGTCCAATGCCTTTCGCCTATGCGCTGATGCAGCGGTTGGTAGACACTTCGGTGCGGAATGATCCGCACGGCGTAGCGACCAGATCGTTATGGCGCAAAGACCAACACTTTGCGGCAGCGACATCCACGAGTTCTCAAGGCGTGTCACATCTGTCTCCACGCCACCAGGACTACACGCCGACCGTTTGCTTAACATCAACATGCCAGCGGATGTATCTGAATTCCCGGAGCTATCGGCAGTCAGCAGCATTGAAAGAGCCGATTCATAGGGTGTGTGGGCATCAGCAATGCTTGCGGTAGTCATGCCTGCTCGGTGCACTAAATCGCCTAGAATGCCCGTATGGACTGGATAGGGTTCCTCCTTCGCAAAGCGTAGTATAGAACTCCATAGCACCGCAGGGACCTGCGCCGGCGCGAGTGAGTTAGGCGGTGAGGAGGCAGCCATGATTGAGCCCGCTGGTCCAACCGTTCGGGCACCTGCCGCAATTGTAAGTAAGAGTGAACTGAGGCGATCGCGCCCATCCGGCCGAAGCTGCGCTGTACCGTGGCCACCGGCGCGGCAAACAATAAACCCGGCCGTGGTCGAACGAATGTTACGAGCAACAACCGCGATGTTCTCGAGATCGTGAGCCCGCAAATCCGGTACTACAACAACTGTAACCCGTGGTACGGCCGACGCGTTAGCAAGTATGGTGAAGACCAGCACAGTAGACAAAAGAACACATTTCACAGTATCATTATAGCAGTTTTAGCCGCTTCCCCCTTCGCTTAGGGTTCAATACAACTACCGTAATGCTGACACATTTCATGGGAGGCAGGAGACCACATTTTGGCGCCAGCAGGTTCCAGAGACGACCGCGATCCGGAGAGGCTTATCGACCCCCGAACACGCACGGATGACGAGAGTGAGCTTTCCATCCGGCCGCGTCGGCTCGACGAGATGATCGGCCAGCTAAGGGTAAAAGAAAACCTCAAAATTGCAATTCAGGCTGCTCGCTCCCGCGGTGAAACTCTGGATCACGTACTGCTTTACGGCCCACCAGGACTTGGCAAAACTACTTTGAGCAACATTATCGCCAACGAGATGGATGCGCCGATTCGAATTACCTCTGGACCGGCCCTCGAAAAACCTCGAGATCTAGCCGCAATATTGTCCGGCCTCGAACCCCAAAGCGTCTTTTTTATTGATGAAATCCACCGGTTAAACAGGACCGTCGAGGAAATTCTCTACTCGGCAATGGAGGATTTCCGGATGGATATTGTCATTGGTCAGGGGCCAGCAGCCCGTACTGTGGCACTGCCGGTGCCACGGTTCACTCTGGTAGGTGCAACCACTCGTGCAGGCATGGTTTCATCGCCAATGCGCGACAGGTTTGGCATACAGCACGGCCTCCAACTTTATGATGTCGACGACCTGAATACTATCGTGCGGCGGTCTGCCGCTATTCTCGATGTTCACGTTGATGACGGTGGTTCACTAGAGATAGCGCGCCGGTCGCGGGGAACGCCCCGCGTTGCCAACCGGTTACTTCGCCGTGTAAGGGACTGGGCGCAGGTCCGCGGCACAGGCACCATCGACAGGAAAGCGGCCGAAACAGCACTTTGGATGTTGGAAGTGGACGAATTGGGGCTGGATGCCTTTGACCGCCGTTTTCTAACTGCAATTATCCAGAAATTCGACGGCGGGCCCGTGGGCCTTGAAACGCTTGCGGCAATGCTTGGTGAGGAGCGAGACACGATCGAGGACATGGCGGAACCCTATCTCATGCAATTAGGCTTCCTTAACCGTACTTCACGTGGTAGGGCCGTCACCCGGCAGGCGTGCGCCCATGTCGGCTTGCCGTTGCCAATGTCGCTACAGCAGGGGGCAGCGCAATACAAACTGATGGATGATTTGACTTGAGCAACTAGCCAGATTGAAAGAGGTCAAACTTCCAGCCGGTCATATCCAGCTTGGGATCTTGTGGTGAACCGGGCGGTTGGACATCTCCAGTCACCTCTGTGCCAGCAAGATTAGGGTAGGAACCTGGTTGAAACGCACCGTTGAGAAATACTGGTATACCAACATAGTAATCCTGCTGTTGGTTATTGTTCCCCATGGAGTCGTACTGCTTGTTCACGCCCGTTTGAGGATCGCGCGGCAAAATGTTGGTCGCCACTATGTTGATTTGCAGCCAACTCATTTGTTGAACGGCAGAGAGGCGTGTTGCAGAACTGGCATATGGTAGGTTGGTGGTAGGGTCGATAGTTAATTGACCGAGGTCAATCTCCCAGATCAGCTGGCTTCCTGTGGCTGGGTTTCCGCTGTTAATGGGGTCACTGGTTTGAAGAGCATTTCCGGTCTGACGAATGAAGCGCAAATCGAAATAGTTTGCGTTACCTAGGTCGGTGGCATCTTCGCCAATGACATGGTAAATTGCCGTGTTGTTTTGGGCGATTCCAATAGGAAGCTGCTGACCATACAGAACAATATCGGTAAATCCACTTGTTCCAGAGGTGCTGCCGGTAGCAAAGCCATTGCCGTAGGTGTTGCCGCTTAGCGGGCCGCCCACAGGTATGGGGCCATTCGCTTGAGGTATGCTGCTGTGCCTGTTGTTAATGAGAACGAAGTAGTAGTAGCTGCCCGAGAGGGTGTCGTTGAAGTTGATCGTTGCTCGCAAGCGATACCCCGTCAGTTGATTGACCGTGCCGGGAACCGGTGCCGCACAACCTGTTGCAGAGAGCGCCGTGAGGGCTGCACCAGAGCGCAATAGGTCTCTACGGGTAAGTAGATGGTGGGAGCTGTTAGGTGGCTCGTTCTTTGACATATCATGCAGCTCCTGAGGCAATATACTGCTGAAGATTGATAACCAAACTGGCTGTGAATTGGTAGATTATACTTTACAGAATAAAACCTGTGCTACCTCAAGGTAGCTTATTTTAACAGGTTTCAGGTACAACAACTCTGTGGCAACTGCACATAAAATACAACCGGAAGACGGACCAGCGGCCGCTAACGAGCCCGTGAAGGGCAAGGCCGGTGCGTCGTTAGCAATAGCAGCCGGTTTACTTCTCTGGCTTTCCTCTCCTCCTGTCGGCTTGTGGCCTTTGGCCTGGGTCGCCTTAGCGCCGCTGATGATCAGCGTATCCAGGTCACGCGGAGTCGCTCAGGCCGCTCGACGCGGCTACCTCTTTGGATGGTTTTTTCTTGGGCCATTGTGGTATTGGACTGGTTGGACTATTGTGGGTTGGACTGGCTCGCCCATTGGGTGGCTCGCGTGGTTTGGACTAACACTTGTGCTTGCCCTTTTTTATGCTGCCTGGGCAGGTGCTGCCTGGAAAATCTCTCGCATTCAAAACCCCGTTCTTAAAGTGGTGGGTTGGGCCTCCGCGTGGGTTGTTATGGAGTGGGCAAGAACCCTCGGTTCGCTCTCGATGCCCTGGGAACAATTAAGTTACACACAATACCACTTCCTGCCTGTGCTCCAGATTTCGGACATAACGGGAGCCTACGGTGTCAGCTTTCTGCTCGCATTGGTTGGCGGTGCTATCGCATATTGGTCACTGAATCCCGATCGTCCGGATAGAAGTCGGCCTCTCTGGTTCGCCGGTGTAGCCACGATGATGGTGTGCCTATACGGCTCGGCAAGATTACAGCAGTACGACACAGGGCCGTCGATGGTCGTCGCAGACATGCAGACTGGCGTGTCGTCGTTTAACGTCCCCTCGCCGGATGCGCAGTATGCGCTCTACGCCGGCCTCACTAAATCGGCAAGTGTCGCGTCGCCACCGCCCGACCTGTATGTGTGGCCCGAAACTGGCATGCCTAACGATGCGATTCACAATCCCAGGGCATATGAGTTCCTGCACGCTTTAGCCAACAAGTATGATGCTGCTGTGGTTACAGGTAGTCGTGTTGATGCCACCTTGGGAACCAGCGAGACAAACAGTTCCGTTATGTTTTTGCCGGGAGATGGCAAACCGGAACGATACGATAAACAACGCCTCGTTCCGTTCGGCGAGTTCATACCATTTCGCGGAATTCTGGATCCAATAGTCGGCCGAGCGTTCCAATTTCCTCCGGATGATGTGAGCGTTGGACCACATGACTCTCCCATGGTTGGCCGAACTCCGAAAGTTGGACGTTTCTCCATTGGCACGTTCATCTGCTATGAGTCTATGTATCCAATGGATGTCCGTGCTATGACCAATTTAGGGGCAGATCTTCTGGTTACGCAGAGCAATGATTCGTGGTTTAGAAGTACGGCGGCACGGCAACAGCACATTGCCGCAGTAACTCTAAGGGCAATTGAAAACCGGCGCGAGGTGGTACGGTCAACTACTACAGGCATTACGTGTGTGATGGATGCCGAGGGCCGAATGATCGACAGGTTACCCGACGACGAGCCAGGCTACATTGATATTGTCGTACATCGTATGCACGGTCGCACCTTCTACGTTCGCTTTGGGGACTGGTTTGTGCTTGTATGCATGTTGTTTCTTGCTAGACTGGTGTGGCTCGCGCGAAAAGCCAATGGACCAGCCAATATTGCAGGATGAGGCTTCAATCGCTGCTGGTTCCGTGCGAGGACTATTCCATCGCCTGCTTGCGATATGTACCTGCGACGACGACAGCCAGGTTCACCACTATTCTTGTGCATGGATACACGGCAGGCAAGTACAGTATGGATGGCCTGGCGAGTTACCTTTGCTTGCGAGGGCTCGAGTGTTTGACAATGGATCTTGCTGGCCATAAACTCGGGGCTTCTGGCGGTCGGATGGCGACACCCCAGGTTGCTGCAGCAAACATATTGTCGGTCATTCGGGCTTTCTGCGAAAACTTACCTCAATCTGAGTACGTCCTGTGTGGTCACTCGCTGGGCGCGGCTGCTTGCCTAAGCGCGATCTCGTACCTGCGGGAAACAGATGTCGCACCGACGGCGGTTATAGCAATGGCGATGGGGGAACATCCAGCAAAAGGCTTTCAGTCAGTGATAGGCAGAAAGATGCTGGAACAGCGCGGAGATCACGTGAGCGGAGCGACTGCAGAGGAATTTGTTGGCCAATTAGAGGAATTCGTGGAACTACTCACGCCCATTACGTGCCCGGCCCTATTTGTTGCGGCTGGTCAGGATGTTCTGTTACCCGTGACACGTGTACAGGCTCTCGCCAACAGATTACGGCCGGGGAGCGATTACTTAGAGGTCAATTCCTCGCATATGGATCTTCCAGACGCAGCCAAGGCGTCGGTATATGCCTGGCTGCAAAAGCTAGCTGATGAAGTTCGTAACGGCTAGTCCAATCAGACTACAGCTAATCGTGTTCCACCAGAAGCTTTTTGAGCACAGGTTCAAATTGTGACCGGTTAATTGCGCCGGTAATGCTCATCACTACTCTACCTTGCCGATCCGTCAATACAGAAGTTGGGAGCGCCGGGGCGACGCTTACTAGTGCCTGCACATCTGTTGGGAATGCTACCGGGTAGGTGATGTTATTGGATTGCACAAACGACTGAACCTGGGCCTTGGGTTCGCCGCCCATCTCAATCCCTACAACCTCAAATCCTTTTGAACCGTACTTCTGGTATAGCTTCTCTAGGTCGGGCAGTTCATGCCGGCAAGGCGGGCACCAGGTAGCCCAGTAGTTAATTAACAGCACCTTGCCCTTTTCGCTAGCTGAGTTCCATGTGCCACCATTCAACAGTGGCATAGACATGCTGCCTAATGGCTGCCGCTCGGCAACTGGCTTGATACTTAGCTGCTGGTCTGTCACGAGCCCCATTTGAAACGCGAAAAGCCAAATCACACACAGCACAATGACGACAACCAGAAATCTCTCTGCGCCGCGCCCAGGTTTAGCAGTTTGGGTAGACTTCACCATCGACGTTAGTGGCGCCGAATGCAGTCTAGCAACAGGAGGACGTTGCTATTGGCCACACTGTATTTCACATGGTTACGATCTCGTCGTGCGCTCAAAACATTCTGATCCTTCAGGATACGCAGCTGCTGGCTTACAATGGCCTGTGGAGATTTACACGCTTCGATAATGGCCGTAACCGTTTGCGGTTCCTCTTGGGACGAAAGGAAGTCAAGAATGCGCAATCGAAGCGGATGAGCTGTATGCCTGATGATAGGGGCTATTCGCTCCAGTGTTTCCATATCGATTAACGAGCAGGCTGAATTTGAGGTCATAGGTGTTGTCCATGTTTGCGATATAATTATAGATAGTTATATCACAATATACGTAGTTTGTCAATTAGTAGTCGCATCAAGGTCGATGCAAAATAGTTCATTTTACACCAACTATAATTATATACGTTAATAAAATAACAATGGTTGGCCGGTGGTTCGTAAGCTACTATATTTTTGAATTACGATCATCATCTATGCTTATTTGAAACGAACGGCAGTAGGTAGGGACTGCCCATTCCGGTTATTATTCGGACCGGGTCGCTCGGGAATCGTTGGTTAATGTTCGGTAAAATCCTGCATATTGAGGATAGCCCCACGTCAACAAGTGGGTACAATCAGGGAAATATTGCAGTATAGTGGGTTGGCTTTTTTGCGCGTGTGGAAATGGAGTTGCCATATGAGTGCAGTAGGATGGAGCCGGTTTCAGTTTGCGTTCACCATTATTTATCACTACCTCTTCCCACAGCTATCCATGGGTCTGGCGCTTTTAATCGTTATCTTTAAGTTACTGTATATCAGCAAGAAGGACGCGATTTATAATGAATCTGCCAGATTCTGGACGCGGATATTCGGAATTAATTTTGCGGTAGGCGTTGTGACTGGTATACCCATGGAGTTTCAATTTGGGACGAACTGGGCGGCGTTTAGCAACTTTGCCGGCGGTGTTATTGGCATGTCTCTGGCGATGGAAGGCATGTTTGCATTCTTTGCAGAGTCCTCGTTTCTAGGCATTCTGTTGTTTGGTGAAAAGCGGTTTGGGCAGAAGGTTCACACGCTGTCCGCCGTCATGCTGTTCCTTGGAAGCTGGCTGTCGGGCTACTTCATCATTGTGACCAATGCGTTTATGCAGCATCCAGTTGGATACGTGGCTAGTCATAATGGGGATTTACACCTGGCGAACCCGGTGGTTTATCTTCTAAATCCCTGGGCACTATGGGAGTACTCTCATAACATGGTCGCCACAGTCGCGACAGCATCCTTTGTAGTTAGTGCGGTAGCCGCGTACTACATTCTTGCCGGCATGCATGTAGAGCACGCCAAAGCATTCCTACGAGTCGCGGTTGTCACTGGATGTATTGCAACGTTGCTTCAAATCTTCCCTACTGGAGACGGGCAGGGCAAGATGATGTCGCGCTACCAGAAGCCTGCGCTAGCGGCAATGGAAGGCAAATTTACGACGAGTGCAGATGCATCCCTGGCAATTATGGGGCAGCCGAATCTACAAACCGGGAAAATCGAGAACGCTATTGAGGTCCCGGGTATCCTGAGTTACCTTGCCTATGGTGATTTCGGTGCGAAGGTTCAGGGGTTAGACTCATTTCCTAAAAATGTTCAGCCAGATAACGTGGAGCTTCTCTACTACTCGTATCACATCATGGTTGGTTTGGGCACGCTCTTTATCGCGCTCATGTTGTTCTCTGCATGGCAGTTGCGAGGCGGGCGGCTATTCAGAAATCGACCACTCCTTTGGGTGCTCATGCTTGCTTTTCCGTTTCCGTATATAGCTACAACTGCAGGTTGGATGGTTGCCGAAATCGGGCGGCAACCTTGGGTGGTGTATGGCCTTGAGCGGACCCTCGCTGGAGCTTCACCAACAGTAAGCGGCGGTGACGTGGCCTTCACCACGCTAGGTTTCTGTGGTCTATATACTGTGGTTGCTCTGCTCTTCGCCTACTTAATCATGCGAGAGATTGGTCGTGGCCCCGACACTGCGGGTTACCACGAGTCGATGGATACCCATGTAACGGCGTCGACAGATTAATCGGTTGAGGTGCAGCGAAAGGTAGCGTGAAATGGGATCAATTTGGTTCGCCTTAGTGGCCGTTATGATGGCAGTCTACGTCGTTCTTGACGGGTTTGATTTTGGTGTAGGTATTCTGCACCTGTTTGTGGCACGTACCGACGTAGAGCGCCAGACAACGTTGGCTGCAATAGGCCCAGTGTGGGATGGTAACGAAGTATGGCTATTGGCAGGTGGTGGCGCCCTTGTATTCGCTTTCCCTCGCGTTTATGCCGCAGGATTTAGTGGATTTTACCTACCGCTCATGATGGCACTTTGGCTCCTCGTGATGCGTGGGCTTTCGATTGAGCTGCGTTCTCATGAAAAGCATTGGATCTGGCGGGCGGGGTGGGATGGTATGTTTTTTCTTTCATCAATTCTAATGGCAATCATCCTAGGTGCAGCCCTGGGCAATGTGATTAGGGGCGTTCCACTTACGTCCGCAGGGTATTTTAGGGGACCACTGTTTACCAACTTTAGAACCGGACCGGAACCTGGGGTTTTAGATTGGTACACTGTTTTGGTGGGCCTATTCGCAACAGTCGCCCTTGCGCTGCACGGCGCTTGTTACCTGCTGGTTAAGACGGACAACGCGGTATATGAGCGCACGAGAACCGCCGCAGCAATTCTCTGGCCGACTATGTTTGTACTGGGCGTGCTCGTTACTTTAGCTACGAATGCTGTGTGTCCGTCGCTCTATGCCCACCTCATCGACCGTCCCTGGACCTGGCTTCTTGCGCTCCTAATAGCCGTAAGCGCCGCGAGCTTGCCGGTAATGCTTCGTCGCAAAAATGACTTAATGGCATTCCTTTCCACTACTGGAGTCTTGCTGGGATTGCTGGCGGCAACGGCTGCAGGTGTTTACCCTGTGCTGCTTCGTTCCACCCTTAATCCCTACGCTGACCTAACGGTGGCAAATTCCGCAAGTGGTAAGGTTGGCCTGGAAATTGGTCTGGTGTGGTGGTCTATCGCAATCGTCCTTGCAATAGTTTACTTCTCAATGTTGTTTCGGTCGTTTAGAGGAAAAGTGAAGCTCGGTACTAGTGTCTACGGCCACTAACCGTTGGGGGCATGCTGGATAGTCTCCGCCCAGACCGCAGGATGTTTCCGACGACCTGGGCGGCTGGGGGATTGTTAGCCAACGATCTCCTGTGGGCTAAACCAAAGAGAAATCTCGGCGGCAGCATTTTCTACGGAGTCCGAGCCGTGGACGAGATTCGCCTGAAGCAATGTCGTGAAGTCACCGCGAATGGTACCCGGTGCTGCCTCCGTCGGCCGCGTGGCTCCAATCATGGTGCGCGTGAGCTTAACTGCCTCTTCGCCTTCCCATACCATTGCGACTACTGGTCCTGATGTAATGAAGTTGACGAGATCTGCGAAGAATGGTTTGTCGCGGTGGACGGCATAATGAGCTTCGGCAGTCTGTCGTGATGGAACCAGCATTTTAAGAGCAACGAGCTTGAGGCCTCGGGTCTCGAATCGGCGAATGATCTCACCGGCAAGGCGTCGCTCTAGCCCATCTGGTTTAATCATAATGTACGTTCGTTCCAATTTGTAGATAATCTCCTGTTATTCATTCGCACATGTTATGCAGCATCGTGTGGGTGCAGCCTAACTTCTTTGTACCCGCGAGAGTTCTAGAATAATCTGGCTAACAGATTCTGGGTCGGTAATCGTTGGGAGGTCGAACATATCTCGCCTGGTGGGTGGCGCCGTCAGAAGGTGGACATGAAGCACATTCATTCCAGATGACTGCGCCCACTCCAGAGCGGTAGGATCATTGTCGACAACAAGGAACTCGTGGGGATCCACACCCTGATCAGCGGCAATAAGTGAGTAAAATTCTGGACCCTCTTTCGCACAATCTAGGAGATCTGGTCCGTAAAGGCGCGTGAAGTACGTGGCAATGTCCAACTGCGAAATGGCTAATTGTATATGCCGAGAGTCATTACCACTGGCCATACAGATAGGCACACCGGCCTGATAAATGCTGTTGACCGTTTCACTCATTCCCGGAAATAGCGCAGTGCTCGCAGTAACTGCCGCCTCGTGAAGATCTCGTACTATTTGCACAGCATCGGGTGGTGGGGAAAAACCGGCCCATTCAAAGAGCATAGACGCCGCCAAGTGGTTGGCGTGTTCGCGCCATCTGTTGTAGCCGTTGAGGGGCTGTCCGACGAACCGGGCACTGTAGTCTGCCTCAATTGCGAGTGCCATTTTTGCTGTACTGCCGAACCATACGTCTGGAGATCCGCCGAACTCATTGGTAAGTAGGTTGGCCATGGTCTCAACATATCGCAAGTTAAACGAGCTGTATTCGCTAAGTGTATCGTCGAAATCCAGCAGTACTATCACAGGCCGCTCCTGAAGTCCGTCCGATATTGAATAACTTCATAACTCAGTTAAGTGTACCCTAGCAGCAGGAGAGCCTGAGGTATTCATGTTATTGACACTTGATATTCTCTAACGTTATAATGTGGAACTGACAACGTGTGCCTACCGACTGGCTAGAGCCATTATGAGCAGGAGAATGACAAAGAATGGTTCGTATGCACGACCCAGACGGTATCGCCCAAGCGCTTGCCGATCCTTCGCGCCGATCGATACTTGAGGCACTAAGATTAGGGCGTAAATCTGTTTCGGAGTTGTGCGAGATTACTGGGCTCAAGCAGCCGAATCTTAGCAATCACCTCGCAAAGATGAGAGCGCAAAATGTTGTTCATTCCGAACGAGAGGGCAGGTTCATATACTACAGTCTTGAGGCGCCCTTTGCCGAGGTTCTTTTACGAATGCATGCAGTTGCATCGCGGGGTGCAAGGAGGAGACTAAAGCCAGGAGATAGTGCCGACCACGGGGCGGGCGCAGACGGCATGTCAATTGAGTCGTCCGCCCTTGCGTCCCAGCTACTGCAGTATCTCCTCGCGGGGGATGAAGCAGCATGTTCGGCGGTGCTGAACAATATGCTGTCGGCCAATTTTGGCATGGCAAAGATTTACCTCGAGGTGTTTCAGCCCGCACTGCGCTTGATTGGCGACCTTTACGAGCAGGGTAAGGTGGATGAGGCACGCGAGCACGTAGCAAGTGCTATTGTCGAGCGTATGATGGCCCGCGTAGCAGAAATATGCTTGCCGGTTGTGCATCGCGATTGCCATGCGGTGCTAGGCTGCGTTGCTGGTAACCTGCATTCGGTTGGCGTACGCATGCTTGCGGATTCTCTTCATGCAGATGGTTGGAAGGTGACCTTTGTAGGCGCTGATACACCGACAAATAGCTTTATTGACCTGGTTGCACTTGAGGCGCCAGATCTTGTGGTAATATCGGTTTCGTTAGAGAACCAACTGGCGGAAACGCGAAACCTCCTCGCTGGTCTGAGAAATCTGCGAGACGGCGGTCAGATGTTTCGTACAGCGCTAGGTGGGCATTTCAAGGTTGGCCCGTACATTGATCTGCGGATTGACGAATTCATTGCCGATGACCTGGATGATTTTACTAACAAAGTAAATGGTGTGTAACTGGATATGAACCAGTAGAAAAAACAAGACGATGTATTGGCGACTAATGGCAGGCCACTCGTTGATGAACCTTTGGAACAATCCTGTATATTATTGCGTTGATCAAATATTTATTTAAAGTAGTGTAAGCTACAAATAAGTGCTTTGACCGCCAACTATCATATTTGCAGTAAAATGTAACAGAGTAGTAGCTAAGCACACTAGCTTAGGGAGGTTGTAGATTAATGTCCAATCAGGAAAGCCTCGACGCTGAATCATCCGCAGTTGAGGGGCGCCCAAGACCTGCTCGCAAGGCAGCAGACGCGCCAACTTCTTCGACAAAAGGCGGTCAGGTTGCAAAACCACGCAAAGCTGCGCTCATGACTGTCGCTGCCGCTGCATTGTTAGCGGGAGTTGTCATCGGCGGCTTATTGGCTCATTGGCGCGATAAGAGGCCAAAGCCATTCGCGTTTATCAACAACGCGATCATAACCCGCGCTCAATTTGAACATGCGTTGGCAGCGGCTGCTGGCAATCAGGTTGCGCAGTCGCTCACAGATAATACATTGAAGATGCAGTTTCTTGCTCAACAGGGTGTAATGCCCACCGCACAACAAATTGACGACAAGATCTCCGAAATACAGAAGAATAATCCCAAGGTCATCGCTGCGTTGGCTGGTAATCACCAAACAATTGACGACCTTCGCCAACAGCTTGCCATATCAATGGGGATGCAGACTTTATTGACACAGGGCGTAAGTGTAAGCGACGCTGAGGTATCAGCATTTTACAAACGGAACACTGATCCTCGCACGCCGCATGCACTGTTTTATAAGCCTGCTTCTGTGCAATGCGAGGTTATAGCGTGCGCCAATAAAACTGCACTAAAAGCAGCCGTAGACGCACTTGCCCATGGAGCAGATTTTGGGGCAGTCGCTAAACAGTACAGCGAGGACACCAGCAAAGCCAACGGAGGTCTGCTCCCCTTAATAGTTCCTGGGTCTCTAAGTCCACAGCAATACCCTGGTATGGAAAAGCTGATGTTCAGCATGGCTCCGGGGTCAGTCAAAAGCGGGTTTAATTGTGCGGGTCATCTCTGGATTATCAAGTGTCTCGGCCGAACTGCCCCCATAACAGTTCCGTTTGCTCAAGCGCAAACTCTCTGCAAACAGGATGCGCTGTTACTGAAGGGTAACGAGATAAACGGCCCGCGGGTGCAGGGACAACTTATCGCATTTGCAAAAAAGGCACGCATAATCAGTGCTGATCCCGCGTATCGACTTAATGTTGGCGGATAGAACTCAATGATTGGATCGGGGGCGCGAGTTTATCGACGGTTGCGCCAAGGCGGCGTTTTAATGTCACCGTGGAGTGAGTAAAATGGCCTGCCCGCAATGCGTGCTTGCGCTTTGCGGTACAGGTCATAGAGCGCAACCGTACCGCCGCCACCTGTAATTAGGGTTGTAAACTCTTCGTTACGTTGAAACTGAACCGCGCTTTGTAGTTCATTAAGGTCATCCTCTAGCGCTTTTCCATGGAGCGCAACCACTGCTTTGCTGTCCTGAGACTTTGGATTTCGACGGCACACGGCTGTGAAAACTGCACAAATACCTCGGGCAGGCGCTCGTCACCAAACTCATAGTGAAAGGCTGCATGGCAGTACTGGAAACTTTGAATAGCCGTGGCAATATGAGCGAGCCCCGGTTGAAAGCGAATGGGCCGACGGTAGCTGCTGCATATTTCACCCTGCGGAGTTATCCACAGGGTTCTGTCACTGTCGACAAGAAGCTCCCTACAGGTCGTCAAAAACCGTTGCGCACCGGAAATAGAGCTTCTATCTACGCCGATGACGCCCATGCGCTTAAATAGGGCATATCTTTCAAGCTGGGTTGCATCCATGACGCCATAGCTCTCTCGACCGAATAAATAACTGTCAAGCCATCCAGCCACTAGAAGATCCCACCAACTAGAATGATTTATAGCAATCAGTAGCGGCAGACGAGCGGTTGTTATGGGTGAGGGCCGCTCATTTCTAATGCTCACAGCATGAAAACTTCTGCCCAACATGTACCGCGTATACTGCAGGAAGTATCGCCTGAGCGTCGCGGAATACTGTGGCACTTGCCGTTTCATATACCGGGCTCAGATATAATCTGTGACATTAGTTAGGCACCCTTTGGGACCCATATGGGGCAGAAAATTAAATAGTCTAAGGCTTTCAGATCACGTTGTTTGGTATTACTTGCAAAGTTACGAATATCAAGCCTCGTGCGCATTTTGAATAGGCTCTGCTGTCAATTCGTTGATGGTGTTTCGTCGCGTACAGCTCGGGCCAGTTCCGAGTAGGTAACCGCCGCAACTCCCGTTTTCCTCACTGCGCATGCGCCAGCGTAATTGGCTACTACAGCTGCTTGTGGAACTGTAGCGCCAGCCGCTAACGAAAGTGCAAAAGCTGCCATCGTCGTATCACCGGCGCCTGCCACATCGTACACCTCGACTCTGTGCGCTTCTACGAATGTGTACCCTTCCGCCTGTGTCCAACACGCTAAACCCAAGGGGCCTAATGTTATGAGCAGGGCATCTACATCCAATTCCTGCCGAAGTGTTTCGCCCTGTTGGTCTAAGCCTGGCCCCGGTTCCTGTAGCATACCGATGAGTGCCTCGGCCTCGCTATGGTTAAGCGACAGTGCGGCAGCCCCTTTAAACCATCTGGCGCTAACGGGCTTAGGATTAACGTACACGGGCGTGCCAGCCTGTCGGCAATTCTCCATTACCTCGTATGCCATATCGCGGGTGATGCACCCTTTGCGGTAATCTGAAATTAGAAGCGCATTGGTGTTACTTAGCGAAGTTCGTACCGCCTGTTTTATAGTGGAGATACACAACTGCCCTGGTTCCTGAGTCGTTTCGCGGTCTACTCTAACAACCTGCTGGTTGTGCGCAACTATGCGAGTTTTTCTGGTCGTTGGTCTTGTACTCTCACTCAAAATCCCGCTAATTCCAACACCAAGGTGCTCCAGGCCATCACGAAGTCGTTGCCCCATTTCATCATCGCCTACAATGCCAATAACCGCAGTGTTCGCGCCAAGTGATTTAACGTTGACGGCTACGTTTGCTGCCCCGCCTGGCTGCCAGTCTTCCGCCTGCACCTCGACCACAACCACTGGCCCCTCTGGTGATATGCGACGCACAATACCTCTTACATATTCATCCACCATAAGATCGCCGAGCACAGTTATGTGCATCTGCGAAAAATCGGCCAGGTGGTGAACTGTACGCTGTGGTGCCATTGTGTGTATAACTCCTACTCGGATCGGCTACTGATCAGGGTTGTTAGAAGCCTAGCAATTAGTGCTTATCGATGGGCGATTTAAACTTGCGGCTGCGCGAACCCTAGCTGATGAATCCCACCGAAGTTGTGCGAGAGTTCGTTTGGCATTGGTACTGAATGTGAAGAGCTGAAGTCGAGCACATGCAAGCGCCCGGATGTCTCTGGGCGCTGACCGAGCGAGGTAAATGAGCTCATGCACTACCTGGTCTCGGGGAGTTTGTTCCAAGGAGTCAAGAAGACTGCGTTGTGCGCCGCTTTTGGCTGGTAGCTGCAGGCACGCCGCATTGTACAACCACTGCGTACATTGCACAGTGTCTCCTTCCGCCAGGAAATCCGCTGCAGTTCGAATTGCGTTGTTTGCTCTATCTCTACGCACAAGTGCCAACGATTGCAGCCAGAGTGCAGCCTCCGTTCTATTCGCGACGTCTTTTAGGGACGCTTCCACCCTGTCGGGAAACGCACACGCATATCCCGACCAGTTCATAAGCCAACTATAGCGACGCATGCGGGAGCTTTGGCATCCGGCAGGGAGACTGTAATAACACGTACCCAAGCAAGAGTCATGGGTGGATTGTTCACAAGGAGTATACAAGGACTGTTGCCACAGCTCATCGTGAGGAAATGCCTGCTGATCTACTGGTTCATCGGTAAACTCAAGAGAAGGAGTAGGGTACATTCCAACACCCAGCGACTCAAGGCCGGTAGCAACACATTCCACAAAGTCGCTTCTCAATGGGGCCTCGCCATTGCAGTGAAGCGGTGCAACAGTTACCATTTTGAACAGAAGGTAGTCACATGCAATCAGACCATATCGCAGCAATCGTCCGTAAACCTGTTGCAATGCAAGCTCATAGGTCAACCGGTATCTCCAAAACGGAATTAGCGTCGTTGAGCGCTATTATTGCCGCACGGGCAGCAAGCTGCTCTGCTTCCTTTTTGCTTTTGCCTGTTCCTGTTCCTAATGGCACGCCCCGAAGATAGACCTCCACAACAAATGTTTTGTCATGGTCTTTTCCAGATTCGTCGATGGTTTCGTAGTGTGGCAACACCTGAAAGGTTGACTGGACTTGTTCCTGTAGCGCGGATTTATAGTCTCCACGAAGCGAGTCGCTTTGGGCTTCTGCCATAGCCTTTTCAAGTAGTCGGCGTACAAGGACACTAGCGACTGCCAGCCCTTGATCAAGGTAAACTGCGCCAATAACGGCCTCAAACGCGTCGGACAGTATGGAATTTCGAGTTCGCCCACCCGAATGTTCCACTGTGGGGCTCAGCAGAACAAATTCGGCTATACCAGATGCACGCGCAGCAGCAGCCAACCTGGCTTCGCTTACAGTAAATGCCCGCAATTTGGCTAGTGTGCCTTCGGTAACCTCGGGGCAGAGCTGGTAGAAGCACTCTCCTACTACCAGCCCCACCACGGCATCACCTAAAAACTCAAGTCGCTCGTTGCTTGGCATGCCAAACTCGGACTCCATCGAGCGGTGGGTTAATGCACGCTGCAGCATCTCGTCGTTATTGAAACGTATGTTGAGCCTTGCCTTTAGAAGCTCAAGGTTGGATGGTTGCATTCTATTCCAATTTTTTGATTGCGGTGGCAATGCGTTCTAGGCCAGCCGATATGTTCGCCTCCGAAGTGGCGTAGGAGAGCCTGATGTACTGGTCTGCACCGAAGCCAGAACCCGGCACTACGGCCACGTTTGCAGTATCGAGCAGATAGTCTGCAAGTGAGTCACTGCCCGTAATCACGGTTTCGCCAAACCGTTTGCCGTAAAGTTCGGCGACATTAGGAAAGACGTAGAATGCACCGCCAGGCATAGAGCACGACACTCCGGGTATTGCGTTGAGAAGCGCGACGATGGAATTACGGCGTCGCTCAAAATGCACCCGCATCTGCTCGACGACCTCAGGGTTCTTATTGAGTGCTGCAACCGCGGCCTTCTGTGCAATCGATGTGGGATTAGAGGTCGATTGATCCTGAATGCGTCCCATGGCAGCGATCAGCTCTTCATCCGCAGCTGCTGCGTACCCAATTCGCCATCCGGTCATGGAGTAGGCCTTCGAGCAGCCATTCACTGTGATCGTCCGTCGGAATATTTCGTCGCCTAAGGCTGCAGCACTGACGTGTTCATTGCCATCATAAACCAGCTTCTCGTAGATCTCATCGCTTACTAGGTACAAATCGTGCTGTATGCAAAGTGCGGCAATGTCCTTTACTTGCTGCCTTGAGGCGACTCCGCCAGTAGGATTGGAGGGAGAATTCAATATGACCGCTCGGGTTCTGGGGGTAATTGCTGCACGCAAAGCTTCTCGTGTTGGGACAAAGTTATCGGCTGCATTTGTTTCCACTATAACCGGTTTTCCTCCAGCGAGCTTAACCATTTCAGGATAACTTACCCAATAAGGAGCCGATACGATGACCTCGTCGCCATCGTCCAGCATCGCCTGAAAGATATTATATAGTGAGTGCTTGGCGCCGCATGACACAATAATTTGCGATGGTTTGTATTGAAGACCATTATCACGACTGAGCTTTGCCGCGATTGCCGCTTTCAGGTCTACATCACCAGAACTCGGAGTGTATTTTGTGTATCCGGCGTTAAGGGCGTCGATAGCAGCCTGTTTAATATGATCTGGAGTGTCAAAATCTGGTTCACCGGCACCAAATCCAATGACATCACGTCCAGCAGCCTTCAGGGCTTTTACTCTCGCAGTTATTGCAAGCGTGGGCGAGGGGGCTGCATTGCGCGCTCGTTGTGAAATTGCCATGATTACGATATCCTTTCTCTCAATCCCATCGGCAGCAGGTTGTTTGATCCTGCCAGCTCACTATATATCCGCCTTCAAATCGGGTCGTTGGCTGCAAGATCAGCCTAATGAACTAGAATAGCCAACGCGGAGCAAACAGCTAATACGGCGACGTATAGGATGGCCGCTCGGAACCACTTCGTGCGAGTACTCGCAAACCGGTCTGTATCACGATACCGGCCGGATTTCCAGGCAAGCCGTCCTGCATCACGCGCAGTTAACACCTTAAGTGTCAGCCATAATAATGCCGTTATAAGCGTACTTACATCTAAAAACTCTCCACCAACAGTCCACTGTGGATTGGCGGTGCGAAGCGTAAACGCAACAAGCCACACGGCGCCCAGAAGCAAGCAATAGACCCAGTACCACCAGAGCTTATGAACAGCTGTAAAGAAGGCTGTTAATACGAAGGAGCTGAATCGCCAGCCATTCGATACACCTTCTGGTATGCTCTCTACGTTAAGCGGCTGCCTTACCTGTACATTGGCTGTGTTGGCATTAATTAGCGAAGATAGAGTGCTATCGCGTATATCGAGCACCATACCAAAAGGAATGCCGCAGTTAGGACATAAGGAAGCGCCAGGAAGCGAGACGCCGCAAATGCGACACAGATTGCCCGTAGCATCGCCGGCATGACGCAAGTACTGTCGATTGCTAATCTGCGGAAGTCCGCAGGAAGGACAGTTCACGGACTTTCGAGGGTTTTTTACTCCGCAATGCCGACACTTCATTGCAGAACTCCCGAGTGCGTAGGGTTAAATTCAATGATAAATTATACCTTACAGGGTGGTTACTGCGGGTGAGTGTCGCGGCTACTACGCGGTTCGTGATGACATATTTGTAACCATGATCTGTCCGCGCAATCTCACGAAGTAACACAGCGCACTGCCAATGGCATCACTGCGTATCTGTTGGTGATGAATCCTGTGAGCCACATAATTTGCGCGCCGTTGTGCACCGCGAACATTCTGGGTTGCGACAGAGTAGACCGCTAGGCTCGCCACCAAGGTACGTTGTTGCAAGTGATATCGCCATACGCATTGAAAACAGTCGGCATTTGGCGCTGCCCACTGTACCTATTCGCTGCAAGCGGCTCTGGTTCATCAAAGGTTCGAGGCGTCCAAAGCCAGCTCGACAGCCAGGTACGCCCATCATTTCACATGTTCTTTTATCTGCTGTGCGGTACAGTAATGACCTTCGAGTGTATGGTGTCTCGGCCCAGATCTCGGCAAGGTGCAGAGCAATATTTGCACTGTAGTCTGTGCCTAGTAAGATCACACTCCCGTCCTTTTGGAATAGCCTGGCAAGCGGTGATTCTGAACCAAATGGGTAGTGATGAGGAGTGGCACGAACGAAGAAATGCGCGTCCTCTCCTAGTGCAGTGAATGAAAAAAGTGGATGCGATGAACGGTAAGCATCAGGATGTTTCCTGGCGATTTCAGGCAATATGCCTATAAGATTGGTATCTACAGGTGTCGATTCTGGCTCAAATGGGGTCATTAATGCTGAGGCCAGACGTTCATCCTCGGAACAGAACACCTCTCCGGTCTCGGTCACTGGCAGAACATTACTCAGGGTAAACGCCGGAAACAGAAGGTTGCCATTGGGTCCAACTGCCTCCAATAGTGAACTCAACACACCTGATGCGCCACAAACGGTTTCACCTACGGCACGAAGAGAACTGATAACTAACAGACTGTCGCCCTGCCTAACACCCAAAGCGTTTAATTGCGACGTAATATCCTTTTGACACCACATATTCGTTGCTCCTGCACGGGTGTGAAGTCTCTATCCGCGCGTTGTGCCGCAAAAATTCAAAAGATCGTGAAATTAGAAGGAAACATTGTTATGTACGCTGAAAATAAGTGGTGAATTTTCCACCTACAAAGGATGCAGTGATGCCCCAAAAGATCTACAACTACGCTATTATAGGCACTGGCCTACTTCGGGAAAAACCTGGACCTACCGGATACGGAATGGCCAATACACACTTTCCGGCATTCAATTCTAGTGGACGAGTGAAGTTAGTTGCAATTGCAGACCTCGTACCAGATCACAGTGCAGCATTTTTAAAGAACCATGGCCAGGACGCTCCGACTTACACAGATTACCAGAAAATGTTTCAAGAGCAACAGATCGATATCGTATCGATTTGTACCTGGCCCAACGTTCATTCCGAAATTGCGATTGCGTGTGCCAAGGCCGGAATCAAAGTGATCCACAGCGAGAAGCCCATGTCCGATACCTGGAATGGCGCCAAAGCGATGAAGGCAGCAGCAGATGAAGCAGGCGTTCTATTGAGCTTCAACCATCAACGACGGCACATAAAGTTGTTCCAACACCTAAAGTCTCTCCTTGACGATGGTGCGATTGGCAAACTTCTGCAGATAGAGGCCCATTGCCCGAACCTCTACGACTGGGGTACGCACTGGTTTGATATGCTTCAGTATTATAACAACGAAAGTGATGTGGAATGGGTAATTGGACAAATCGAGAGCCATACTGAACATCGTATATTCGGTCAGCGCCATGAGAACCAGGGCATGGTTGCCTATAGATGGAAGAACGGTGTGATGGGCGTTTTGTTGACGGGATCTCCTTCTGGCATAGGTTGTGCACAACGAATAATTGGTCAAGACGGTATTATTGAGGTGCTAAACGAGCGCAAATACCGCATGTACACAAGTAAGGGCAGCCCGGCGAATGAGGTAGAAATTCCTCAAGGTGATCTGTCTGATCACCAACTTACTGCGCTAGACGTAATCAGGCAACTAGATGAACCAGGTCACATCAGTTTCCTAAACGCGAATAACGCCATTCGAGCCTCTGAGATAGGGTTTGCAGCATACTATAGCAGCCTGCGTCGAGGACGTGTTGACCTACCCCTAACCTATGGAGGTAACGCGTTTTCCGAGATGTTGGACCGAGGCGAAATCGGACCGAATCGAACAGCACCGGAGGAGTGAATTTGGATAGGCTAGTGATAAACGATGCAATATTGACAAGAGTAGGGTACGACGCACGCAAACAGGATTTGGAGGTCGTGCTAGAAGACAAAGTGGCACGCCTTTATATTGGCGTACCGCCATCCGTGTATTTGGCGATGATGCAATCCGAAAACGTGGGACTGTACTTTCGCTCTAAGGTTGAAAATGCCTACGTGTATCAGTCTATACCACTTCGGTAGATAATCTCTCCCTTTGCGAACCGCAGCTCCTGTGGCTCGCAAAGGGGAGAGAACGCCTATTTAGCTGCTGTTGCGCTAGTCGTCGGTTTTGCATTTAGCTCTGGCAAGACCTTTTTTAACGAGTCAGCCCAGAGCTTTGCTTGTTGGTGCAGGTTAAGGCCGTTGGCCTTTGCGTCGGCAGGCGTAGTTGTGATTAGCAAGTGATTGCCAACCCAAATCTCAACAGAATTTGGGTGGTAGATTTCGTGAACACTCTGTGCACTGAGGTTTGGCATTGACAATATGGGAACGAGGCGTTCTGTTACAGCGTTGACGCGCTGATCCTGCGTAAGCCCGGCCGCACCAGTGCGAATTCGCATCACGAATTCCCCACCTACTGCAATGTCTCCTTTGTCGGCACGAGCAGGCGTGCTGCAAAAGCCGATTGCGGTTGTGAGGGATAGCGCGGCGATCGTGCAATACAGTCTACTCTTCATTTTTGCTTTCTCCGTTTCTAAGTACGTTTAATCAGTCGGTGTGACTACATCATTGTAGATTTGTCAATTGACTCCAAAGGTAGAGAATATAAATTGGCTGCTGCGCCTTAGCAGCACCAAAATGCTTACCCACGGTTTCTTTCCTTAAAAATACGTGGGGCTGTCTATCCTTAGACTGCCATGAAAGTACTTAAGGTTTCAAGACCGGTGGTACAGCCATGCATAACAGCAATCAGGTTTGTGTTTAGCCGGTCACACTATTAGATGCCATTATACCCTTACCGACTCGTGCACAACGTAAGTTAGCATTTTGAAGTAAATGACCGATTGCTCAGTCTGTTCCTGCAATCATATACCGATAGTGCGTGCTACATTCAAAGTCACCCCCGGGGTTAAAATGTTGGGACTCACCGAATGGAAATCTGCCGTTCCGATGGTATTTCATGTACACCGGTCTGGGAGAACCGCGTCATCGACTCGTCCGTTGGGTACAATGATGGCTATCATCGTCGTCGAGGCGCAGCGCCGGGTAATGGTTGGCAGTTTGTGGGCTGTTACTGGCCCCAGCGTCGAGCTGCGATAAACGAAGTGCGAACCAAAAAGGAGATGTGTAGTGATTCACTGGCAGCGGACAGTTACATGCGGCGTTCTGACGGAAGCCAATATAGGGCAGCAGGTGGTACTGAACGGGTGGGTCCACAAACTTCGCACGTTCGGCGATCTCGTGTTCATCGACCTTCGGGATCGCACCGGCCTTGTACAGGTGGTTGTCGACAAGCAGCATAATCCGGAACTTGTCCCCATTGCCAACGCACTGCGCAGCGAGTTTGTGGTTGCAATTTCAGGTGCAGTTGCGGCTCGCCAGCCGGGAACAGAAAATTCGAAGCTCTCCACTGGTAGCATAGAGGTTGCGGCTAACGAGATCGAGACGCTGAATACTGCTAAGTCGCTCCCGTTTCCGTTAAGTGATGAGGAGCAGATGACCCAGGTAGATGAGACACTGAGGGTTAAGTATCGGTACCTCGATCTGCGCCGATCGCGTATGTATCAAATGCTTCAAATGCGCCATAGGGCGGTTAAGATTCTTCGTGACATTCTGGATGCCGAGGGTTTTCTGGAAATTGAGACTCCTATATTTACGAAGTCTACACCCGAGGGCGCCCGTGACTATTTGGTACCCTATCGCCTCCAGCCGGGTCACTTTTATGCTTTGCCGCAGTCACCACAGCAGTACAAGCAACTTCTCATGGTGGCGGGAGTGGACAGGTATTTCCAGATCGCGCGTTGCTTTCGGGACGAGGCACAACGCTCGGATCGACAGCCCGAGTTCACGCAATTGGACGTTGAGATGTCCTTTGTGACACAGGAAGACGTGCTTGCAATTGCCGAAAAGGTTACTGCCGGAGTGGTAAAGCAGTTAAGCGACAAGCAAATGGAACATCCGTTCCCGCGCTTAACTTACGATGAAAGCATGAGCCTTTACGGCAATGATAAACCGGACCTAAGGTTTGGACTGACGCTAAAGGACTTAAGTGACCTTGCGGTTCAGTCCAGTTTCGCGCTATTTCAGTCAGTGGTCGAGGCTGGCGGGCAGGTGAAAGCTGTACTGTTTCCGGGAGGAGCATCGCTAAGTCGTAAAGAGGTCGACGAGCTTGGCGCGTTCTGTAAGGAATTCGGTGCAGGCGGATTGGCAACGATTGCGGTCAACGGGGCCGGGCCGTCAGATTTCAAGTCACCATTGTCGAAGTTCTTTACTGCAGAACAGATGGCGGAAATAGTTCAAAAGTGCGAGGCTGGGCCAGGAGACCTTATTTGCGTTATAGCAGATGCGAAGCGCGCAGTGGTTGCCAATGTGCTTTCCAGGCTGCGCCTTGAAATAGGACGTCGGTGCAACCTGCGCGATCCCTCGCGGCTCGCATTTTGTTTCGTTACGGACTTTCCCTTGGTACAGTGGAATGAAGATGAACAGCGATGGGATGCAGAGCACCACCCGTTTACTATGCCGCGACCAGAACATATGGAGTATCTGGAGACGGATCCCGGAAAGGTCCGCGCCCTGTGCTATGATCTCGTTTGTAACGGTCAGGAGTCTGCTTCAGGGTCAATACGAATCCACCGTGCCGACATACAGGCTCGAGTTTTTGGGTTACTGGGTATAGATGCTGAGCGTCAGCAGGAGCGATTTGGCCATATACTGGAGGCGTTTTCATACGGTGCGCCTCCTCACGGCGGTTTCGCTTCGGGAATCGACAGACTAATCATGAACTTGCTGGACGAGCCCAACATACGCGAGGTAATAGCCTTTCCAAAGATGGGACTGGGGTATGATCCGCTGATGGATGCACCGTCTACAGTGGACGCTGACCAACTGCGAGAACTCGGACTGACGATCACAAAGAAAGCGAAGTAGGTTGGCTAGAGGGGTATTTCGACTATGCGTGGAAGATGGAATGTACTCTGCCTGCTGGCGGCAGCCGGTTGTATTATAAGTTTCGCTAGGTCGCGATCGGCCTCCGCGCAGACACAATTGGGGCTGGATGAGGTATCGGGTCAGAAGCTTGTAGCCGCCAACCGCAAACTAAACGCCAGCGTTGCGGCCCTACGGAAACACTTACCGCCATCGGAACTGGCCCTATTTGACCAATCACAACAGACATGGTACAGGTTTCGAACCGACGACGCACTCTTCCGCGCCGCGCGATTTCAGGGTGGAAGTCTGTATCCAACCCAATTTGCGCTGGTCCAAACGGAACTGACCAACCAGCGAATTGCTGAGTTGCAATCACTTCAAAAGGAACTAAAGCGCACATTGGGTGGCACTAGTAACTGATGTCCAAGTGATTCATCTACTCATGCGCCGGTTTATCATCAGGTCGTTAACTTTAGACTACCGCGGCTGATATTAGAGTAAATTGTCTAGGCCAATTGGTCCGTTGGTATGAGAGCTTGGCGACCTGAGCCAATAGTAGATGCGTGGCGCCAACCTGCATGTGGATGGGCGGACGGCTACGTCCACGCGCGTTTACGATAGTTCAGCTCCTGCTGGACGCTCTAGCAGAAGCATCATTGCTTTCGCAGGTTCATAATTTTCGAACAAGATACCGTAGAGCGCCCGAGCTAGAGGCATTGGAACCGAATATTCGCCAGCTAGCTGCCACAGTACCTTGGTAGTCGGTACGCCCTCTGCCACCTGGCCCAATTCCTGTAAAACATCGTTAAGTGAGCCGCCCGTGCCTATCGCTAGGCCAACTCGGTAGTTGCGTGACAGGGTGCTAATGGCAGTCGCGATTAGGTCTCCGACTCCTGAAAGACCAAGGAACGTGTGAGGTTCGGCACCCATCGCCGATCCAAGACGCATTGCCTCGGCGAGACCACGAGTCATTAGTGCAGCTCGAGCGTTGTCGCCCATTCCCAGCCCCTCACATACTCCCGCAGCTATTGCAATGACGTTTTTTATGGCGCCACCAAGCTCCACTCCTACAATGTCGTGGTTCGTGTAAACTCGGAACGTGGGGATGTCCATGCGGGAAAAGGCATTCTGAACAGACTGTCGAACCGCTGACGACAGCGATGCTGCGACTGCTGCCGCAGGCAGACCTCGCGCTATCTCAACGGCAAGGTTTGGGCCAGAAAGGGCGGCGATACGGTGGCTGTAATTAGGAAGTACTTCTGCCAGTACTTGTGACATGCGCAATCCCGTTGATGCCTCTAATCCCTTCGCTGCTGAAACCAACACCGTCTCTGCTGGTAAGATGTGTTGAACGAGCTGCGCTGTTTCACGAATCGCGTCGCTTGGAACTGCCCATATCACCATCTCCGCCTGCTGCAGCGCGGTGCATAGTGAGGATGTAACGTGTACAAGCTCGGGCAACGCGTGGCCCGGGAGATATCGTCTGTTTTCGCCGTGTTGTGCTATTTCTTGCGCGAGTTCCTCATCGCGTGCCCACAGGTTGCAGTACCATCCGTTTTGAGCCAAAACAAGTGATAATGCTGTGCCCCAACTGCCGCCGCCAAGCACGGCAGCATGGGGAATATGCGGTTGTGAGTTCATTCGTTCGGTGCCTCAAGGCGTTCGTCATTGCAACCATTTGCCCACGTTGCCGACCTTAGTTTTTGCCGCAAAGCAGGTGGAGCGTAGCCAAGTTTGGGGGCAGCATCGACTAAATCCTTAAGGTCCACTCCATACCAGTTCATCTTTTCGGGACGTGCAAGGCCTGCAACGTTGATAGGCGCAATAACATCCGCAATGTCTGCTTCAAGACGCGCAACGCCAGTCGGATCGTGGATATATCCGTCAACAGAATTTAGAAGCGCTAACATGTTGCTTCTGTATTGAGATCTATCCAAACTCATGAACCCATTAGACAGACGTTCTCTACCCGTTCGTCGAGTTGCTTCCGCATAGGATACACCCGCAAAATAGAGCATGGTTAGCGGCGCGAACAGAGCCATATTGTACATGGTTTTGTAGCATGCTCCAACTAGAGCGGCTGTACAATCGGCTTCTTCCAGTGTGATTTTGGAATAGTCTCTGAAATTGGCGCGAAGCCCGTACGCGCCTATGAGTTCCAACAAGCGCTGAATTCCTAGAAGAGTTAGTGGTATTCCCGTACTAAAGAGTGGGTCTATACTTGCCGCTGCGGAGGGAAGCATCGCCCAATCATCGCCTGCAGCAATTCTTGCGCGCCAGGACAACTTAGGCACATGGATAAATGGCTGAACATTGTTGGAGCACTTAAAGAGTTTGTCGACATCGGGCAACAGAGCGAGCAAATCATGCCATTCAGATTCAGGATGGGTGTTGAACAAATATTTCTGTCGAAAGGTTTCAGTCAATGCGGCGCCAGCACTGACTATCCCATTGTCAAACCGTAGCGACCATATCCAACCGCCGTCAAAGAGATGATGGACTGCGGCCCAATCTGGTGGATATGGCGCACCGAGCGAGGTTTCATGGTCGCATAACAGAACGTTTTTAAAGTGGCTGTAGATGGCAGAGGTATCGGGAAGCGCCTGAAACGACTGGTTGGGCATTTGGAGGAATTGGGCGAGAGTGCCGCGTGGTCCGCCGGCGTCTACAAGAACTGCTGCCTCCACATCCGTTACGATGTTCTCTGCGTGAAGTGTCAGGCGCCAACCACGGTCGTCATGGAGAAGCTCGGTTCTGGTCCGGTCAATATAATCAACACCTCGGTTGCGCGCAACATCACAAAAGTAGGCATCTACATCTTCGCGCATCCAGTGCATATCTGCCATGGCATCGCACGGGCTCGCTGCGACCAACAACTCCGTAGACCTGTCAATAGTCCGATGGGTTTGCAGTGGATGCGTGAAGTAGGTGAAGCCTCGTTTTAGCCCGCATCGCAGTTGAGGTACAGAGGATTTCCACGTTCCATAACTCGTTAGTGGCAACAACTCATTTAAGCCATAGGCGCTCGCAATTTCCTCGAGTACCAGATTGGCAAACGGAGAGGTTGATTCGCCAATGGCAAACCTGGGGTGTTTGTGCTTTTCAATTAGGATAACCGAAAAGCCCATTACTGCTGCGCATGCAGCAAAAAGCGAACCACCAAAACCTGCGCCCAGCACAGCTATGTCAT
>DAIDKH010000046.1 GCA_027450145.1 Chthonomonadaceae bacterium | reverse complement strand
GCGGCAGGATCACGCTCTGCGGCCCGTCGGCCACGGACGAGTCGAGTTCGACCATTAAGGTCACGATTGTAGAACCTGCTGCATATGCCACGGAATTCGGCAGCCCGGCCTCCCGCAAACAGGCTAAGGAGATGGAGATCTACAACGACCTGCGCGAGCAGGTGTTCCAGGGATTACAGACCGTTAAACGGGGTGATCCCCAAGCAACGCCAAATGCGATCTTTGCCATTGTTGATTCTCCAAACCCGCCTTTGCGCATCTTCCTGGGTAATCAGTTACTTCCACGTACCCGCGAAGCATACGCTCAGCGCCTGGCGGAGTGGGAGGAATGGGCAGCTGTATCCGATGCTGCTCAAGGCAACTAACGCACCGCAACGCTGAAAAGCAATGTACGCAGCATCCGAGCGTTACTACACCGCGAGGACCGCCTACAGGGCAGCACGTACGCCGCGGATCGGCCCTAACCCACCAGTGGGAGTTTCGCCTATCGGCCCGGGATCACAAACCCGAGTCGATAGGCCAAATACCCGGGAGCGCCACACCGCAGCCATCCGAGAGTCCCACTTCCTGCCATCGCTTGTGCACAAGGCATAACCGAAGCGCGCTGTTTGGATTAAATCATAGTGAAGTTACAAGCGGCTACCGGACAATAAGCTGCAGGTTACGCAGGGCGTGCTGCACATTGGTATTCAACCAGGCATACCAGTTGGGCATTCCCTCTCCAGTACGAGAGGAGAGCTCGAGTATTTCTGCCCGCGGCGCCGCCTTGCGGATGTTGTCACGCATGAGAGGCATATCTACACCAAGAGTGTTCGCAATATCGACTTTCGTGATTGCTACCAGGGAAGCGGTCGCAAATACTGAAGGGTATTTTAGGGGCTTGTCCTCGCCTTCGGTTACAGACAGAAGCGCGACCCGTGAGGCCTCCCCCAGGTCAAACGCGGCAGGGCACACAAGGTTACCAACGTTTTCGATGAAGAGGATGTCCAGGTCATCCGTGCCCACCTCATCTATGCCTGTTGCCGTCATCTGCGCATCGAGATGACATACTTCTCCGGTCACTACCTGTACAACGGGTACGCCAAACCTGCTTAATCGAACTGCATCATTGTCCGTCTGCAGATCGCCCACCACCACTGCCATTGCCCATTTATCCGCGCAATCGCCTAGCGTGCGCTCCAACAACGCGGTTTTACCCGCTCCTGGTGAGGAGAGAAGGTTAATAGAGAAAATGCCGGCCTCGGTTAGTTTGCGCCTAGTCTCGCTAGCCTGCCTATCGTTTCTCCCAAGGATGGTGTCACCCATCACCACGACTTTATGTGTTGCGCTCATCTGCGGTCTCCACAAGTTCCAGGTCCAGTTCCAGCAGCCTTAACTCCTGGCCGGCCACAATTGACGGTAGCTCTGCACCGCAAACAGGGCAGAGATCCCCCGGATGTTCTCCATCCCAAAGCCCCTCACACCTATCGCACCGTAGCGTAAGGGGTACCCGCACGATGTCGAGGACCGCTCCTTCCGCCAGGGTCCCCTTGGTGAGACTGCCAAAGGCAAACTGCAGCGCCTCCGGAACGACGCCGGAAAGAACACCTACCTGCAGTGAGATGCGATTGATGCGTTGCGCACCCTGTAATATCACTTCTCGATCAGCAATTTCCAGCATCTCCTCCACTATCGAGGCCTCATGCATCGTCAGACACTCCGTTCAGCATATCCGCGGTAATTGCTCACCGCTTAGCATATCCACCACTCGCTCGGTACCGAACCGGCCCATTAAAGTAACACGCCCCGGGCCGGAATCGGTGACAGTTCCAGCAATGGATGCTCCCATGCTAACGTGATGGGTAGACAGAATGTGTTGTGCAGCGTTAGCCTGAGCTGCCGGTAGAATTACCAGGAATCTTCCCTCATTCGCAACAAACAACGGATCGAAGCCCAGCAACTCACAGGTTGCACGCACGGCCTCTGTAACCTGCAATTTTGACTCCTCTAACTGGATATTTACACCCGCCTGCTCTGCAATCTCAACCGTGGCGCTTGCCAATCCTCCACGAGTAAGATCACGCATGCAGTGAATATCCAAACCAGCGGCCAGCAGGTCCAAAACTGGCGCCGCAACGGGGGCACAGTCGCTCACCACATCGCATGCATCCACCAAGCCCTCACGCGCCGCCATGATGGCTATGCCGTGCCTACCCAGGTCACCTGATACGATCACGGCGTCACCTGGCTGCACCATCGACGGCCCAATGACACTGGAATGCTCCAGCACCCCAACACCTGTTGTGTTAACGAATACTGTGTCGCCATGTCCTCGCTCCACCACCTTAGTGTCACCCGTAACAATCGCAACTCCCGCACGATCGGCGCATTCACGCATCTCGGCAGCGATACGGTGCAGCGTGCTGATCTCGGTACCCTCCTCCAATATGAGGCCCACGCTCAGCCAGAGCGGACGTGCGCCACCCATTGCGAGATCGTTTACCGTACCATTCACCGCCAGGCTGGCAATACTTCCGCCAGCAAAAAATAGCGGATGCACGACATACGAGTCCGTAGTCATCGCGATGCGTTCGCAGTCTGTGGGGAGCGAGAGCAGAGCGGCATCGTGGCGCGTAAGCAGGGTAGGATTTGCCCACGTGCTGGTAAACACCTCGTCGATGAGGCGCTGCATCTTCCGTCCGCCGCCTCCGTGCGCCATCTGCACTACGGCATCTGGTGCGAACGAAGGCACGGGGCACGCCTGAAGGTTCTCTGTATTCATTTACCTGACCTCCCGCGCATAACGCCTGTAACGATAATAAGCAGCGCATGCGCCCTCGCTTGAGACCATCGTAGCCCCCAGGGGATGCTCTGGTGTGCAACGCTTGCCAAATGCGGGGCAATCGGTAGGGTTTAACAACCCCTGCAGCACCAGTCCGCTGCGGCACTCTGCATCCTCCTTGGCAACCGTATCCGCCACATCGAACCTCACCTCGGCATCAAATTGTCGAAATTCCGGCCGCAGGTGCAGCCCGCTGAACGGGATGTCGCCCACCCCGCGCCAGGTGCGTGTTGTCACCTCAAACACATCGGCTACCAGCTGCTGCGCAGGAACATTTCCGTCGTCCTTTACCGCGCGCACATAGGCATTCTCAACCTCGAAGCGACCTTCTTCCAGTTGCTTAACGCACAGGTATATACCATGCAGCAAGTCAATAGGTTCAAAGCCTGTGACCACAACCGGAATGCGATAGCGCTGGGCAATAGGGAGATACTCGCTGGTGCCCATGATGGAGCACACATGCCCCGCAGCCAAAAATCCTTGCACGCGGCACTGTGGTGAGGAAAGGATTGCCTCCATTGCCGGCGGAACCAGCACATGCGACACCAACATGGAAAAGTTGGGAACCTCCTGACGAAACGCAGTGATGACTGCCATGGCATTTGCGGGCGCCGTGGTCTCGAATCCTACCGCAAAGAAGACCACCTGGCTGTCCGGATTGTCTTGGGCAATTCGCACGGCATCCGTGGGCGAGTAAACAACACGCACATCAGCACCTTGGGCGCGCGCCTGCAGTAGGTCGCCGGTGGTACCAGGTACTCGCAGCATGTCGCCAAACGAACAGAAGATGACGCCAGGCATTCTAGAAATAGCGATGGCACGATCTATCTTCTCTACCGGAGTAACGCACACAGGGCAGCCGGGCCCGTGCAACAGCGTAATATGCTTAGGGAGTAGTTCATCCAAACCGAAACGCACAATGGCATGCGTCTGGCCCCCGCATATCTCCATAAGCGTCCAGGGCCGCTTCACCGTGTTGTGAATTGCATCGGCGAGCTGCTTAACTGCTTCCGGGTCGCGGTACTCATCCATGTATTTCATTGCGTTGTTTCCTCGCCTAACTCCAGGTCCGCAAGTTCGCCAATCTCCCTAAGGTAGGCAAACACCTGCTGCGCCTCCTCGGCGTCAATACAGCTTATAGCCATTCCCACATGCACCAATACGTAATCGCCCGGCGCCGCCTCGGGAACACACGTAAGGTTAACGTCTCGTGTTACACCGCCGAAGTCCACCAGGCCGTTTCGGGTCCATACGTTCTGCACATCGATATTCACGATCTTACCGGGTATTGCCAGGCACATTTTTGTCGCTCCTTTGCTGCGCAGCCGCAACAGCCTGCCCGAAACTGATTCCACCGTCGCCTGGCGGTACTCGTTGGGGCCAAAACACCTCGTACCCCTCCCGCCGAAGTAGAACAACCGTGTTGGTCAACAGTTTGCGGTTGACAAAACACCCCCCTGAGAGTACCACTTTACGAATGCCCACACTCTTGGCGACCTGCAGGATTACATCGCTCATTCCTCTATGAAACCGGGCTGCTATGATAGACGATGAGATTGCGGCGCGGTAATCCATAAGTAGCGCACGAAGCATTGGCTCCCAGTCGATTACGTAAGGCGGACCTCCTCTGCGCAGAGGCATGAGGTAGCCATCTATTGAGGAGTCATCTGCACAGCACTTCTCTAGCTCAACCGCCGCCTGAGCCTCAAAACTTACCTGCTGACGCAGGCCGATCAATGCCGCAACAGCATCGAACAACCGCCCAGCGCTGGTGGTTCGCGGGCAGTTAATCGATTTTTCGAGGGCAGCGTGAACGAGGGCAAGTTGTGGCTTTGCAAACCAATGCAACGGAGGTAAGTCGTGTTGTGCCATTGCCTCATCGCCAAAGACTTCGTATAACAGTCCGAGAGCGGTTCTAGCAGGCATTTTCACTGCAGCATCCCCGCCGGGAAGGGCAAACGACCTAAAATGGGCGATACGCTGCATTTTGTAGTCGCAGCCAACGAAGAACTCGCCGCCCCATATTTCTCCGTCGTCTCCATAACCTGTGCCATCCCACGACACACCAAGAACATCCTCTGTTACACGGTTTTCGGCCATGCATGCCAGTACATGCGCACGATGGTGCTGCACACGAATCAGCGGAATGCCCATACCCTCGGCGGAACGCGTAGAAATGTAGTCGGGATGCAGATCGCAAGCGGTCACTTCTGGGACGATATCAAACAGCTCGCGCATGTCATCTGTAGTCCTGCAGAAGGCATCCAGCGCAGCCCGTGTCTCCAAATCACCGATGTGCTGACTCATGAAGGCCATACTGCCGCAAGTAAGCGTGACTGTGTTTTTTAAATGACCGCCCACGGCCATTACCGACACTGCGTCGTTGGGGAGGGGCAACGGAAGCGGGGCATAGCCTCGGGATCGTCGTAGCACCATTTCACGGCCCATTACCACCTGAGTTACCGAGTCATCTACATACCGAAGGATTGGCCTATCATGAACAAGGAACAGGTCGGCTACACCATGAAGCCGCCACAAGGCCTCACGCTCGTCGATACAGATAGGCTCATCTGAGATGTTTCCACTGGTTGCAATGAGTGGTACATTGGAGTCCCGCAAAATAAGGTGGTGCAACGGTGTGGTAGGCAGCATTACCCCCAGTCGATCAGATGCCGGCGCCACCAGAGCGGATATTGCAGATGAGGGGTTTCGCTCTAGCAGTACGATTGGCCCTTCGCTTCCTTGTAGAAGTCTCGCCTCCAGCGACGATACTTTGCACAAATCACGTGCCGCCTCCAGGCTTGCAACCATGATGGCAAAGGGCTTTTCATCGCGATGTTTACGCTGTCGTAATCGCTGAACGGCCTCATCGCTTCGGGCATCTGCCAGCAGTTGAAATCCCCCTATCCCCTTTATAGCGACTATCTCACCCCTTAGAATCGCAGCGACCCCGGCGTGTACTGCCGTGTCGCCCTCACCCAGCACTCGCCCCTCGTGATCCCACAGTCGCGCCCGCGGGCCACAAATTGGGCACGCCGTTGGCTGGGCATGGAAACGCCTGTTTGTGGGATCTTCGTATTCCTCCCTGCAGTCTTCACACATCACAAATGGCGCCATAGTGGTACTGCCCCTGTCATAAGGCATCTTCTTGATAATTGTATAGCGCGGGCCGCAATGGGTGCAGTTCAGAAACGGGTAGCGGTACCGACGGTTACCGGGGTCAAACAGCTCTGCAACGCACTCTGCACATGTCACGAGATCTGGTAGAACGAGCGCTGTTTGAACTCCTGCCTCGGCACTAGGTAAAATCGCGAAGGCACTGTACCCAACAGGAGAAAGCCACCGCGGCTCAATACTCAATATGATAGCGTGCGGCGGCTTCTCTCTCGGCAGTCGAACCAGGAATGTATCAACCGAACTGGCATCACCCTCCACCTCAATCGCAACGCCCTGTGAATTGTTCTGCACAGTTCCACAAAGTCCAAGTTCAACAGCTAGTTTGTAAACGGCAGGCCTGAATCCCACCCCTTGCACTGCTCCGCGTACATCAATAGAAAGGCGCGAAAGCTGAGCCGGCTGGTTCATTTCTTCCATCAGGATACCTCCCGTACTCATTGTACAGAGCGGCGCAATTAGCCTCATCCGCACTAAGACGGATTGTGCCAACGATGCCCTTCATTAAGCCAATTACTGGCTAATTTGGGCAATTGGGGCCCGAAATTAAACCCTGGCTATTGGGGTCATGTACTCTCACACCTCTTACCCCCGGCGGAGACAAGGAAGTTGAAATAAAGGACGACAAAACACGAAAATCCGGCTTAGTCAGGAGATTAAACAAAATAGAATGCCCTATTGGAAAGCTCACCAGCATGAATACACCACGAATACCGGATCCCAACTACAGGAAGAGCCCAGATGCATGGATCAGACAAAATCCAGTCACATTCCTTGCGATCATCGCGCTTAGCTTAGTTATTCTCTACTTTTCATTTGCACTGCTTTTCGGCGGTTGCGCCGTGGTTGCGACAAGTGCGGCGGTTGGTACCGCCGCAGAAGCCGGATCGAGTGCACTGCATGATATATTCAAACAGAACCCAACTACAGTACAAGCACCTTTCCCTGGTAACATGACCGCACCTCCTGCTAACGGGCTCTATGGAACACCTTCACAAATATCCCCACCGGTATCCGGGACCGTGCAACCACCACAACAGCAGCCAGCTCCAAACCAACAAGGGGACGCCCTCTCTGGCCAACAGCCGGACCAGGGTAATACCCAACAGCAAAACCAGAACGAAGCGACGCCTCAGCCACTAATTCCCTAGCAGCTAGCCCAAAGCAAACGTAACCTAAAGATTTAGGATGATACTGCGCAGTCTATGCGCACTGAGGCGGCAATAGCCAATTTGAAGGAGACTACAATGGGAGTGATTGACCTTATCCTGCGCATGACGTTTTTCATTGTCGTGTTCACGTTCATAATATCGATACCCGTGACGCTTTGGTACTGCTTAGTATTCGTATTATTAAAGTCGCTGCGTAAAAGATGAGGGCGTTCAAAAACTCGGTCGGGGCGTCCTCGGAGGTTTCTGCAACATCCATCAGCCACAAATTACCACCATGCCGCCAGCGCGCAGATCCTGATTGCAATGTCGAGCGACCCGATAGCGGCGGAGTGGCTTGCGGTTCGATCACCTTCGGCGCGCTGCTGGTCAAGGAGGTATTAGCCCCGGGCTATGGTGCACAGTAGGAATGCAATCGCGTGGTAGTTTGACCCTCTACCACAGGGTGTACTTTGGCACACCTATTCGCTGGAAGCCGCCTCCTGTACCGTGCCAATTATTTGCGCATTCCGTGGTGAACTGTCGTAAACCAGTACATCAAGGTCACGTCATCGCCCCGAGGGACGATACCCCCGCCAGACCCACTCCAACGCTTCGGGCAGCGTCTGCTGCACTACGCGCCAGTCCACGTGACCCGCGTCCTGGGCATAAACAAACTGGTAGCGGTACCCGCGCAATTTCAACGCTGCGGCCATCCGTTCATTTGCAAGCGGCCAATTGTGGAGCGTAGATATATCATCGTGCGACCTTAGATCATTTTGTCCAACCTCCAGCCAGATCCTTATGGGACGAACTCGACTCTGCAAAATGAAGTGTTCGTGATACTCCCAAGCGCCATGGGGGGACTTGGGGTTGAACGGCGACTGTTGATTGACGTAGGTACCTGAATAAGTAAGCACCCTGTGGTAGTAGTTTGGTCGAAACCAGGCCATGGTGAAGGCACAGGCGCCACCCGAGCTGCCACCCATTGCCAGGCGACCATCGGGATCGCGTGTAAATAGGATGTGGTAGCGACGGGATATCTCCGGTAGAACTTCACGTTCAATGAAATCGGCGTACCGGCTGGAAACGGTGTCATACTCCAGTCCGCGTTCACTGCCCTGTGCATCCCCACCTCCCGAATCTATCATTATCGCCGCCATGACCGGTAGTCTGTGCTTATAGATCATATTGTCAAGAATTGTGGGGAGAATACCCTGTGCCATACTGTCCTGCGATATCAAAAATGGGGCTGGTGTGCCAGGTTTGTACTGAGCTGGAACGTAAACGGTTACACGCCGATTATAGGGTACGACCTTACCCGGTTGCATTTTGCTTATTCCTGGGTAGAATTTGCTCGTGCTAGAGTGCATTATGAAGTGGAATACCGAGCCAACTGGCGCATTGGGATCACGCGTAAGCTCTGGCGCCGCTCGGTACGGCGGACGTACTGTATAGTCACCACCCACCGCGCCATCCACCAGAAGGGGTAAGCTCGAAAGGTTCTCCACGGTTGTTGGTAGTGAAGTACCCGGGGCCGCTCCCTCGGCGCGGGCTGTGCCATACGTGGCGCCAGCGAGAAACAACAGAATTGCTGCCGCGCATGAGTGCAAAAAATGATGTCGCATACTGCCCCCTTTGTGACTACCCATCAGTCCGACCAGAATAGGGCCACTTGGACCACGAAGCCTATTTCTGCAGGTTTACTCTCAAATCCTCCCACTCCGCTGCCATTAAAAGCAGTACCACACCTCTGTGCATCCGGAGGTCACTTCCTCCAAGAAGGGTATGCGACCGCCGGGTAGCTTCTAATAGCCACCGAGGGAGCAATCGGCGCGTGCGGCTCACCAAAATGATCAGTTAAATTACATGGCTTGGATGAGTCCACGTCTGGTTCCAGTGCGGTTTTTGAGCATCTTCGCCAGGATCTCTAAGACCAATCTACCAATGACTATCGGGTCCATCCGTCGGTAGGGCCACGGTATTAGTCATTACAAACTAGTGGAGTCGCTCCCCATCGTCCGTGCTAGATAGCACCAACTCATTACGCTCATCACGATCCCCTTGTGGCAGCAGATCCTCTCTATATCGATTGCTCCTCGGCGAACTCAAACCACAGCTCACCGTGGGCCGTTATGATTTACCGTTATAATTTGTGCCAGCTTAAAATAACATTGTGAATTTTTGCACAATCCTCCTTAGTGCGGATGTATGGCCGGTTGTAAATCGCTATACTCTGGTTAGAAGCGTTTGGATGACTCCCCTCATTGCAGGAGAGCATGGAAAAGGATGCAGGAAATGGCAAAGAACCTGACAATGATGGATGGCAACGAGGCTGCTGCCTCTTCCGCTTATAGAATTAACGAAGTCATGACCATCTATCCTATAACCCCCTCATCAACCATGGGTGAACTGGCGGACGCATGGTCGGCAGCGGGAAAGCAAAACCTCTGGGGACAGGTACCTCTTGTGCAGGAGATGCAGAGCGAGGGAGGCGCCGCAGGAGCGGTGCACGGCGCTCTTCAAGCTGGATCGCTCACTACAACCTTTACGGCCAGCCAGGGCCTTCTGCTCATGATACCGAATATGTACAAAATCGCTGGCGAACTAACAAGCACGGTGTTCCATGTATCAGCACGAACAATAGCTACGCACGCACTCTCCATATTTGGCGATCACAGCGATGTAATGGCGGCACGAAGCGCCGGCTGGGCGATCCTGTTTTCAAGCGAACCACAGGAAGTTCACGATTTCGCGGCTATTGCACAGGCAGCTACTCTTCGATCCCGAGTTCCATTCATTCACGCATTCGATGGATTTCGCACATCGCACGAGGTTAACGGCGTAGAGGTGCTTTCCGAAACACAGTTACGTGCGATGATTGACGATGAGTTGGTTCGACAGCATCGCAGCAGGTCATTGTCACCAGATCGTCCCTTCATGCGCGGATCTGCACAGAACCCGGATATCTTCTTCCAGGCCCGTGAAGCCTGTTCGCCTTATTACGAGGCCATTCCCGCAATCGTGGAACAGGTGATGACGCGATTTTCGGAAGTAGCCGGCAGGCAATACCATCTTGTAGATTACTACGGCTCACCGGAAGCCGAACAGGTCATTGCCGTGATGGGCAGCGGTGCACAAACTGTACGTGAAACTGTCGACTATCTTAACGCCCGTGGCTACAACGTTGGCGTGCTTCAGGTTCGGCTGTTCCGACCATTTCCTGCTGCAGCGCTTGCCTCCGCCTTACCACCAACCACACGTGCCCTGGCAGTGCTCGATCGCACCAAAGAGCCTGGCGCATCGGGCGAGCCCCTCTATGTAGACGTTGTAACAGCACTTAGTGAGTACATTGCGCAGGGCAATGCGCCCGTGAGTACGATGCCGCGAGTAATCGGGGGTCGATACGGCCTCTCGTCGAAAGAGTTCACGCCAGCGATGGTTAAAGCGGTATTCGATGAGCTGCAGAAACCGTCGCCGAAGTCGCATTTCACGGTAGGAATAACCGACGATGTCTCACACTCAAGCCTGACGGTGGACAACTCATTTGATATTGAGCCACAGGATGTCGTACGAGCGATGTTCTGGGGGCTGGGTGCAGATGGGACTGTAGGTGCGAACAAAAACAGCATTAAGATCATAGGTGAAGAGACAGACAACTTTGCCCAGGGATATTTTGTGTATGACAGCAAAAAGTCTGGTTCCATAACCACCTCTCATCTACGATTTGGTCCTCGCCCTATTAAGAGCCCGTACCTAATTCACACCGCGAACTTTGTGGGTGTTCATCAGTTTGGATTCATAGAGCGGTATCCCGTGGCTGACGCCCTGGCAGATGGTGGCGTGATGCTCATTAACAGCCCCTATGGCAAGGATGAAGTATGGAACCAACTTCCCAAAACTGTACAGAATAAGCTCCAAACTGCTCACGCCAGGTTGTTCGTGATTGATGCTTACGAAATAGCAAAACAGGTAGGAATGGGCAATCGAATAAACGTGGTGATGCAAACCTGCTTCTTTGCTATATCGGGCGTACTTCCGCGCGAAGAAGCGATAGCAAAGATAAAAGAGACTATAAAGAAGTCGTACGGTAAACGAGGCGAGGCCGTGGTACAGCGAAACTATGAAGCTGTGGACACAACATTGGCCAATTTGTACGAGGTAACTATACCCACCGCTGAGCCCCGGGGTGTAGAGCTTCCGCCGACTGTTCGAAAAGACGCACCGGAATTTGTACAGAAGTTCACTGCGGAGATTATAGCTGGTCGAGGTGACACAATACCAGTAAGCGCAATTCCTGCGGACGGAACGTTCCCTACTGGAACAGCCAAGTGGGAGAAGAGGAATATTGCGCTTGAGATACCGGTTTGGGATGAGGACCTATGCATACAATGCGGAAAATGCGTTATGGTATGCCCACATGCGGTCATACGCGCAAAATCTGTGGAAGCTGACTTGCTTGGCGATGCGCCAGAGGGCTTTAAGTCAGCACCGGCACGCTGGAGGGAGCTATCTGGCCAGAAGTACACGCTCCAGGTGGCCGTTGAGGACTGCACAGGATGCACGCTTTGTGTTGAGGTATGCCCCGCTAAAGACAAATCCAACGCCAGCAGAAAAGCGTTGGCCATGCAGGATCAAGCACCTATTAAGCAGGACGGAATTCGCAATTGGGACTACTTCCTCAGCCTACCAGATCAATCGCGGTCAACGGACTCGATGCACTTCAACACCATTAAGAACGTCCAGCTTCTACAGCCGCTTTTTGAGTTCTCCGGCGCATGTGCGGGCTGCGGCGAAACCCCATACATCAAGCTAGTCAGCCAGCTTTATGGGGACAGGGCCATTATCGCAAACGCCACTGGCTGTTCCAGCATCTACGGTGGCAACCTGCCAACCACCCCTTATACTCGCAACGCCGTAGGTCGCGGCCCCGCCTGGTCCAACTCACTGTTCGAGGACAACGCAGAATTTGGACTGGGTATGCGTCTCTCTGTGGATGCCCAAACAACCTACGCGCGCACCCTCGTAGAGAGACTGCGGGATACAATTGGCCACGACCTTGCAGACGGATTGCTAGACGCGGATTGCACAGGCGAGCACGGACTGGAACAACAGCGAGAGCGGGTTGCCGCACTGCGCGGCGTTCTGGGAGGAAACCTATCGGCCGAATCGCTGGATCTGCTCGCCGTCGCCGACAATCTTACACCGCGCTCGATATGGATTATTGGTGGCGACGGCTGGGCCTATGACATAGATTACGGCGGCCTGGACCACGTCCTCGCGTCGGGCAAGAACGTCAATATCCTGGTTCTAGACACCGAGACCTACTCAAACACGGGCGGCCAGGCCTCCAAGTCAACTGCACGTGCAGCGGTTGCCAAGTTTGCGGCAAGCGGTAAGAGCACCGCCAAAAAAGACCTGGGGCGTATGGCCATGGCCTACGGCAACGTGTACGTGGCACAGGTGGCGATGGGTGCCAACGACTCGCAGACAATGAAGGCGTTTATTGACGCCGAGAGCTACCCTGGTCCTTCCATCATTATTGCCTACAGTCACTGTATTGCCCATGGAATTGATATGAGCCACGGTCTTGATCAGCAGAAACTTGCTGTTGAAAGCGGAGCCTGGCTCTTGTACCGATATGACCCGCGCCTGGAAGCAGAAGAGAAGAACCCGCTTACACTTGACAGTAAGGCTCCCACTATTCCGTTGAAGCAGTACATCTACAACGAGACACGCTACCGGGTTCTGCAGCAGACGGATGCGGCTCACGCCGAAGAGCTCCTCGCTTATGCGCAGGAAGACGTCAACCACAGGTGGGCCGACTACAGCCGCATGGCCGCTTCGCGCGCCCAGTTGTGACGAACGCTGTGGGTGCGCGGTAAATTGTGATCCGCTCACCCACTTTAAATCCGACAACCTTTGCCCTCTTTACGGGAGAAGATATCATGGCAGACTTACAGACGAATTGGTTGGGACTTACTCTTAAGCACCCCGTTGTTGCGGGCGCAAGCCCAATATCTCGCACACTGGACGGTATTAAACAACTGGAGGATGGCGGCGCATCGGCAGTTGTAATGTATTCGCTGTTTGAAGAGCAGATTACTCACGACAGCTACGTGCTGGACCACTATCTTGCATATGGCTCTGAGTCATTTGGCGAGGCCCTCAACTTCCTGCCCGACGCACCCGGTTACGACTTTGGTGGCGAACATTACCTTACCCTGGTGAGCCAGGCAGCAAATGCAGTGGGTATTCCTGTAGTGGCCAGCCTTAATGGAGTAACGACTGGTGGCTGGGCTCGTTACGCGCGGGAATTGGAACTTGCCGGTGCAGCTGCATTGGAACTTAATATCTACTTTGTACCTACAGATCCTGGGCTGAGCGGCGCCGATATCGAGCGAATCTACCTCGAAACAGTGGCCCTTGCAACAGACCAGGTTACCATTCCTGTTACAGTTAAAATAAGCCCTTACTTCACCTCCACTGCGAATATCGCACAGAAATTTGTGGAACTCGGGGCTAAGGGCCTCACTCTATTCAACAGGTTTTATCAGCCAGACTTCAACCTGGAAACCCTGCAGGCCGTGCCTTCATTGGTGCTGTCAAGCTCCTATGATCTAAGGTTGCCACTCCACTGGGCAGCAATCCTCAGCTCGCAAATCGATGCGGATATTGCCGTAAGTGGCGGAGTACACACTCAAATAGATGCCGTGAAGGCGATCATGGCAGGTGCCACAGTCGTGCAGATGACCAGCGAGGTTTTGCAAAACGGGCCCGGAAGGCTCGGCACAGTAGCTGAGGCCATCGATCAGTGGATGACAGAGTTCGAATACACTTCGTGCAACCAGATGCGCGGCAGCATGAACATAAAGCATGTAGACGACGCAAATGCCTACCTGCGCACGAATTACATGCGGGTACTAAACAGCTTTAAGCCGGACCCAACCGGCTGGAGCCGCTAACCCTGGCACATTGAGGGGAGAAAGACATGCGAGACCTTCTACCAAAAACCGCACCACCAACTTCAGATAAACGTTGGCGAATTGTGGACACCGCCATGAGGCGAAATGGTTACGCACCGGACGGATTAATTGAGACGCTGCACTCAATACAGGAGACGTTTGGCTACCTTGACGAACCAAGTATGCGCTATGTTGCCTCCAGCCTGCGCGTACCACTCGGCAAGGTGTATGGGGTGGCAACCTTTTATCACCACTTTCAACTAAAGCCACAAGGCGAGCACTCGTGTGTGGTATGCCTGGGCACTGCCTGTTACATTAAGGGCTCCAGCAACCTCCTGGAAGCCGTACGGAAACGCTTTGGAATTCGCAGCGGAGAGACAACGCCAAATAACAAACTGTCGCTGCTTACCGCACGCTGCGTGGGATCCTGCAGCCTTGCACCCGTTTCGGTGTTGGATGGTCAGACACTGCCTCACCTCAGCCCTGATCAGCTTGTTGAGGCCATCTGCGCCCTGGATGAGACCGAGGAGGCAGCACAATGAACCTTGACGAACTTGAGAGCACTGCCGCACGCGAACGCGAGCAATGCGCTGGGCAGAAATGCAGACTGCGCGTGTGTACTGGAACAGGGTGCGCCTCCGCGGGGAGCGATCGGCTAACCGAGGCGCTGCGCCAAAGGGCAAAGGAACGCGGCCTGGAGGGCGAAGTAACCGTAACCGAGGTGGGCTGCCTGGGCCTATGTGCTGAAGGCCCACTGGTAAAGGTAGATGCCACCGACACGCTCTACCAGAATGTTACGCCAAACCTGGCGGATAACGTTCTCGACTCCCTTACCGGAGAGGCTGCCGGAATAACGGTGTGCAACGAGAAGCAGCCCTTCTTTACACGCCAGAATAGGGTTGTTTTAGAGAACGCAGGATATATTGAGAGCGATCGCATAGAGAGCTATATCGCCCGGGATGGGTACCGAGCATTGTTGCACGTTCTGGCCGAGATGTCTCCGGCAGACGTAGTGGCGGCCATAACGCAGAGCGGTCTGCGCGGGCGAGGTGGCGCAGGCTATCCCACAGGTCTTAAATGGTCAACAGTCGCAAAGGCAACAGGGCCGCGAAAGTATGTAGTGTGCAATGGTGACGAGGGCGATCCTGGAGCGTTCATGGACCGCTCTGTGATGGAGGATGACCCCCATCGGGTATTGGAGGGAATGGCCATTGCTGCCTATGCGGTGGGAGCGAACCACGGCTATATCTACGTGCGAGCTGAATATCCGCGTGCAATCAAGCGGCTGAAAACTGCGATATCGAGAGCGGAACGACAGGGATTGCTGGGCAGTTCCATCGCCGGAACAAGCTTCAGCTTCACCATAGACCTAAGGGTAGGTGCCGGCGCTTTCGTCTGTGGTGAAGAAACCGCGCTAATCGCTTCTGTACAGGGAAACCGAGGAACGCCGCGTCCACGACCTCCCTATCCCGCCATGTCAGGGCTGTGGGGATGTCCCACACTTATTAACAACGTGGAAACGCTGGGAAGCATTGCACCAATCATTCGCTGTGGAGCGCCATGGTATGCGGGTATTGGCACCGAGAAAAGCCACGGAACAAAGGTCTTCTGTCTTACCGGCGCCATAAAAAACACGGGGCTCATTGAAGTACCCATGGGTATTACTCTGCGCGAGATCGTGTTCGACATTGGCGGCGGCATACCTAACGGCGGCACATTTAAAGCAGTTCAAACCGGTGGGCCATCCGGCGGATGCATACCCGAAAAGTACCTGGACATGCCAGTTGATTATGAGTCACTGCGGGAGGTCGGTTCTATCATGGGTTCCGGCGGTATGATCGTAATGGATCAAACTTCCTGTATGGTGGATGTCGCCCGGTTCTTCATGGAGTTCTGCATGAGTGAGTCCTGTGGCAAATGCATTCCCTGCCGCGTAGGAACCGCCGAAATGTATAAGCTGCTCACCAGAATCGCTACAGGTGAGGCGAACATGAATGACCTTGCCAAGCTGGAAGAACTGTGCGAAATGGTTAGGGAGACGAGCCTGTGCGGTCTTGGGCAGTCGGCGCCTAATCCTGTCATCAGCACTCTAAGATACTTCCGCGATGAATACCTCGCGCACGTAAATGAGGGCGTATGTCCCGCTGGGGTCTGCCCCATGAACGCCCGCAAAGGAGTAACTACCCATGCCTGAAACACTTACTAGTTCTGAGGTAGTAACCCTCACGATCAATGGGCAGGAGGTAAGCGCTCGTACCGATGAGACGATTATGGAGGTGGCCGAGGAACAGGGCATCCGAATACCAGCGCTTTGCCACATAAGCGGTCTTAGCGATATTGGCGCCTGCAGACTCTGTGTTGTAGAGATACAGGGAAGTCCTAAACTTCAACCCGCATGTGTCACCCGAGTCTCGGAAGGTATGACAGTATCTACACATACCGATCGACTGCGTGCTCACCGGCGAACGATTGTTGAGATGCTCTTTGCAGAACGTAATCACGTCTGCTCTGTATGCGTTTCAAATGGCCACTGCGACCTTCAGAATTTGGCAGTAGAGTGCGGTATGCAGGAAGTAACCCTTCCCTATCTCGCGCCCAAGCTACAGGTAGATGCATCGCATAAACGATTCGTAATGGACCCCAATCGCTGCGTAATGTGTACGCGATGCGTGAGGGTCTGCGATGAAATTGAGGGCGCCCACACGTGGGACATCATGGGGCGGGGCGTGGACTCCAGAGTAATAACCGACTTGGGCAAGCCGTGGGGTGAATCGGATACCTGCACCTCGTGCGGCAAGTGCGTACAGGTGTGCCCGACCGGCGCACTATTTGAGAAAGGCGTGTCGGTTGCCGAGATGACCAAGCGCCGTCAGTTTCTGCCCTACCTTAAGACTATGCGCGAGGTGCCGAAATGAGTAAAGCGAAGGTTGCGACAATATGGCTGGATGGATGTTCCGGCTGTCATATGTCATTTCTAGATCTTGATGAACGGTTGATTGAGCTCTCAGAGAAGATGGATCTGGTCTATAGCCCGCTGGTTGACTTTAAGGAGTTTCCCGAGGACGTGGACGTTACCCTGGTTGAGGGCTCAGTAAGCAACGAAGGTGACCTGCACAAAATTCTGCAGGTACGTGAGCGCAGCCGCATTCTGGTTTCGTTGGGCGATTGCGCGGTAACGGGCAATGTGCCCGGCATGCGAAATGCTATCGGTGTCGAGCCACTGTTTACTCGCGCATACAACCAGAACGTCACGCTGCATCCTCAGAAGCCCCATGGAGCCGTCCCCGCGCTGCTGGACACCGTGAAGCCGGTTCATCAGGTCGTGCCAGTGGACGTCATTGTTGCGGGATGTCCGCCATCTGCCAGCACAATCTACTACGTAGTGAGCGAGCTTCTGGCAGGAAGACTGCCGGAGTTGGAAACTCACACGCGGTTTGGTGCGTGAAGGATAAAACCATGAGCAAAACTGTTACCATAGACCCCGTTACGCGGATAGAGGGGCACGCCAAAATCACGATCATGATGAATGACGACGGCACCGTCGATGAAGCCCGTCTCCACATCACCCAATTTCGGGGTTTTGAGAGAATCTGTGAGGGCCGTCCATTTTATGAAATGCCCTCGTTAATGGCCCGCATATGCGGTATATGCCCGGTAAGCCACCTGGTCGCTTCGGCAAAAGCATGCGACGCACTACTTGCCGTTGCAGTACCGGAAACTGGCGCCAGGCTGCGCCGTATTATGAACCTGGCGCAAATTGTTCAGTCTCATAGCCTCAGCTTCTTCCATTTGTCCGCCCCCGATCTTCTCCTAGGGATGGACGCGTCTCCTGCAAGCCGAAATATCATGGCTCTTGTATCTTCCCACCCGCAGGCAGCGAAAGACGGAATAGCTCTGCGCCGTTTTGGGCAGCATATCATTGAGCTATTGGGTGGCAAGCGCATTCATCCCGCATGGATAGTGCCAGGTGGGGTGAGCGCACCACTCACTCAAGAGCATCGCGACGAGATTCTTGCCACCATTCCTGAGGCCATGGAGGCGGTACAACGTACGCTCGCGTGGTTCAAACCTTCCTTAAAGAAATTCAGGGAGGAGATTGGTGTCTTTGCGAATTTCCCAACACTACTCATGGGGCTCGTTACCCCAAGCGGTGACCTTGAGCATTACGATGGAAGGCTTCGGTTTGCCAAGCCAGACGGTACCCCGCGAATGGAGGACGTCGCTCCCGAAAGGTTCAATGAGTTCATTGGCGAGGCGGTAGAGGATTGGACCTATTTGAAATTCCCCTACTTCCTTCAGGATGGCTACCCGGATGGCATCTACCGTGTAGGGCCTCTGGCACGCCTCAACATGGTAGGCCGTTGCGGAACACCGCTAGCTGACGCGGAGCTGGAGGAGTATCGACAACTGTCCGTGGAGGAGCGAATGAGCTCTTTCCACTACCATTGGGCAAGATTGATCGAAGTCCTCTACGGTATAGAGCGTATCAAAGAGATCGTATCCGATCCGGATATCCTGGATACACACGTTCGGGCGCATGCGGAACCAAACCGTAGCGAGGGCATAGGAGTAAGTGAAGCCCCACGCGGCACGCTTATGCACCATTACAAAATCGACGAGAACGGTCTTATCACCTGGTCGAACCTAATTATCGCCACCGGTCACAACAACCTGGCTATGAACAAGGGTATCACGCAGGCTGCCAAACACTACATCTCGGGTTTCGACATACCCGAGCCGTTGCTCAACCGAGTTGAAGCCGTCATTCGCACCTACGACCCCTGCCTGAGCTGCTCGACGCATGCGTTCGGTCAGATGCCCATTCGTATGCAGATGGTCGACAGCAAAGGCATGGTTGTGAAGGAGGTCAGTCGGCAATGAAACGGACACTTCTAGTTGGCTGCGGCAGCCCGTTGCGCGAGGATGATGCTTTGGGACCAGCACTGGTGGAACTCGCAGCTACCAAGGGTCTAAGCGGTCTTACCACCAAAGTAGTGCATCAGCTCACTCCGGAGCTCGCAATAGACATTGCAGCAAGTGAACGGGTAATATTCGCCGACGCATCTATGCACCGCGAGATGCTCGTAGATCGCATTAAGCCCGACGCTGGTGCATCTGCGGAAAGTCATCTCTATACACCGGGAGCACTTCTTGCACTTGCCGATACACTCTATAATGCACAACCGGAAGCATGGATCATCGCCATTCCCGGACATAGCTTTGAACTTCGCCAGGGGCTTTCGGTTGTTGGCACGTGTGCGCTTCAACAGGCTGCCGTTGCCCTCGGTAACCTGTTGGCAGCAGATTAGCAGGAACCGCAAGATGGTGGCGACGCTTGCCGCCACCATCTTGACCGCCGCGATTTCAGGAGGTGCATCTGCAACCTCTCAGCACACTCAATCGGTGACTAGGCTCCCTGCAATATCCATTTCGCAAAGCGCATCCCGCTATGATATTGGGCAACCAGTTCGGCTAACCATCAAGGTGACTTCTGGGGCCGTTCCACTCACGGGCACGCTGAAAGTCATGGCGTTTAACCTGGGTGTCACCGTGTACACAGCGCCCTCTGTTCCGGTAAACGTACCAGCCCGCCAAAACTATGAAATGCACTTGACATGGCTTCCACCGCGTACCGATTTCTGCGGTTACCTCGTCATGGCAACACTCTCCACCGCGGCCAAGCCTCTTCAGGCATCCACTGCCGTAGACGTTTCATCTACCTGGACCAAGTACCCGCGATACGGCTTTCTCTCGAGTTATGACAAGCAGGTAGGAACAAGTGCGCCGACCGTAATGCGCAACCTGGCTGCCTTCCACATCAATTGCATCCAGTTCTACGACTGGCAGTACCGACATGACGAACCAATTAAAATCGAGGACAATGCTCCTGCACGCCAATGGGAAGATATCGCAGGCCGCAAGGTTTACGGCTCAACCATACGCAGACTAATAGCGGCTGCCCACGCTGAGGGCATGGCTTGCATGAACTACAATCTCATTTACGGCGGTTGGGCAAACTATGCCGATCTAGGCGTGTTGCCGGCATGGGGACTGTACAGCGATGGCCAGGTGCATCACCAGGTGAGCCTGCCAATGCCAACGTCGTGGAATACCAAGGCGATCGACCTGTTCAATCCCGCCAATAAGGACTGGCAGAACTGGCTGCTTAATCAGGAAGAGCGGGTGTTTAGCTCGTATGCGTTTGATGGATGGCAGGCGGACCAGGTTGGTAACTTGGGCCAGGTATACACGTCTGACGGTACCCCCATTACGTTGTGGAAAACCTTCGCGCCGTTTCTCGCTCGGGCACGTGGTGTATTGCATAAGGCGTTGATATTTAATAACGTAGGGGGATACGGCCTGTATGACACAGCAGCACACTCTAACGAGGATGCCGTTTATGTAGAATGTTGGCCACCAGATCAGCATACGTTTCAGCAGCTCCAGAATGTGATAAATAACGCACACGTATGGAGCAAGGGCAAGGCAGTGATTCTCGCTGCCTATATGGATAGGGCCGTTTCAAACCGTAAAACTGGCCAAACGCCTGTTCGCTTCAACACTCCCGGCGTCCTGCTAACCGATGCCACAATATTTGCGTCGGGTGCCTCGCACATTGAACTAGGCGATGATGTGCGGCTGTTGGGCAACGAATACTTTCCAAATGCAAACTTGGTAGCGGGTCACACTCTCCTTTCATGTCTACGTCGATGGTACACATTCCTCACAGCCAACGAAGCAGTCTTGCAAAGTGGATCGGTGGTTCGCCCGGCACATGTGGAGATCGCAAACTATCTTACAAGCGGTACGGCCAAACCAGGCGTTATATGGACATTCGGCACAAGCAGCGACCACTGGCGTACCGTGCACCTTATCAATATGCTGAACACCACCACCGACGCATGGCGTGACAACGATCAAACGTGCCGCCCGCCAAAGCCCACAGGACCGCTTAAGGTGCGCATTTATACCGGAACTCAGGACGTAACGGATGTATTCGTGGGCACGCCGGATAGTGCCACGGGCGAGTTGCAGCGGCTTAACTTTCACCGCGGAGGCTCTCCCACCGCTGGCTGGATCGACGTTACGCTAATCAATCTCAGGTATTGGGACATGCTACTGCTGAAGGGTTCAACGCACCACACCGCACCGGGTAAGCAATAAAATGACTGCGAGGTACCGCAGCCTATGGAACCCTCACCGTATCAGCATGGGCCTTTAGCGCTGGCGGCATCAGCCAGCCCCGTGCCTTGACAAACCGGCGGAGCTGTGGCATACTACTCGTGTCATCCGCTGAGGTGAGTGTATCCAAGGCGAATGATTGAACGATGCGGGGTGGAGCAGCCTGGTAGCTCGTCGGGCTCATAACCCGAAGGTCGTCAGTTCAAATCTGACCCCCGCTCCCAATTGAAACCGGATGGCAATGACGCTATCCGGTTTCTTTATTTTGCAGCATTTGCATTGTCTTAAAAATTCCCTGAAATCAAATGGAACCGAGGATCCTTGCGACTTACCAACCCGCTAGATCTCGGTGGAATTAGAGCGTGGTCCTGCCGCAACAACAGTAGCTAACCCGCACGTCAGCTCTGAATGGCGAACGATGCGTTTCTGCAAAGCTACCTTCAAGCATGAACATTGAGCCAAATTCTGCATGTAATTTCTGGAATCCCCATCGGCAAACATTCAGGCCACTGCAAGTGAGTGGGCCGTCAGGTGCAATTGTCGCTAGAATCACATGTCTGCACGTGCCTGAAACAAACTCACGTTGATTACATCATTAGGCGCGACAACGTCTTCGCCTTGAGGTTTCATCTCCACGTTAGCCGCCTCGCGACTAGTCAATCACCCAACGCAAACGTAGCAACGCACACCGCATCCGTGCCCTGCATTACTACTCGGCTTAGTGGAAGACAATCGCCTTTCACCTGGCATTTGCGTCAGTTCCTAACCGATGTGCCGGCCCACCATCCCTATCTTGTCACACCAAACTAATAGTGGAACGATGTGGGAGCGCAAGTGTGCGAACTACTGCAGACGGCTGGGCCTGGTGCAAATGGCTAGTTACGCAGGCAGTACCGCTCGCTTTTTTTGCGATGTACACAGCAGTACCACGGCAAGCCCGTAGGCTGGAACCAGAAACATTGCAACGTATTTATAGAAGTTCCTACCAGTCCTTGCCGATGCAGCAGGATCGCCCACCATTGCCAAATTTTGCGATGGATCACTCACCAAATACCGCACTATAACCGGGCTGTTGACTGGCAGAATATCTCCCCGTCGAACGGACTGATATTTGTTATAGGCTTCTCCCTGCACGTCAAAAGAATAATGCAGGAAGGTGTCGCTCTTATAGGTAGAGACGTCGGTTACTACTCCCTTTGCAGTGGCGCCACTCGATTCAAGTGCTTTATCTATTTGCACGGTGGTATCGCTCCTGTGATAAAGAATTGCCATACTGGTGAGGGCGAGTACCATCATGATTGTCAACATCCCAACAGGCAATAGCAGTGAATTCTTCTTCATATAGGTTGCCTTTCGTACGGGTGAGAACGCCTATTTCATGTCCGCATTATGAATGCCGAAAAAACGCAATTTGCATGAGATAGCTTACCCTATGACACCCTGCATTTTGCGTTATGGTCTCTATAGCAGTACAGGCGTGGTAAAGGTTGGCGGCTGTCATCAATCGTTTACGCATTCATGAAGCGATGTAAATAATAGCTCGCGTAGATTTGTATGCAAAATTCTCATTATTTAAGCCAAATCTACCCACTATTATGGTAAATAAATCAAGTCAACGTAGCGCATTATAGCCCTGCTCATTGTGTTGATGCCGCGGCAAAGCAGTTCGTAGAATGCGGAGAAGCTCCTAAAATCCCAATGACACTATGAAGATCGGCACCGTCCAGATCACTCCATTTGCGGAAGTGTGGTTCAACCATGAAGGAGGCCATTCATGAAGCCCGCTGCAGACTGGGACGAGGAATTCATTCTGCACAGCCTGCCAGTCGGCGCGTCCGATCGGTTTGAGGCGAAAGGACGGCGCGGTCTCGACCTAACCGATCCTACCGTTAAGGAGTCAGACGTTCTTCAAAACCTTTCCAAGATGTGCGTTTGCGCGCCATGACGGTTTTGCGTTGACCTGATTAGCGGCGCCGCCCCCTCGCCATTGATTGCCCCTCGTTGATCACTTGCTGATTTGCAGCCAAGTTCTCTATGGTAGACTGAACGACGTGGGCAAAGGATTTCTCACATAAACACTGGCACGGTAACCTATGACGAGTTTCGGCCCGTTTGAGAGTCCTTCCCAATAGTGCGATCCTGTATGGTAGCACGCACACTGCGGGTGCGGTTGAGTTTCCTGGGAAGGTTCACAATGCCGATCTATATCGCCCTGTTAAGAGCAGTGAATGTGGGTGGAACAGGTAGATTACCGATGAACGAACTGACCGCGATGTGCGTGGATGCCGGCTTTTCTCACGTGACCACATACATTGCAAGCGGTAATGTAGTGTTGCAGGCCGAAACCGACGCACCAGAGGTTAAGTACCAGATGGAACTGCGATTGAAGCAATACGCGGGAAAGCCTGTCGCAGTGGTTGTTCGCACGCTGGACGAGCTTTGCGCCCTTGTCGACGAAAACCCGTTCAAGGACACTCCCCCTAACCGCACAGTCGCCATCTTCCTGGATAGCAGTCCGCCGCAAAACGCTTTAGATGAGGCGACTGGTGTAAATCGCGAAGTCTTACACCTTGGTGTTCGAGAGATCTACGTGTATTACCCGGATAGTATTGCAGATTCAAAGCTTAAAATACCTGCGGCTAAGGAGGGTACGGCCCGCAACTTCAACACCATTGTCAGGCTTAAAGAGATAGCGTTGCAACTTCAGCCGAGGTGAAATCACGGTCTTTATAGCCCACCCATCGCGTGGTGTAGCAGAATCAGCGGCCGCCAACGGCGTAATGAGTGCCACCTCTTGAGCTATCGCACCGACAACAGCACACCAACAACGCTTGAATTGGGTTTTTCAGGAGCCCCAGGGACACCTTAAGTTCAAGAACTGAGTCGGTTTGGTGAACCACTGTGAGGACTGGTCTAACTACCTGGGAGTGGCTCCTGACGTAAAGCCAAAGCACTTGGATAGGGTGTCGGTGATGCGGCATTCTCTTACGTTAACGGGGCCGCGAAATCCTGAGCACTCACGGCATGGTAGTATGTAACAGCTGGCAAGTGTGTTCACCGCAGGAGGCATCATTGGTAGTGAATGAGACGAGGCGACTTTCAGCGTGTTTCGTTGGTGTTATGGCAATGCTAGTGAGCCTAGGTGCAGTGCCTAACGGAAGTTCACCTGCGCGCCACATTCATGACCCCGTGATCGCCCGTGATGGAAGGTGGTACTACCTCTATTCCACTGGCCCGGGTATCTTCATCCACCGCTCTCGCGACCTGATGCATTGGCAGCGCCTGGGCAAAGTCTTCAAGGCGAACGTTCCCCAGTGGGCGCACAAAGTGATCCCAGGAAGTACCGGTGTGTGGGCACCGTCAATTACTCATATAAATGGCCAGTACAGGCTGTACTATGCGGTCTCCACCTTTGGCTCTAACCACTCAGCCATAGGGTTGGTTACCACTCCCACACTCAACCCTAACTCGCCGAAGTACCATTGGCATAGCCAGGGAATTGTAGTGCAGAGCCACCGAACAGGGGACTTTAATGCAATTGATCCCTACCCATTCAATGGGCCCCAAGGGCAACATGTCCTGGCATTCGGCTCATTCTGGTCAGGAATCAAGATGGTCAACCTGGATCAAGCGACAGGTTTGGCAGTACCGGAAGCCACGTTACACTCACTTGCCTACCGGCCTGGCTCCAACGCCATTGAAGCTCCATGCCTCTATTACCACGCTGGCTGGTACTATTTATTCCTTTCCTTCGACTACTGCTGCCGGGGTGTGCACAGCACTTACAACATCCGCGTGGGGCGCGCCCGCAACCTTCAGGGACCCTACGTAGATGCCTCCGGCAGGCCATTGATGCAGGGAGGCGGAACGCCGCTGCTGGCTACACAAGGGGATTTCATCGGTCCTGGTCACTGTTCTGTTCTAAAAACAGCCCACCAAGCATACTTGGTTTACCACTATTATGACGGGGCCGCCCACGGTGTCCCTACCCTTCAGTTGCGCCCTCTCAGGTTCACAGCTGCAGGCTGGCCAACCTTGGGTAAACCAATTTGGTAAGACTGTCCACATAAGGGAGCAGAAGATCCCCAGGCGCCAGACCAGGTACCTACACTGGCACAGGATAATGCTGTTCAATTCGGTGCGTGGGCAGGTAACTAGTGTAGATAACTTCCACCGTTCACGTCAATGGTAATTCCCGTGAGATAGTCGGCATCGGCTGAGGCTAGAAATGCGGCGACACCAGCTACGTCCTGTACTGTCGCGATACGGCCCATGGGTATTTGCGAAACGATCTCGTCCTGCATGGCGGCGACCGTGTCGCGTGCCATTGCCGTCTCAACCCATCCGGGTGCGATACAGTACGCCCTTATTCCGTTCGCGGCCTCGGAACGCGCCAAGCAGCGTGTCAGGTTCACCATACCCGCTTTGCTCACGGCGTAGGCTGGTGCGCTGATTTCAGCTCTGAATGCCGACCGACTGGCAACATTTACGATCTTCCCGAATCCCCTAGCACGCATGCCAGGCAGTGCCGTGTGAACGGCATGAACTGCGCTCATTAGGTTCGTATTTAACGCCGTTGTCCATGCGTCCGCCCATTCATCAAAATTCGGCATTTCAAACGGCGTATCAATAAAGATACCTGCGTTGTTCACTAGCAGATCCAGTCCGTCGAGTTCATCTTCACACTGTATGACAAGGTCTCGAACCGCATCGGCAGATGCTACGTCAGCTTTCACCACGATGGGGTCTGGTGCACCTTGCGACCGCAGAATTGCCGCAAGCTGCATCGCATCGTCGTGTGACGTGTTGTAGTGAATCGCTACACGAACACCGTGTAGTGCTAACCGCGTTGCTATGGCAGCGCCAATCCCCCTGGATGCACCCGTCACAAGTGCAGTACGGACCATACCACGACTGTTCTCGTACATTCTGTTCGCCCCCGTCCGTTATGTAGTTGCCCCTAACGCTTAACGCTTAAGATGTAATCCGGCGTTTACGTTGGTCCTTTGTTAACCGATGTGATTTCGCGGGTCATTCCTGTTTCGAACACCTCAACGGAGATCAACGTTCGAACCTGCATAAAGTGAAACAATAAAAACGCTGCATTTCCCACAAGACGTGCTTCATAGACTGAAGGAAATTTATGGGTACCTCGTCCAGCACAAATCAGCTGCAGTTTTCCACGGTGCTACAAGACCAGACTATGCACGTTAGTTGCAACCATGGACGGTTTATTTAACACGCCGAACAATTAGCCCTTTCGCTGCGCGCCATAGAGAACACAGCGCGAATATTACCCCATAAACACCGCAATATAGCCGGTAACGCACTTATGCGGGCACACCGACTATCAAACCAGCGTGACATGAAAAAACAATGGAGATAAAGCATGGCAGCACCGGCACTTCTAAACGGCATAAAAAATGACACTGTATCACGAAATGCTCTTTGTTCACTGTATACTGCACATACACGGCTGCAGGGCCGCGAACACGATCCTAATACACTGATGGCCATAGTAAATCGGAACGGCTTGATTGTTGCAGTTAACCAGGCATGGGAAACATTTGCTCGCCAAAACGGAGGTAAAGCGAATACGGGTGCCGTGGGAACAAGTTATTTGGCCTCCTGCGACAGCGCATCGAACTCCCACGAAGCACAGGCATTTGCACATGGCCTCAAAGCGGTTCTGAACGGCGAATGCAGCCGGTTCGAGGTGGAGAGCACCTGTCACTCACCCAGCGAGCAACGCTGGACAGTAGCTACTGCGGTTCCAGCCGGTAAAGCACTGCCGGGCCATGTCATCGTAGCCCACTCTCATACCACGTTGAGAATTGGTTCGTACCGCGACGACTCGTAAGAAATAATAAAGAAACAATTCGGTTACAATCCGTCAAAAAGAGGATATCACAATATAGTGAATGCTCTATAATGTAGGTGTAGCTCAAACGGGGTTAATGATTAACAAGCACCCCAGGAGGCGTCACCATGAAGGATGGTAACTTTAAACGAATTGTAATTCTTGGCGGTAGCTTTGCGGGTCTCACCGCCGCTTATGAACTTCAGCGCCTGCTAAAAGGCAAGCACGACATTGTCGTTGTAGACAGATCGGCTCAATTTACATTTATACCGTCGCTCATATGGCTGCCATTCGGGTGGAGAAACCGAAGTCAGATTACGTTTCCAATTGGCCCAGCGCTTCAGCGCAAAGGCATTCGCTTCATCCAGGCAGCCATTACAACAATAAATAAAGATCAGCATACAGTAGATATTTTGGAGACAGCCAGCGGTAAGCCTTCCCAGTTGCCGTATGACTTTTTAGTAATTGCAACGGGACCGCATGTGGACTTTGAAGCAGTTCCAGGCTTGGGACCAGCATATGGGAATACCTACTCCATTTGTAATCTAGAGCATGCGGAGCACACAGCCGAAGCTTGGCAAAAATTCACGAAAAATCCAGGCCCCGTAATCATCGGGGCGACCCAGGGGGCGGCGTGTTATGGTGCAGCCTATGAATTCGTGTTCAATGCGGAGTTCGCCCTGCGGAAGCTGCACCTGCGGGATAGGTGCCCGGTCACATACGTGACGTCGGAGCCGTACGCGGGACATTTCGGAATATCCGGTATGACCAATTCAAAGCCGATGACCGAGTGGTTTTTCCGCCACCTGAACATCGACTGGGTTACAGATGCCGTGATAGATCACGTGGAAGAGTGCTCCGTTCACTTCAAGGCCGGCAAACGACATAGGGCGAAGGGATCGGCGGAGGAGGTGGAAGATATGGCAGGCAAGAGTCTTCCATTCAACTTCGGCATGATAATTCCCCCCTTCTTGGGTACCGATGTCGTTAGACGATCAGGCTTAGGTAACGAGCGCGGCTTCATTGTCGTCGACGACTACTTCCGCACGCTTTCCAATCCAGAGGTTTATGCGGCGGGCGTCTCGGTGGCAGTCGCTCCAACGGACAAATGTGAGGCAGGATGCGCCGTTCCGAAGACGGGGTACATTAGCGAGGTGATGGCAAAGGGAGCAGCGCGCAACATTGCTGCCACGATAAATGGGGAGCCTCTCATCCCCAAGCCGGCAGGAAAGATAGACGCCCTGTGCCTAATGGATGCTGGTAACAACGGGGTGATGATGGTTACCGACCGTATCTACGCGCCCAAAAACCGCAAGATACAAATATTGATACCTGGCCCATGGATTCACTGGGGCAAACTTCTTTTCGAAAAATACTTTATTTGGAAGATGAAGGTTGGCGCGGTACGACTTCCATGACGTAGTTAGCATCTACAATTCAGGAGCCGCCGTACGATCCCTCGTACGGCGGCTCCTTTTTCATCACGCATGGTCCGGTGGGACAGAAAGTGTTTTGACCTTCCAAGCTGCGGTATTCACTGTGCTGCAGGTGCAACCGATGGGGCCGCTGCGACCAGAGCAGAATGACCTTCCCAGGCGATACGCGCGCCAAGATTTATGGCGCTCACGACACTCGCTGTACCCTTATCTGCAAGGGCAGTTGCATCGCCGGCAAGCCCATTTACCACGGATGCAAGCCCAATCCAGGTACTGGCCAGGTACCCCACCATATTCGGCGAATGAGCCTGAAGGCTCACAGCCTCTAGAGACTCCACGGCGTCGGGTTCATTCCACCCCGTGGGCCAAACCCTGAAACCCTTTTTTATAAAATAATCTACGGAGGGAAAGTCGGACTTCTTGCCATTGTAGAACGACTGATAGTGCCAGTCACACATTACAATATCGTGTGGAATCATGTTGATCGCTGGCGCCGTTCCGTTCGTGCTCGCCTCCCAGGATCCATATCCTGTCTTATTTCCATCTAGCAGCCTATCACCCCACATCATCATCTGCACGTGCCGTTGCTTTACAATGTAATCGTGCAGGTGGTTTACCGCGCGGGCAAAGAGAACATCATTCGCTGTGCCTTTGCATCGCGGACACTCACCAAGAATGAATACCTCATCCATTCCCACGTTAAACGCGGTGGCATGAAAGGCATCAATTAACTCCCCTATCAAATCGTCTACCACTCGGTAAACCGCAGGATCACTGGGGCACCAGCTCCTACAGTAAATCCCGCTATTGTCTGCAGGTACATTTGGCGACTCGTCAAATTGTGGGTATTCGCGCAAAAGTCTATTGGTATGAGCGGCCCAGGACTGATGGCCAAGGCAGTCAATCATAGGAATGATGCGTACGTTGTTGTCAGCGGCAAGTGAGGTGAGTCTTTGACAATCGGCAACCGTTAACCCGCTAGGATCATCCATCTTCGCATGAGATTTGTATTGAAAGTGGTAATCAACCTCCAGTATTAACTGGTTTAGATGAAGAGCTGGCATGTATTTGCTGATCAGGTCATCCAACAGGGGAATATCAGCACGCGATCCTACACCAACATGCACCCCGCGCCACCGCATGGCAGGCCAGTCAACTACCGTCGCGGCGTGTAAATCGAGAGCCGGTGCGGCAGCAGAATTCAGGGACATCAGCTCCAATACTCCATAGAAAATACCTGCAGGCTTGCGCGCAGCTAGTTCGACAGATGCAGGAGTGATGTGCAGCACATATGCCTCATCTCCAAGCGTACCACGAGGAATCATCGCACCAAAGTGCCGCATAAGTGCTCGGTACCTCTCACCATCCGCGCTCAGACCGATGTAAACGTGCGGCTTGGTCGTCGCCGCTTGTACGCTATTATTGGGCGGAATTGAAGCGTTCAGCCACTTGAGCAGCCTAGAAAGTGACGAGGCGTTTTCGCGCAGTCGCCGACCCAGTGAAACTACTTGCCCACCGGGAGAACTGAACTGTCCTGTGCCATCTTCGACAATCCGCGGCATCACAAAACCTCCTGAAGCTTTAGCGGCAAGGCCTGTTTGAGCTTGTGCCCCTGTGGATAGAATGGACAACCCCAACAAATACAACAAGGCAACCTTAGGAAATTTCATCGTTATGACCTTTAATCTCTGCGGAAGCAATAACCGCCATTTCAACGCGTGATATGACGGCATTTCGTCATTTTATTCCTAAGTTCCTGCTCACATTGTCACTTCACGTGGTCAGTGTGGCTCGATACTGTCGGGGCAGGCTCTACTAAACAGAGCTCATCTGAATAACCAACATCTAGTTTCGAAATGGTACAACACTCCAATCCGATTTCCAAGGCGGGCCGTCAAAGTTCAGCAGGAACACTTTAATGCATAAGTGAACTATGCAGGAAGTCGTGTAGTACACGCTGGGCGCTAGCGTTCAGCACCTCGAAGGAGGGCATCGCATGAGATACGCAGCTCAATTGGGTATCGCGTCCTGCCTGGCAGCGGCAGGATTCACGTGTGCTGGTTGGTGTAGCAGACACGGAGGAGCCCTTCACTTGAAATCAAATCTGCAAGGGATGTCGCGTTCAATACGGCTAAAAGCAACAACACATCACGGCACGTACCCTATCACGAACGCTCCTACAGGTAGTACAGTGCCCGTATCGGTGCTGATTGACACTGCGGGTAGCCCACCACCAACGAACAACGAGCCTTCCAGCCGGGCTGTACTGCCAACTGCAATTCAGGACGCCCTCCGTGGGCCGTTCCCCGTGAGAAGCGTGGGGCCCTTTCATTGGAAGCAGGCCGATGACGGTACCGTGCATATTAACGGCGACTGGCCCTCACCCTACTGTAAGGGCGGCAGGATATTGCAGTCCGACGCCAAATGGATAGATGGCGGTACTGTGTTACAGTTGTCTGTACCTGGCGGCACAGGTAACGCGGGCGAGTGGGAAACAGACGCCGGCATGTCTCCAGACAGCGGAAAAACGTACCCCTATGGGCGAGTAGGATACGGTTATGGTTATTATGCGATCACCATGAAGACGGGCTATGGACCGGCCAACGGCATACCGGGCAGTTCCGCTGGCGGTACAGGCACAACCGAAAGCTTTTTTCTTAAGGGCCTTTCACATGGTAACCTTGTTAATCCCGAAGTTGACATCGAGTTTCTAACGAACGGGCGGTGGGATCGACCCGGTAGTCATCGGGGCGTGGTGTGGTTCACGCTTTACGATCGCACCGGGCACAGTAACGGTTCAAAGCGATTCCAGCTTCCGTTTAATCCCAGTGCCAAATTTCATAAATACGGTATCCTGTTTCAACCTGGCACGGCGACCTGGTATATCGACGGCAAACCTGTACAAACACAGAAGGTTTCCGATGCGCAGTTACCTGGCGACGGGTTGGCGGTAATGGCCAACGACTGGACTGGCAACTCCAATTGGGGTGGCACCCAACCAGCGACCACGATTACCGCCGAATACAAAGACCTTATCTATCGCCCCACGAGATTACCTTCGTATTAAGGTCGTATCCGCGACTTGACATCCTGGCATGTCGATGAACATACCGTCTACACCGTACATGTCAACGAACCGAGTAATATGCGTCGCGGACAATCCCGCTGGTAGGTTCCCGAACGTGCAACAATGCAGTTGGCCGGATGTGTCCTTTGGCCAGTCTATTCTCCACAGCCTCTGCGCCACCACGTAGCCTTGAACTTTTCGGCTTCTGTTGCATGTACGAGATACCAAGTCTGCCCTCGCGAACAGCTGCCAGCAGTATTCCATTGTGTTCACTTATTTCCGCTCACAACATATGTAGATCGGCCTCGTGGTGTTGTAGTGCAAGCCGTCGTGGACCTGTGCTCCTGCTTCCTTCCACCGACCGGCTTGAATAAGCGACATCGCAAAAGATACTCGCAACCCTGGATCATTCTCAGAGGCGCGGATCGCCGAATGAAAATTGGCAATGACAGTGTCAGTGGGAGCAGGAGGTGTTATCTGTATCGACCCGTCGGTCAATTCGTAGATTGTTGCGTTGGTAGGTAACGGCAGCGATGCCGAATAGTGATTTACAACAGGGTTGCGTCGTTGCATGTTTCAGCCCCTTAATAGAGATAGCGGTTACATACAGCACCTTGGCGAGCGCAACTCACTTCACGAACTACATTTTCAAACACACCAGCTTGCTCCGCGACACGGCGTCGCCATTGGCATCGTGGGCCATGATTCATCCCCTCACCCGAGAGGCACTGTATTGGCAAGAAGCACGGTACGTAAAAGACACTATTGCCGGTAGGTACAGAAAATACGTGGCAACAGATGCAATAGGGTTTCAAGCGAGTACCTGTTACGCGGTATCGTCATCTACTCAATTTAGGCTTTCGATTCGACGCGCTATTTCCTGCTCCGCCCGCGATTGATCGACCTTGTCGTTAAGAGCGTAAATGCGTGCCAAAGTCAGGTGGTACTGCACGTCGAGTGGTTCCATGCAGACAGCCGCCCGTGCTAGATGTTCAGCTCGTTTGTAATTCTTGTTGCTCGATGCGTCCAATGCGAAACCCATTTCACGGACAGATTGCTCCCAATGATATTCATCCGCGTGTCGGCCTCGTTGAGCGATCTTACCAGAGTATATAGTGGTTACAAGTACGATTAGCAGCCCAATAGTGAACGATGTGGCAATCTTGTAGTCGCTGATTACGCTGTTTATATTGCACAATACATGTTTGAGCATAGTGGAAGTGATCCTGCCGTCATTCGTCTTAAGGATATGCCGTCGAGTTCCTAGTTCTGAAACTCGACGGCTAATACCAGGGTGTAGCCTAAGCGGCGACTTTAATACACCACGAAGTCATTCTTGTGGAAAATAACCTCCGGATTCGCAATGCATTCCGATATTAAAGCAATTCGATCATCTTGCCTCTTGGCGCACGCGCAAGAGATTTACCCTACAGGCACGCGAGTTTGGCGATATCTTCGTTGCCATAGTTGCAAAGCTCAACGCGTCGGAGACTCGACCTTCATTGATAAGCTTTCTCGACTGCACGAGGTAC
>DAIDKH010000045.1 GCA_027450145.1 Chthonomonadaceae bacterium | reverse complement strand
TTGAACGCTTGTTACCGGCAGGATGACTATGCGCTTTACCCGGTATAAACTTCATCCATAACTTTCCGTACGCGGCCATTCGCACGACGATTCCCTGTGGCATCGCAACATTGGCGTCATACACGATTTTCACTAGCCCCTTCACGTGCTGTGATTCCATACCTTTACCCTTTCGCAGGGTAAAGGTAAAGGATAGTGGAGCTGCCAGTACCGCGTGAACGTGGCTAGTGTTGTAGAGACCGACCCTCTGGAATCCGACGAGCTTGGAAAATACCACGGACTTCGACAATCGGCCATTCACTCTCATATTGAATGTCCGATTCCAGGACGAACCTATGTGAACAGGATACCTTGGAAGGAAAACACCGTGACTGCTAAGAATACCCTCACCCAGTACTCTGCCGATTTCAGGAACATTCTTATCTACTGCGGGAAGTTGCAATGCTTTGACAAATTCACCCTGCGGTGAAAACTCAAGCAACGACGCACTGTTTGTAGTAGCCGGTGTGAACGATTTTCCGTCCGCTAGACCCTGTCCGGAAATGGTCTGCACCCGTATAATCCCATCGCCATTTGATAGGACCTTAGTCACCGTCTCCTGCTGTAGAAGGGCTTCGGATATGCTCACCAGCGGCTTGCTGCTTCCGGTTTCGTTGGCGGTTATTGTAAGGGCCGTTTGATACCTGTGAACTGCAGCAGGTGTATAGCGAAGACGAAGTGTTACTGGTTTTGAGACCGAATTTGCTGCGCTGGCGCATAGTGGTGCAGTCACAGCAGCAGCAGCATACCACCAGCGCGTACAAGTGCGTTTCAAGATTTCGGTTCGCCTTTGCTCAGGGTGACCAGCATTCTACCGGTTACATCGATAGGACCACTCTGGAATTGGGCGTCCGGCGATTTTGCTTCAGTCGCAACCGGGGTTCGCGTCAGGTGAACCGTGAGATCATAGCGTCCCTGCGATAGCTCTACAACATTCGCTATGGATTGTGGGGATGTAACAAATTGCATCGCACCTTTTAAGTTCACTGTACCCGCCAATTTCGTCACCGCCTTAGCGGCAATGTTTGTTGACTCCCCGGCCGAATTCAGAGTGTCAGAAATGGTGGACTTAGCAACCTGGGAGAGGGAGAGTACCAGCCCAGTCGCACCCTCCTTTGCTGTCGTAACCGTGGTAGTGTAACGAACATCGGCAGGTGTAGAGCCGATAACACCCGTGTCGTTAGTCCAGCTCGTAGAAGGCGATAATAGAGTAGCGGGAAAAATTACGGGCATCATGAGCGTAAACAGTTTGCGCAGGTCGAAACCGATGTTCACCTTAATGAGATTAGAGCTTTTGCTGAGGACCCGCGTAATGGAACCATTGGGTTTCAACACGACTTCGCTGTCTAACGCACTCTGCACAGTTTGCAAGTCGATAGGGTAAGGAATCTCGTTGTTGGGATCTGGTTTGGCGTCTAATTTAATTCGGTTAGCAATTAGGTTGATATCAGCGTGAGTAACGGTAAAACTTACGGTGGCCCCTTCCCTATTACTGCTGAGCACGTGCGCGTCATAGGTTAACAATGCAGCGAGGTGTACCGGCGGATTACCTGGCTGATCAAATGGTGGAAATCGGCCGTCAAAAAGTGCTTTCACTGTGTAGATTCGATGGGTGCCAGGTTTTAATCCATAGGTTATAGGCGCTTGCACATCTGTGGATGCAAACGCAGGCGAGGCTAAGCAGGCGACCATAAAGAGACAAATCTGCGCAGATAGTCTGCGAGTTAACTTCATTAAACACACCTCCTGTATACAGCCGATTGTACCTTGCCCTCTTCCACCCTGTCAAAAGTGGTCTCGCCGGCTAACGGGTATTTTTAGTCTCCCTAGGGGTAGAAGCTCTGGCAGTTTGTACAACATGACAAGGGATTGAAACTTGTGCGATTATTTATCTACGGTACCCCGCACTAGAAGAAATACGTAGTTTGCAACACATTCGTGAGCACTCAATTTATGGCTCGCTTCTTTAGTGAAATTCACGCGAACTTAGAGATCGTTAATATTGTTCCTGGGAACTCAAATTTAATCTTCTCTTAATCTTTGAAAGGCATTTCATAATATTGCATTAATCTCGCGAGTGTACAATTATTTTGAATTTAAGTAAGGCACTACGTTGTGTCATCATGGCGCCTTGTACGTTGCGACCGTCCTGGTGTGTCCTTAAATGCTACTAGTCGCAGTTTCTAAGGGAGAGATCCAAAGACATGAAATTGAAACGCGAACAAACCGGTTTTACCCTTATTGAGTTGCTGGTTGTCATCGCAATCATCGCGATTCTCGCGGCAATCCTGTTCCCGGTATTCGCGCAGGCTCGCGAAAAAGCGCGCCAGGCATCCTGCATCTCTAATCTGAACCAGATGGGTCTGGCAACAGGTATGTACGTTCAGGATTATGATGAAACGTTCTACCCACACAGGTGGAACTCCGGACCAAACTCCAACCCGTTCCTCAGCATCCTTAACATCCAGTGTGGAGGCGCCATTAGCGGCGTTGCGTGTAACAAAACGTTCTGGATAAGCCTGCTTGAGCCTTACACAAAGAATTACCAACTGTTTGTGTGCCCAGATAATCCTAGCCCGTTTACCGAGGAGGGTACCCCCGGGGTTCTCTGCGGTGGAGCGCAGAACGCCTCTAGCATCGGATGCGGTGGTGCAGGATATGGTGGACAGAATAGCTACGGCCATAACGACGTGTGGATGAGCCCTGCAGCGAACTTTGCAACGCCGTACGGCGGCGCGGTCGCTACAGTTGCCGATGCGAGTGTTCCTCGCCCGTCAGGAACCGTCATGATTGTGGACTCCACATATTATGGCGCGGCGCCGGACCTCTGCAATGCAACCGGCAAGCTGTACAACGCTGCACCAATTGGTGGTGGAAACACTCCCACTAGCTCGGGCAACAACGCAGATTGCGCATATGCCAACAGCCAGGCCGCACCTGCATCGTTCTACTCCAACTACTGGATGAACATCGGAAACTCTAAGTACAGCTGGAATAATGGCAATATGGAGACTGTGCAGCAGGCTCTTACACTTGGCCCACAGCGACATAGCGGCATGATCGATGTTCAATTCGTAGACGGTCATACCAAGGCAATTCCTTACGATCAGGTAATTGGCAATATCTGCCTCTGGACAACCGACAGCAACGCAGCTCACCCGTGGTGTAACTAATCGCTTAATTCAATTGTTGTTCGTTTGTAGTAAATGGCAGGGGACTGTAGTTGAGTCCCCTGTTTTTTTCGATTCGGTGTTCTCCGTTAATGCTTAACAGCTAGAGCCACAATTCGGTACCAGCTCACCTTCCAATCTCCACCTGTTTCAGTTATCTCGAAATGGCGCTTAGCTGCATCCGGAGCCTCCTTCAACATGCGCAGTACCGTCCGTTCTTGGTCTTCATCACAACCCGCCTTTCGCATCCAATCAGCGACTTCTATTTGTATGGCTCCGCGTTTCACATTGACATCTACAATGTTGAAACCAGCAGCCTCAATCAAACTGCGCCACTGCCGCTCGTGCAAGTTACGAACGTGCGATGGATCGCGGACCTCCTCAATTGTGTTTTGCCATTGATCAACAGCCGGATCATCTGGAACAACCGTGTCCGCCAGGAGTAGCCGGCCTCCTGCTCCCAAAAGACGATAAGCTTCTTTAAGAAATGCTTCGGTTGATACGAAATGATGCGCCGCAATGCGGCAAGTTATCAGCGTAAACGACTCATCCTTAAACGGCATCAATTCTGCAGCCGCTTCACAATACGTGATATTAGTTAGCTCTCGGGCCGACGCATTTCCTTGTGCTTGCGCCAACATTCCAGTCGATATATCGGCGGCGACTACATGGTTCACCATTGGCGCGAGCGCCATTGCCGTATACCCGGTTCCCGTCGCTACGTCTAGAACAACGTCATTACGATTTGGCTCGTACATCGAGAACATCACTCTCAGGCTTTCATCCGACCAACGAGCCCACTGATCATCATAGAACTCGGCTTGACGGTCAAATTGCTCCTTAGAGGAGCGCTTTGCCCACCCGTACTGCGGTTTCATTGATTTCTCCTTAGCGTATATACGGTGAACTGACCACTTACAGCAACCTCGATGTTGAAGGGCATGACAGTTCATTCAGTGGAAGTTGCACCATTAATAGAACGCGCACCGCTTCCGGTGAACTCTTCATGGAGTATGAGTTTCGCGCATATTTGCTATACCCTAATGTGGTGCATACGGCAAACGGAAGCGTACAGGAATTCGATCACACGAGAGGGCACGAGAAGAGCCCCGGTTGCCTAAGCGCAAACGGGGCTCTGAAAGCTGCTATGCAATTACCGAGCTGGTGTTATGGCTTCGACTTTTGCAATGATTTAGCGTACACGGCAGTAGCTGCTATTTGATCAATAGAGAGTGTCTGCCCAAACGCGGGCATGCGATTACCAGCACCATTCTCTATGCGTTCCGCGATACTGAACGTGTCGGTACCAATGCTCTGCAGATCTGGCGCAGTAACTCCCTGCCCCTTATCGCCATGGCAGGAACTACAGTTCTGCGCAAAGGAGATCTTCCCCGCCTTCATCATCTCCGCCTGATTGCCAGATAACTTGGCCTGTAACTTCGCACGCGAGGCATTAATCGCTGACTTCTGCGCATCTGTGAGCGGTGGAACAGTATCGGGCGTCGTCATCTTAATGCCCTTCTCAACGGAAAAAACCGCTGCAATTGCCCCTACAACAAGTAGCACCGCCACCGCTGCGCCCTTTGGACCCTTTAGTTCTAAACTCATCGCTCTCCTTCAGAAAAATACAGTAACCTACTGTACAATTATAGCTTATTTAGCAGCGCCGCGACGGGCATATGCCGTTCTATTGTGCAGGTAATCCTTAACAGATGCGTGGTGCGCAGCCTCTGCCTGCAATTGAGATGCAGGAGTGGTATTAACTGGAAGCTTGGACGCATCAGACCCTGCAGGAATATTGCTGCCACCACAGCCTGCTGTCATTAGCAGTGGTAACAAGGATGCTGCAGCAATTGCAGATTTCGCCATTGTAATTTTCACGGGGATATCTCCTTGGGGTAACGAAAAGAACCCTGCCAACGCTCAATAGAGCGCTGACAGGGTAAGGACGTAGCAATTACGGAATGATAGTCGAGTGGCTGTACAGGTCCTGAATTGCCTGGGTGCAGGTCTCACCGGAAGCAGTAAGAGGATAGTTGCCGCTGGTGCCGTTGGGATACGAGCCAGTTTGATTCGGGTCGATGCACCATGCCTGGGCGTCGGCCTGGTTGGCAGGAAGACCGATTGGTCCAAAGCCGGCGTAGTTGGCTACGGTCATCTTGATGGGCTTCACGTGGCCATCGGCGAACACAAACTCGAACATACCCATGTGGCGAATAGCACCGGAGGAGACGGCCGGTGCGCCTGGTCGGCCCAATCGGCTCATAATGTTGTCTAGCGCCAAAGAATAGTCCGGGTTGTCGTACGAGTCACCAAAGGCGATGGTAGAGGCGGGTGCTGTCACTGCGGCGTAAGCGCGGCCGGGGTTCATGGCGTTGCCCTTGGCATCGTAGGAGTTCGCGTCCTGCAGGCCGTAACCTCCGTCGCTAACAAGACCATCGTCGAAGCCATAACCGAGGCAGCGTCCAGTCGCATTGATGTTGTCGAAACATCCGGAGGGATCGTCTGCTCGGGAATCGGTCGCCCACGACTTCGCCGTAAATGACTCGGTTCGGTCCGGGCACAACCAAACCTGTTGAGACTTGATGTACGGATTTAGTAGATAAATCGGTGCCTCAGTAAACCCAGTTCCATCCAAACCGCCAGGAATAGTCTCGTCATTATTCGGCTGGATGGTTTCGTCATAGTCCTGCAAATACATCATCCAAGCGATTCCGATTTGGTTAAGATTACTGGCGCAGGTAGCCTGGCGAGCTTTTTCACGTGCCTGGGCAAAAACCGGGAACAAAATGGCGGCTAATATTGCAATGATAGCTATAACTACAAGCAATTCAATCAACGTGAAGCCACGCTTCTGAGAGTTCTGACTCATGAAGTATCCTTTCGAACGGGAACAAGATTAGAGATCTTTAAGCCTAACGCTCATATGTTACACTTCAATGAACTATTGGTAGGTTAAGAGAAGATTAAATTTCAATTAAGGTTATATTAAGGTTGCCCGGTGTCGGTGCGACTGTCGATTGCCATACGCGTACAAGCCATTAGGCTAAATGTTTTGCAACTAGTAAATTGACGGACATGCTATTCGCAAAATCGCCGAATTTGTACCTTACGTAAGCTGAATCGCGTTTTTCTTTTCATGAACGGAATTCAAAATTTCAAAACTATTCCACGAACAAAATCACCGTCTTTATAACAGGCACTTAACAATTCGTGCTTAATAAACTCATTATCGACGCGCATATTAAAGATCACTACACTAACAAAGATTAGCGGCTATCTACACTTTTGTGCCCCATGCGTAATGAGCAAAAGCCTCCAATTCACTATAGTCACTCTGCCAGGTAGTGTACATTACTCCCTCAACACCGGGGACCTCTTTAGCTTCTGCAAGCCACTCCTTAATAGACACTGCTGTGCCATCGTAGTAGCCAGCAAGTACCTGTTTAAAGCCCTTGACTGAGAACCATGACATACTCTCACGTCGCTTGCCATAGTTCCAGTTAACAATAATCGTATCCGTGTTCAGGCCATTCCAGGAGCCTGCGAGCGTTCCGTTATCTAGAAAGTAGTCTGGATGCGCGTTGTGGTAAGGATCAAACATATCGGACCAAATACACTGGATCGCTTCAGGCGCTTCCCGACGCACCATCGTCTGACAACGAGATACGTTATGCGCAAGAAGCGCACCCGCGTCCGCGTGCAGAGCCAAGCAGTCATTGCACCAATTTGCGACCCGTATCTCGTCGTGGCTTAGAAATAATCCTGCAGGCTGCACATGCGTTACCACGTCTCGCACCTGTTCCTGCATAATGTGAAAAACATCGGCATTGTTTAGGCAAGCGGCTACCTCACCCCAGTAGATGGGCACTGCATGCCAAAAACTTACTAATAGTGATTGCCCGTCAAATCTGTCAGATTTTAGTGTAATCGACGGCGGATCATGAGAAATATCGAAAGATCCCTTGTACGGCACTGTTCCCATCTGTGGATCCTTCACGGCATAGTAATCCAAGCCCTCTGTTAATAACAGTCCGGTGCTGTTCGTTACAGTGAGCGGGGTTCCATTCCGTCGTAATAAATTGAGAAGACCAACTTCCTCAAAGAAAGGGCTGTTGAACCAGATATCCCCGCGATTCAGTCCCCACACTCCCACAATGAGCGTAAGGGACGTCGATTTCAGTGAGTTGAAGGTTATCTGATAACGCACCCAGCCTTGGGTAGGCGCTATAGACCACTGGGGAAATGCAAGCGGTCTCCCTCGGGTATCTAACACAGTACAGCCACTGCTCGCTCGGGCATGAAAGTGAGCAGTTTTAATCCACACCGTAAACCTGTACTGGTGGTACGGCAGCACGTTTACCTTTTGATATAGGCGCCCATTGGTCCCCTTGAGCTGCGGTGAAGTGGTGATCCCTATCCGTAAAGATGGGTTACCGATGTGGATGCTCTGCGTGTCCTGAAATGTGCATTTGCCTGGTCCATCCTGGTAACTCCACTGTGTGAACCTATTCCCCGTAGCGTGAACCAGATTGCCATTTCTTAGAAGCTGTCGTCCTTTCCCAGCACTCGTTGCCGTTTCGCCTGTCACACGAAACTCAACCTGCTTGCAGGGCAGACCTTCTGCTAAATTAGGATTGCGCTGAAGTATGGACTCACTTGCCCCCATTGGACAAACCGTCGGAATGAGGTCTAGCCGCAGACTTTTCGCACATGCTATTACCCTCCTAAGGTTAGGAAGGTATTGCGAGTTAGCCGTATTGAAGACAAGAATTTTCCACTCTGCCAGTACCACGCCATTGTATCCTGCTGCAGCCGCACGTTTAAAAATGGAAATGACTCGCTCTACCTCAGAAGCAGATTGTAAATTGGCCGAAATATAGACCCAGCGGTACTTAAGTCGCCCCAGTTCGCTGAAAACTGTTAGTGGAGCCGATACCGACGGTAGTGCGGTACCGGCCCTGTACAGCAATTCACGTCGCGTTATCATTCGAGCTATCCTTCAGCCAACAAGTTGCAAAACATCCACCAGTTCTGATGTAGGCAAATCAAGTACTAGGTCTTTAGGGCATTGGGAAGACCGATGCACTTAGTTGTCACCATAGTTGGTGCACGACGCCACGGATATTGTCATTGTAGACCTTGCGCACTGCCTCCATCTGCGCCGCGCTGAGTGGTGGTAACTCCGAAGCAGCAGCATTTGTAGCAGCCTGTTCCGCCGTACGCGCCCCTGGAATAGCGCATGTTACCGCACTCTGCATTAAAATCCACCGAAGCGAAAATTGAGCCATTGAGGTTCCTTCAGGAACTAGAGGTCGAAAAAGCTCAACAGCAGCCAGGCCCGTTTCGTAATCTACGCCAGAAAAGGTCTCCCCGCGATCAAAGGCTTCGCCGTGCCTATTAAATCGACGATGATCGTCAGGTTCGAACGTAGTGTCGGGGCGTAATTTACCGGTCAGCAACCCCGACGCCAATGGTACACGCGCGATAATTCCTACATTGTTGTCATGAGCCAATTTGAAAAGTTCGTCATGAGGCTTCTGCCTAAAGATATTGTAAATAATTTGTATAGAACTAACGCCCGGTCGATCAATCGCGCGTTTACCCTCCGCAACCGTCTCCACGCTCACTCCATAATGGCGCACCTTTCCCGCTGCAACCAGGGAATCCAGTGTCTCAAAAACGCTGTCGTCGTCGTAGACCGCGGTTGGCGGACAGTGCAGTTGAAGTAAATCGATGTAAGATGTCGACAGGTTATGAAGGCTGCGGTCCACGAATGCAGCGATATTGGTTGCGGTATAGCCCTCCGCCACGTGCGGATTAAGACGCCGTCCGCACTTAGTAGCGACGAAAATTTGCTCGCGCCTAGTTGCACGCAACTGCGAAATCAGCCGCTCACTCTTACCATCACCATAAACGTCCGCAGTATCAATAAAGTTGACACCGCAGTCAATTGCACTATTTAGCGCGTTTAATGACTCATCGTCGTCGGTAGCGCCCCACGCGCCGCCTATCGCCCAGGCGCCAAAGCTTATGGTCGAAACCAGGTAGCCGGTCTTGCCCAAAGTACGGTATTGCACTTGCTCCTCCAGGTTACATTCAATTAAATCGCTGTGGTTGATACTTTACCCCGCTAGGGAAAAAAGCATCACTCTTTGCCTGCGGCCAATGCCCGTTCCTGTTCATGATTCCAACTAATTGCCGCTCGTTTACCACTCACGACCGCAACAGACGCAACAATCGCCAGGCTAAGTACGCTGTTAAAGATAATGGCCTGGTCGACGCCGACGATTTGGGCTAACGGACCAATTTCCAGTCCTCCGACGGAATAGCGTCCATTCGCGAGGAGTGTGTAGACCGCCATCACTCTGCCACGTAGTGCATCTGGGACCGCTCTTTGGACGCGTGTTTGCGCGCCAATCCCAAACAGTGTCATTACGAATCCGCTGCAAAACACAGTGATAATTAATAGCGGAACACCACGCACGATACCGATCGTTAGCACAACAGCCGCCGAAAGTGCAGCGGCACGGGTTACACTCAGTTTATTGCGGATCGGCACCTCCCATGCTGCCAAGGCAAAACCAGCGATGATCGAACCTACGCCATTGCTGACCATAAGGTAACTATAAACCCGGGCTCCGTTAGGACCCTTGCCTGCAAGTGCTGGATAAAGAGTGGTTACTTGCCATATTAGCAGGCTAGACACAAAAACAAGTACAAGTATTTGCGCCACCCATGCGGTTGAGCGAATATATCTTAGAGCTTCACCAATGGCGCGATTGCCCTCCCGTCGCACGAATGCAGGCAGCCTCATCATTAGAAGCGAAATAATCACCGCTATAAAGCTGAGACCGTTCAAAAGAAAGCACAGTGCGGCACTTGCATGAACCAGAACATAGCCGGCCAATGCGGGTCCCAAGGCTCGGGCAATGTTGAATCGCAGAGAGTTGAGTGCAATCGCGTTACCGATGGCTTCACGACGATCCACCATCTCGGTAACGAAGGCCTGTTGCGCTGGCATATTGACGCTTGTGACTGCACCTGTAATTGCCGCAATCACTGCGATCATCCAGGCCTGCAAAGGAACTGGAGAATACTTCGATGCAATGAGCGCCATTAGGAACGCACAGAGCATTAAAAGTGTTTGTGTCACCACCAGAATTGAGCGACGTGGGTACGAGTCGGCTAGGCGGCCACCAACAAAGGTAAACACCAAAAACGGCAGGGCACCCGCACCAGTCACAATTCCCAACCAAGCCGTACTTCTAGTGATTTGCCAAACCAGCCAGTTTTGGGCAATAACTTGCATCCAGCTTCCGGCTACTGAAACCAATTGCCCCATAAAAAACAGTCGGAAGTTGCGATAGGTTAAGGCGTGGAAGGTACCATTTGGTTTAAGAAGTCTGTGCTGCTCTGGGCTGTTACGCACTCTAATGCTCCACTCTTATTTATACATCTTAAGTATACGCCCTAGATGAACTGTTTAGTACCATAAACACAAACCTTTGGGGAATATCCATGGTCACGTGAGCGGTGCGCCCACAAACGCTCTCAAATGACTCATGCCGCCGAGGTTCTAGTATCATGCCCTGCCCGCCGAGGAGTAAAAGGAGTGTAGTAACGACAGATCGTTTACGCGACAACGCTCTGCGACCCGATCTGCTACGACGACGATTATCTGTGAGTGAAAAACCAGGTAACCTCTGTGAATCATTACAGATGGATAAACAAACTGGTTAACGCCAAATCGGACCCTGCAACAGGGAGTGAACTCATCAACGGTCCTGTAATATAAATTAACACCGTGAAGAAGTCGCTATTGTGTGCTGCCCAAGCCGGTATTGGCAAGTTCTATCGTTGGACTAACCACAGGGCATAGCGGACAAGGTGCGGTTTAGACAGACACCAAGGTGAATTTCCTATCACCTGGCAATTATCGGTAAGCAAGCGCTGTTGGCAGCCCATTTCACCCAGCGGGCTGAGAATGTGCTTCGGCTTCCCAAGCTCACTGGGTATCTGAACTAACCGTTGGAAGATTCCTCTTCAGCTGCCTTTTCACGGTTTCTCGCCCAGTCCTCTGACGTATTGGTGAGCGGGAACGGCGTTGAAGGCACTGGGACTCCAAGCGCCTGACAGATGGGCTCCCATCCATCACTTGCCTGCCAAACCAGAAGGCGGTCTGGCGATATCGCTTTCTTCGCACGATTATTATTGTTGTTAAACGCAGCCACGCACTCATCATGATCATGAAGGTTACTAGTAAACCGCGCCTCAAATAGAGCTTCAAGCATCGCTCGCCAGGCAGGATTACCATGATCACCACCGTCCTTAAAGATCGTGTTTTGAGTACTGCGCCACCAGGCCTCTGCGTCACGTAATGAAAGGAGAACGAGTGCATCGGGGTAGTACTCGCTGAGTTCCGGCCAGAATGCACTGGCGGGCCAGTCGACTGCTGCAGCGTAGCCGTTGAAGAGCTTGTCCCAGTTAGGCATGATACCAGTAGCGGCGGAATGCCAGTCTGCAACATGCTCGGGATGCTGAAACACCTCGACCATATGGTAACACGGGGCACCCAGCAGCTGCTCGAGAGCTATCTTGAGGGAGTGAGTCCCCGTTCTACCAAAACCTGCGCCAACTACTCGTAAACTCATGTATGAACTCCCTAGCCTGCAGATTTATAACCGAATATTTCTACCATTAGAAGAAAACACAATATTCCTAACCATTGTACCAGAGTAGAGTCAAAAACCCAAGCCAGCCCCACCCCGGTGGGGTTGGTTAACACGCATTTCAGCGGCATAATGCAACATTTTGCATCGCAAATCGACCGGCAATAACAGCCCTTCTGCGTTGCATTTGCAGCGGATCAAGCATCTTCCTAAGCGGTTAGCTTGTTTTCAACTGCATGCCAAATGATAGTTAACAGACCAACCACCCCAAATACCGCAATATTAACAGTCACTGCCGTCATAGCACCATACCGGCTCGCCAAGAAGCCAATCTCCAGCCCACCAACAGGCATCAAGCCACCAAACAGCAACGCGTAGACCGCCATAATCCGACCACGCAGTAAATCGGGTGCCTTTTCCTGCACCGTTGTGTTTGCTGTAACCGCAAACACAACCATACCCACGCTGGATACAAACAGCAAACTAAGGGCAATTGCGTAGTTGCGAGCGAACGCGAAGAGTAGAAGGCCTCCAGCAAAGCCGAATGCGGCACCATAAAGCGAAATTCGCCTGTCTAACCGATTCGCTGCAGCCGCAGCGATGAATCCGCCGGTGGCTGCCCCGGCGCCTGTGGCCGCCATCAACTGACTGAGCAGGACAGCCGAGTCCGATTTTCGCGTTGTCGCCAACAATACTGCTTTGTACACCACATGCACGAAATGGTCGGCGTAAACGGGATAAAGTGTCCCTACCGACCATACGCAAAAGCTCGCTGAACTAACCAGTAAAAATACACGCATGACGGCAGAGTGGCGAATGATGTAGGAGAAACCGTCCCAAATCGATCCGTGGTGCTCCACAGCCTCCACTGGTCGAATGTGCATCATCAGGAGCGAGATAATCACTGCAATAAAGCTGACGCCGTTTATGAAGAAACACATTGCGGCACCAAACCGCGCTAATGCAATCCCTGCGAACACGGGACCTAGAACCCGTGCAAGGTTGAACTGCAGGGATCCCAGGGCAATTGCGCTCCCAAGTGCTGTTCTATCGTCGACCATATCCGTAACAAACGCCTGCTGGGCGGGCATTGCATACGCGTTGACCAACCCTCCTAAAGCGGAAAGAACGGCAATATGCCATGGTTGGATGGGTACAGGAGAGAAATAAGAGGCGAGAAAAGCCAATACGAGCGCCAGCACCATCATTGCTGCCTGAGTAACAACCATGATGGTACGTCGAGAGTATTTGTCCGCTACATGACCACCATGAAGTGATAGAGCTACATATGGGATGGCACTCGCGCCACTTAGAATACCGAGCCATTCTGCGGAATGCGTGAGGCTGTAGATCAGCCATTGCTGGGCAACTATCTGCATCCAGGTACCGGCAACAGAGATCATCTGCCCTATAAAATAGAGGCGAAAGTTCCTGAAGTGCAGCGCAATGAAAGCACCCGGCTGCTTTGCAGCCGGGCTGGCGGAATTGATATTGTTTGAACCTGATCCAGGATCGTCGTTAGACGCTTGGGAATCAGACACGAGTTAGATCATTCAAAGCGTAAAGCCTCAATTGGGTGCAAGCCTGCGGCCTTGCTGGCGGGATAGATTCCGAAGAAGATCCCAACGCCTGCGGATACGACCAGTGCAGCAACCACCGATGATGGATCTACAATTACATTCCATCCACCTAGCTTCGCCAGTATCACTGCACCCGTTACCCCCAAGGCTATTCCTATGATACCGCCAAGCAGCGAGATGGTCGATGACTCTATAAGAAACTGCAAGAGAATGTCGCGCGGTGTAGCTCCAATCGCTTTACGGATTCCAATTTCTCGCGTACGTTCTGTGACCGATACCAGCATGATGTTCATGATACCGATTCCACCCACCACGAGTGAAATTACAGCAACAATCGATAATAGGGTTGTCATTGTGCCGGTTATGCTCTGTTGCCGTTGCAGGATCTCGGTGGCGCTGTGTATCTCAAAGTCATCGTTTTGCGGAAACGGAGGCTGCAGATGGTGCTCAACACGAAGGTAGCTTGCAATCTGTTGGGTCGCCAGCGGCATCATCTTAACGCTCGTGCAACGCACACCCATAAAGTCGACTGTCAAGTTCCTGTGCAAGATTCGGTGCATTGCCGTAGTGATCGGACAGAGTATAACGTCATCTTGATCCTGCCCCCAGGCCCCAGTTCCTTTCGGTGTAAGAACACCTAGGATTTTGAACTCCTGCTTATTGATGTAGATGGACCGGCCAATTACGTTGGTATTTGGTGACCCTGTCATATTGTTTACAACCGTTTCACCTACTACGCATACCTTGGCATTGCCGTCTACGTCGCTCTGAGTGAAGAATGAGCCCAATTCCACGCTCGCGTTGTTCACGAACGGGTAAGTGGTTTCTACACCCTGCAAGTTCGTTGTCGCATTCGTTCCACCCATGCGAATTTGAACATTTCCACGAATTATAGGCGAAACGGCAGCGACCGTCTGTTTGAAATTTTGCTGTATGAATTCTGCCTGCTGCAGAGTCAATCGGTTAGGAGCCTGCGGAGGAACCGGTACGCCGTTGCTGCTGGTCGCACTCGTACCGCTTGATGCGGCGAGTGCAGCGGCAGGGGCAATGTGCATACTGGGAGGACCGTTCCAGATGGTAAGTAGGTTGGTTCCTAAGTCAGCGACGGTCTGTTGTACGCGAGCTGATGCACCCTCACCAATAGCGACTACCAGGATAGTCACTGCTACTCCGATAATGATGCCTAACATCGTGAGCATGGTGCGCATCTTGTTGCTGATGAGTCCGCGCACAGCTACACGCATACATTCGAAAATGTTCATAGTCTATGAATACTCCCGCATCGTGACGAACTAAGCGGTGTGCAGCAAATCATGTTCCTGCCTCATCTCAACCAGTAAATCCGCGGCCATCACCCTGTTCTCAACGAGCTCGTCCCGCAACAGATGACCGTCCTTGATAGTGACAGTGCGTTTGCAATGCCTGCCAATATCAGGCTCGTGAGTGACCATTACAATAGTGATGCCTTCGTCATTTAACTCCTGGAATATCTGCATGATCTCTTCACTCTGTAAACTTGCCAGGTTGCCAGTAGGTTCATCTGCAAGTATTATGAGTGGATCGGATGCTAACGCCCGCGCAATCGCCACGCGCTGCTGCTGACCTCCGGATAGCTGGTTTGGTTTGTGATCCAGGCGATTGCCCAATCCCACCTTTTCCAGCGCAGCAATTGCACGCTCGGCTCTGTCCTTGCGACGTCCATAAACGAGAGGCAGTTCGACGTTCTGCTGCGCCGAGGTTCGCGCCAGAAGGTTGAACCCCTGGAACACGAACCCAATCTTCTTGTTGCGAACATTCGCCAGTTCGTAATCATCCATCTCGGCGACCTCTATTCCATCCAAAAGGTAGGAACCGGAGGTTGGGGCGTCCAGGCAGCCAATGATATGCATGAGAGTAGACTTGCCAGACCCGCTTGGACCCATGATCGCAACGAATTCGCCGGGGTAGATATCGATATCTACCCCATCAAGCGCGTTTACAACCTGATCCCCCATTACGTACGTTTTACGTATCTCTCGCAACGAGAGCATGGGCTGTACTTGTTTAGAATCTACGTCGCTCACTTCTTCTTGGCCGCCGGTTTCTTACCGCTGGTAAACGGAGATGTGTTGCCACGATTGAACGCGTGGTTGGTGGTTTGATCACCTGCTAATTCGATGATTTCTCCTTCGGTTAATCCGGATTTGACCTCCGTGTTAACGCCGTCACTACCGCCGATTTTAACGGGGGTTTTCACTATCACTGTTTTGCCGTTCACCTTTTTCACTACGTTTACAGATGCGCCACTCACGTGCAGTTGTATGGCTTCACTGGGCACAAGCAGTACGTTGTGGTGATCAGACACGTCGAGCGTCACGTTAGTTGTCATGGAAGGCTTAAGGTGGTTCGACTGGTGATCCAAGGCGATCGTCACATCGTAAGTCACCACACCCTGCAGGATTGTAGCGCCGGATGCAATTTTAGAAACGTGGCCCGTCAAGATATCTTTAGGGTAAGCGTCGACTGTGATCTGGGCCTTTTGCCCCAACCGAACCTTACCAATGTCAGTCTCATCTACATAGGCATCGACCTGTAGGCGGTGGAGGTCACATACCACTATGAGGGTAGGTGCTGAAAGGCCTGCCGCTAGCGTTTCGCCCTGCTGCTCTGCAAGCTGAAGCACGGTTCCGGTAATGGGCGAACGAATAATAGTCTTCGCAAGTTGAGCCTGGTAATACTTCACCTGCTGCTCGGCGACCTGAACGGCCTGCTCAGCTTGAGCGACCTGGGCGGCTTTTTGAGCATCTTGGGCACGGTTACCTAGCGCAAGCTTCAAACTCGCCCGTGCGTTTCTAACTGCTGAGGCCGCACTCTCGGCATTTGCCTTGCTGGCGGCCACCTGATAGGGTTCCGCTTCAGCCGAGGCAAGAGCCGCTTTAGCTGAGGCCACACCCTGCTGAGCCTGCGCGACCTGATCTTTTGCAGTTTGCAGCGAGGCAGTGACTTGTTGCTTAACCAGCGCTAAACTCTGCTTTGCCGCGGCGGTTTGTGACTGGTAGACTGTAGCCTGCGCTTTCGCAGCGTCCACGACACTTTGAGCGACAAATCCCCGAGTGAGGAGCTCCTGATCCCGCGTAAGTGCAAGATCAGCATTGACCGTGTTCGCCTTTGCCTGAGTAACTGCCTCCTGAGCATTGGCTACCTGGAGGGCTGCGCCCTTATCGGTCTGCACTTTCTGAGACTCTGCAGTGTTAAGCGCCGCTTGTGCCGTTGCCAAAGCTGCCTGCGCTTTCGTGATGTCTGTGGGAACCTGAGCAGATTGCAGGTTGGCGGTTGCCGTGGACGCGGCGTAGGAAGCCTCCGAGCTCTTAAGCTGTGCCTCAGCCTGGGCCACCGCAGAGGATACCTGTGAGTGAGTCATACCTACGGTTGAGAGTTGCTGCTGAAGTGCCGCCTCAGTTTCAGCCAGGTTGGCGCGACTCTGTTGCAGCTGGGCCCGCATATCCGGCAGATCCAGAATTGCAATGGGCTGGCCCGCCTTAACAAGTGTGCCGACATCGGCATACAGGTGTTGAATAGTACCTGTAATCTGCGAGCCAATATTGACTTGGGCTCCGGTCTGAGCATCTACACTACCCGTAGCTGTAATCGTTTCGGTAATATCGCCGCGAGTCACAGGCGCAGTAATCATCGGGCCAAGGCTGCTAACTGCGGGATGTGTCGCATGCCAGCCGACATATCCCAAAATTGCCACTCCCACCACTGCACCAGCGGTGATTAAGTTTCGATTTCGCCGCCTTGTTTTGCGGCGAATGGCAGCTGCTGCTGCCTGTGCCGATGCCATTACTATATCTCTCCTCTAAAAAAATGCATACGCAAAGTCACCAAGAATGATACGATCATGCAAGGTAGCTTTTACTCATAACTTAATTATGACAGCGAAAAACCGGGGTAGTTATCTTAATTTATATTACATGTTGTGGAACTTCGACCGGATTGCCGTTCAATAACACCGTTGGAAAGTGGTCACCTACAAGTATTTCACCTGCACCAACGGTTATGTGCTCCTCCACCAGGTGATGGCGATTTGGATCTGGCTCGTAGCGCGTCCAATCTGGCATGTAGTGCACTGCGATTGCGGGGCGGCCGCGTTCACTTCGGTTTGGATACGCACCATGCCATGTAAGGCAATGGTGAAATACTGCGTGGCCCTTTTTCACTGGACAGGCCACAGGATCGATGTTGACGCCTGCTGGTAGCAGAGTAACGTCGGGCAGCGGACGCCAGGTCTCATGATCAGTACCTATCGTCCCACCCTTATGAGGACCCCATTTGTGACTACCGGGCACCATCCACATGCAGCCATTCTCGACATCTGCGTCCTCTAGGGCAACCCAACAACTAACCAGATCCGCTGGTTCTATTACTGGCCAGTACGGATGATCCTGATGCCATAACGTAGGGCCACCAACCCGAGGCGGCTTATACTGCACCTGATCGTGCCAAACACGGAGCGTTTCACATCCAATTAACTGGGCAGTCATAGAAGTTATGGTCTTGTTGTAGAGGTGCGACTCGAACTGTGAGTCTGCTTGCCAAATGTTAACAATCTGTATGACCACGTTGTCTTCCTGACCGGTCATATTACGCAGTGCATCAGCATGACCTTCAGCGCGGCCCTCCATAACATCATACAATCTTGAACAGAGGGCATCTGCTTGGACGTCGGACATCACCCGACCACCGTCGATAAAGCCATTAGTCCGAAAATCGGATATTTGTTGCGGCGTAAACATATCGTCCTCCAAAGCCGTACTTTGCACGCACGGCAGTAAGCATGTGCTGGGTTTGCATACACTAATTGTAGAGGGTTGTTTCCGACTCCTGCGTTAATACGATCAAATCTCCAGGTTAACTCGCATTTACTTAGCCCGTGCGCGGAGCAGATCACTTAAGCAAGTTAAACTGTGACGCCGCAACCATGAGGTTTAGCTGAGAATATGTATGCGCTTAGCAAGTTCCTCACATGCACGATCTAGCGGCTGGAACGTGTGGCAGGATCACTGTTCTTTCGTGGGCTCGGTCCAACTAAACCCACATTGGCGCGGCACACTGGAAAGGGGTTGACACAACTTGTCTACAGGTCTATAATATGCCCGTTAATTAAGCGGTGCAATTGAAGTAAATTGTAGGTACTTTGCGGTACTCTTTAAGCACCGTTTGCAGTGTATTACTAGTCGCCGCCGTATCGGCGCAAATGCACCGCATTCTGCAAACCTCCAGAGGCGAAGGGGTCTTCATCAATATGTCACTTTTCGCGACAAGTGTAAATGGGCATCGCGGTATTATCCACCGTTTTGGTGCATTAACGGCATGCTCTGTTATGCTCTTTTCAGGCATTAATGCATGCAGCGCACAGGATTCTAGCGCAGCGGATGCCTTGGCGGCCCCAATGGCTGTGACATGGAAATACACCGAGGTTGCCACTCCGTCCAATCCTGCAGGTCCAGTCTACGCCGATAACACGGTTTACTACTGCACGGGCAAGAAAGTTTATGCACTGGATGCTCGCAGCGGCTCCAAAAAGTGGAGCTACCCTGCAGGTTCGCAGATGAGTCAAGACACCCTGGCTACGCCTACCGTTGCCGATGGCACTCTGTTCGTGCCTACGGGCGATGGCCTATACGCCCTGAATGCATCGACTGGTGAACTGAAGTACCCTGCGTTCAAACTCATTAACGGTGGAGTCGTGTCCTCGCCGGCGGTCGTTGGCGCAAATGTCTACTTTGCCGGCGCTAATGGAAAGATCTACGGGATCAACGCTGATTCCGGCCAACCGTTATCTGGCGCATGGGGACAGGGCTTCAACACTCAAGTTGGTCTCATGGGTAACCTGAGCGAGTATAAGGGAGACCTCTACTACATTACTAGCAATAACGTGCTGCACTGCGTGGATACGGCTACGGCAACTGAGTTGTGGCAGCATAGACTTGAGGGATCGGGCGATACGGCGACACCAGTCTTGAAGAACGGACTGATCTACATTACCGAAGGTCAGGTACTCGCCTGTTACCATGATACCGGGCAGATTAACTGGCAGATGGTAACCCACAACACTCTCACGTGTGACCCTGGAGTAGACAACAAAGGGGATGTCTACATCGCTACATCGGCGCCGGCAGTCTATTGCATTGGGCCAGACAGGACCGTGATGTGGAAGAAACCAGCTCTCGTAGACTTTCAGATCAATGCTGCACCAGTTGTCACGAACAACCTGGTAGTCGTAGGATCGTCGGCTGGTGGCATATACGCGTTCAATAAGGCGACTGGGGATTTAGAGTGGGACTTTTCAATTGCCCCAACCTCTGTAGACTTCACAAAGGTACCCACGTTTAACCAGGTGGTCGTCTCTCCTGTAGCCGCCAATGGACAGCTTTTTGTAGTTACTGACGACGGTTCTCTTACGACGTTCAGTCACAATGCACAGGATACAATTCCACCGACGATTACGCCTCTCGAGCCATTGGCAGGCGAGTACTGCAACGGACAACCACCGTTCACATTTAAGGCTAAAATCTCGGACCAAGGTAGTGGACTGGATCCCGCGAGCATAACTCTCACTATCGACGGAAAGTCCGTGCCGCACGCCTCGGATGCCCTTGCTGCAACCAAAATATCCGGTTTTACATTTAAAAAGGACACTGGTATTCTAGAGTTCATCCTTCAAGAGACGAGTACCGGCGTTTCCACTGCCCTGCCAGACGGCCATCACACCGTGGTGATCACCGCGAAGGACTGGTTCGGCAACGTCAACACTCGAAGTTGGGTGTTTACCACTGGAGATGCCTATCCCAGTGAGTCGGATGCTGCGGCACTCGCCCAGGGAAACCGCGGGTCGCGGTTTGGAAACTTCGGCGGCCCCGGCATGGGTGGTGGATTTGGCAGGGGGGGCTTTAAGGGTGCAGGCGGCGGTGGTGGTGATTAATCAGGACCACCTGTCCCTTATTCGACTGGCTAACGCCCAGCTTTCTCCTCGCATTGCATTAAGGTTGCTGCGCTGTTTTTCAGCGCAGCTTCCTTTGCTTTTCACCGCAGATAATGACGCATTTCTGCAGGTAGACGGACTGAGTTTGCGGCATTTAGAGAAGCTACGTGATCCTGCCAATGTTCCATCCAAAGAGCAGATGAAGTGGTGCGAACAGCCGAACTCTTTCATTATCACAGCAGATCACCCGGAGTACCCCGGCAGCCTGAACGACCTTACAGATCCGCCTGCAATTCTCTTTGGAAATGGAAACCTGGAGGAGCGCGATCGATTTGCCGTTGCCATCGTCGGCTCACGCCATGCAACACCGTACGGCAAAGCAGTGGCAGAACAGTTTGCACAGGGGCTTAGCAAGGCGGGGCTTACTGTGGTAAGCGGTGGCGCACGGGGAATTGACACCTCGGTACATAGAAGCACCATACGAAGCGGCGGAAGAGCGGCAGCGATTCTAGGCTGCGGTCCAGATGTAGCGTACCCCCCTGAAAATGCAGCACTCTTTCAGGAGATTACCCATCAGGGGGCGGTAATATCTGAATATCCACCAGGCGCCCAGCCAGACGCATGGCATTTTCCAGCTCGCAACCGAATCATTAGCGGCATTTCTCAGGTTACCGTGGTGGTAGAAGCATCGGCATCAAGCGGCGCCCTTATTACGGCAAAAACCGCAGTTGAACAGGGCCGATCTGTACTGGCGGTACCCGGAAACATTGACCGGCCCGCCAGCGAGGGATGCAACGCTCTAATTCGGGAAGGTATCTCACCTGCGCTTTCTGTAGAAGATATATTGCAGGCTCTTGGTGCACTTAATCTTGGCACCGGGCCAACGGTACAAGGCGTTCTCAACCTAGACGACGAGGCCAACAGCGAGCAATTTTCTCCACTTCCATTAGATATAACCGCATCGCAAGAAGCGCTGTTACGACAACTGGATCTCAGCCCACGGCACATTGATGCAATTGCCACTTCATGCGACATACCCATATCAGTTGTTACAGTAGAGCTTACGATGCTGGAGCTGAGAGGCCTTGCGCGTCGACTGCCGGGCAACCATTTTGTACGCGCAGGGTTACAGCGTAAATAAGATCGCGCCAACCAGCGATAATTCTAACTCGTTGTAGTTACCTCTGGTACGGCAACGGCCGTGGCCGTATCGTTGTTGGCGGCTGCATTCCTGTTGCTTTCAGTGGCATAGGCCCGCTCTGCTGCAATCACAGAGAGAAGCGCTGTGAGTGCTACCTCAACCTGATCGAGTTCTGGTTCGCGAGTGGTTAAATACTGTGTGGCCATGCCCGGCGCAAATACAGCCGCAACTAGTGAATGACGCCTATATTTACCGGCGGCCTTTATCGCCTCGTATGCAATTCCGGCCACAACAGGGATCACGGAAATCTGTAGGGCGATTCGTAATAACAACGCCTGCGGCCGAGGTAGAACGGTGATCAAAACGAGATCGAGTAGCAAGACGATAAATATAAAGCTCGTACCACACCGCGGGTGAATTCGGCTAGCTTGGCTCGCATTTTCAACAGAGAGTGGTAGACCGGCCTCCAGGGTATTTATGGCTTTATGCTCAGCACCGTGGTACATAAACACGCGATGGATCTGTTGCATGCGCGAAACTGCAAGTATATATCCAAAGAACATCACCATGCGTATGACGCCATCGCTCAGGTTCAGAAGATGAGGATCGTTCTTGCCGGGCAGCAAGCCATGTGCGACAGCAACAGTAGTAATCACTGTTGGCAGCACCTTAAAAATGAACAACCCGAGAACAAGGCTGAGTACTACAGTACCTCCAACTGCAATATCCTTCAATTGGCTTGTGGTGGTGCGATCCTGGCGGTAGACTTGCGAGGTGTCGTTCACCTGAATTCGAGAGGCAAAATTTAGGGCGCGTGCACCTAAAATCATTGCATCTAGCAGGGCCAGTGTTCCGCGCGCAAATGGCCAATTGAGCCATCCCAGATACCTCATCAACGAGCTATCAATGCGTTCACTACGTGTGACAATTGTGCCTTCAGGGGTGCGACATGAGACACTCACGCAGTGCGCACTTCGCATCATTACGCCCTCTATTACCGCTTGGCCGCCAAATTGTTGAACGTTTAGGCCATCAGAAATATCGGCTATCTCACTGTTGGACATTTGCTTCACACTCCTGATAATGCGCACCGTAGAGCTGTAATAATACTGGCGCATTCAGCAGTTAACTGTAATGCGCCAGTGATCAACAACACCTCTTGCGAAGTTACCAAACTATGATTTCATCTTGTACTTCTGCAAGAACTTCTCAACACGGCCCTCGGTATCGATAATCTTCTGCTTGCCCGTATAGAGCGGATGACAGGCAGAACAGATTTCTGTTCGGATATTCTCGCGCGTCGACCTCGTAGTGAAGGTGTTCCCACATTGACAAACTACAGTCGTCTCTTTATATTCAGGATGAATGGATGGTTTCATCTGCGTAACCTTTCGATGAGCCGCAACAACGTGCCTTAGTAATATACGTGTAGATTAGTATGAATTGCTTCTCTAGTTTCAATACACTAATCTGGTAAGTACAGTATACCTTATCTAGCGGTCTCGCAACCATCCATTCGACAAGTGAAATTCCTCATAGGTACGCCGGTTTCGATTATTAACCGCAGCATCGCAAAATCCTATGTTGTGAGCCTTGATTCCCCTGCTAAGATTTGGTATACTTCAGAAACGTACACGCGTGCAGCTCCTGGCGGAGTAGCTCAGTTGGTTAGAGCATACGGTTCATACCCGTAGTGTCGAGGGTTCGAGTCCCCCCTCCGCTATCTCTTTTTGAGTCTTGGTGCTATCTTCGTTTCTTTGTCACTTGTACCTCTAATCGTCCTTTCGGTAACCCTAGGCCACCAATCGCAGAACCTGAGGTGCACCGTCCTCGCTATTTCTCAGTCCTCTGTTGTTGCACGTCGCGCAGTTACCGATTAGTTCTCCGTACATTCACCACCAAAATGCTTTAATTTTGATTTAACTTAAATGTTGGCAGGTATCCGCTAATTGACGCAGAATTCTAAAATAAATGACCGCAGCGGGAGCATGTGCTGATGACTTCAACTATCATTTCGCAGGAACAACGCAATCAATTCATTCAGCTTGGCTTTGTCCGTGTTGAACAGGCTTACCCACACGATGTTGCCCTCGCTGCACAACAGGATGTCTGGCAGCGGGTAGAGGAGATGGGTGCCGACCCTAAGGATCCCTTAACGTGGACAAAACCAATGATCCATCTGACGGAAACCTACGATACACCTGCATTTAGACAATGCAAGACAGAACGCCTTAAGCAGGCCGTTGATGAGCTTGTGGGCGCGGGGCGGTGGATAACGCGAGAGACCCAGGACGGGTGGGGTTGGTGGCCAGTGAACTTCAGCGTGGGCGCCGACTCTGATTGGACCGTTTCGACGAATGGCTGGCACTGGGATGGTATTCACTTTCAGCATACCGTGGATGCTCCAGACCAAGGTCTCTTGCTACTCTGCTTTTTCTCAGATATTAGCAGCCATGGCGGCGCGACACTTGCCGCTACGGGCTCGCACCAGGTCGTTGCACGCTTCCTGGCAAAACAGAATGAACCTATGCAGTTAGGCACCGCTATAAAAGCTTGCATTGAGCAGAATCTCTGGTTGCAAGATCTTACTGGCACGCTAAGCTCTGACGATGCCGCATTATGGCCGGCCAATTTCCGAAGCTGGCACGAAAGCGGTAACCGGGTGGAGAGGTTCATGAACCGACCCTACGTGGATGACCATGGCACAGCATTAAGAGTAGTTGAAACCACCGGACGAGCGGGAGACATCTACCTTTGTCATCCTTTTCTCTTTCACGCGGCAGCGCCCAATACGTTGCGGAAGCCGCGGTTTATGTGCAACCGAACCACACCGCTTAACCAACGACTTGATATTCGGCAGGACAACGACAGTGCAAGCCCAGTGGAGGCTGCGATTATTAATGCGATATATGGCAGCTCGGCAGCACGGACGCCATAGACCACCTGCGAACTATCACTGCCTTATAAGCTCTGGTTGGTCTACATCGCGTCAAGCAGCGTGCGCACCTTCTTTAGCAGTGATGACACAGTAAACGGTTTAGAGAGAAAACTGGTGCCAGGGCTTAAGATACCTTGATGTACCACAGCGTTTTCGGTATAGCCCGATACGAACAGGACTCGAATACCTGGTAAAAGTTCGGTGAGGCGATTGACCAGATCCGCTCCACCCATTCCCGGTAGCACCACATCGGTGACAACTAGATCGAATGGCCGGGTCTGTGATGCTACCGCGGCTAAAGCGTCTGTGCCACAACTCACGGGTAACACACTATAGCCACCTGATACAAGCGCTGCTTGGGCAAAGTGACGTACGAGTTCATCGTCCTCAACCAACAACACGTGCTCAGTTCCATGAGTAATACCGACTGGTTGAATTGGCGCCTCATAGACCACAGTATCGTCGTAAGCACGCCGGAAATAACATTTGAATGTAGTTCCCCTGCCAGGCTCACTGTATACGTGTACGTGCCCCTGGTTTTGGCTTATTACACCGTATACAGTTGACAGACCCAGTCCAGTACCCTTCCCACGCTCTTTTGTTGTAAAGAACGGCTCAAAAATAAGGGATTTCGTCGCCTCGTCCATGCCGGTTCCCGTGTCTGTGACCGCTAGAAGCACATACTCGCCAGCTTGCAAGCCGCCATGAAGTGCGGCATATTCGTTATCTAGAACGACATTCGCCGTTTCAATGAGTAGCTTGCCACCGCTAGGCATTGCATCGCGAGCATTTACGGCCAGGTTCACAATGACCTGTTGAAACTGCCCGGGGTCGATACTAACCATCCACAGATCAGCCTGCAAATCCTCCTGCAGCTGAACATTTTCGCCGATTAGGCGGGTCAACATAGAATGAGTGCTTCGTGCAAGTTCGTTTAAATCAGTAGTTTGCGGTCTGATGATCTGCTTTCTGGCAAATGCAAGCAGCTGAGAAGTAAGGTCTGCCGCTCTAAGCGCTGCGCCTTCGATCTGCTGAAGGTCGTCATGAATGTCGTTACTGCCATCATCAAGCTTCAGCCTGGCCAACTCGCTGAAACCAAGTATGCCCGTGAGCATATTGTTAAAATCATGTGCAATTCCACCGGCTAGCCTACCTATGCTCTCCAGTTTCTGGGCCTGCAACAGCTGCTCCTCCAGAGCCTTTCGCTCCGTGAGGTCAGTAAATGAACCCACCATGCGCACTGGTGTTCCGTGTTCATCCCAAACCGCCTGCCCTTTTGATCGAAACCAGCGGTACTCCCCCGAAAAGGTCAATACGCGCATCTCGATATCGTAAGGAACGCCGTGATACAGGTGATCGTGGCGGGCCTTAATCACCTTTTCGCGGTCATCTGGATGTATGCGCATATTCCACGAGCCCAACTGCTCGATGTCCTCGTTGGTATCGAAACCAATCAATGAGAGAAAGCGAGGCGAACGAATTACGGACTCGGAATTTACCTGCCAGTCCCAAATACCGTCGTTAGAGCCCTCCAGTGCCAAAGCGTACCGCTCCTCACTCTTGCGCAGCCGCTCGGTATTCTCTGTTAGCTGTTCCACCAGCGTTCGGTTGTCCAGAGTACCCGAGACCATCTGTGCGAGTTGGACCAGTACATTCTCGTCGTCGGCTGAGTAACTGCTGCTCTCTTCACGAATGACGGTTAGATACCCAACGATTAGGCCAGCACTATCGCGTAACGGCACGGTCAACTTAGTCGGTACACCAGTCTGCCAACTATTTTCGTTCTGATGTTGCCGGGTAGTCAGGTGGTCCGCATTCGGTCCCGATTCAGCACTTTCAGGTGCAATCGCTCCGTTAACTTGCACTTCAATTGCGGTATCGATCGCTTGGGCAGCCGCATTGGCACTAAGATCCGTAGAAATAGTGTTAACCTGCTCCTGATCATTCTCAGATTTGCTGAGGGATATCGTCGCAACGCCGGCGCGGGCGAGGCGCCGCGCATAATCGGTCGCTCGCTGCAAAATATCCTGTGTTGATTTGCAGGTGTTTATTAAAATTGCCGCCTCCGCCAGCGCATGTAAGATCTCAGATCTCTCCTGCTCTTCCTCAAGCAATAGTTGAACCTTAAGGTTGCTATTCAAAAGGTCCCTGTGCGCCCTTGTCTGCTGCGTCACGTCTATTGCCATTATTAGCATGAGATCGCTGGTCTCTTCTATGAGCCGACTAGCGTACAGTTGTGAGTCAACTATGGAGCCATCACCACCAATAAGCGACCAAACTCCAAGTGAGGTTGGAAGGTCGACATCAGCCTCCGCGCATTTTTCGTGGAAGAGTTGCCTAGAGGTAAGCGGGAGTATATCCGTAATCGTCATGTTGACAAATTCGGCGCTGGAATAGCCGTAGGCCCGTTCCGCCGCCGAGTTGACCTGAACAAACCGCAACGTCTCGGGATGGCAAAGCCACATTGCACCGGGATTTCGTTCAAACAGCAAACGGTGTCGCTCCTCACTTCGCTGAAGAGCAAATTCCGTGAACTTGCGCGTAGACACATCATTGTAATTTAGAACAACGGCGCGTACGTCAGGTTCGTGTAAGAGGTTGGTCATCACGACTGCTAACCAGGTTGCACTTCCGTTCGCTTTATTCACGCGCATATCGATTCTTCGAGCGGCTCCCGGAGCCGATCTGATGTCCCTGAAGACGTTTATAACAAATTCCTGATCATCTGGATGCACAAGATCAAGACAACTACAGTTCAATAACTCTTCACGGGTCCAACCCAGTCCCAAAAGACCACTTGAACTAGCCTCTAGCAGCTCGCCGTGTTCATTCACCAGGGCATATCCGTCCAGGCCACTTGCCACTACGGCCTTTAGCTCACGTAATCTTGAACTAGCCCCAACCAGATTCGAGGAGCTACCCTTAGACCGGCGCAGAACGTGAATTAAGAGCGCAGGAGTGCCATCCGCACCGAAAACGTGGGACGATTCGCATTCTACATATTCGCTGCTATTTTGCTTGTGTAATAGCGTAATGCCAAATCGAACACTCGCCCCGCTCGCGGCTTCGACCAGCATTCGATTGAATTCGTCGCCATCGCCCAGGTTAACATTGAAGGCGCTAAGTGGCTTGCCGATCAAATCTTGAGGCGAGAAGGCTGTCATCGCGCAGAATTCTCGCGAAGCATACAAGACCGTTGAAGAATGGACGCTGCTCGAAGGAATGGTGCTAACTATAATTGCATCCGTACCCAGGTGAAGTCTTTCCCACAGGGGCGCACTATCCTCTTCTACTAGATGGTCATGCCCGAGCGGGCGCGGTGGCCGTATTACATCCGCCGACTCAATTGAGCGAGTAAAGGTACAAAGCCATTGAGTGTTCGAGTCTGTGCAGGGAAGTAACTTAACCGCATGGGCACGGTAATCAACCGCCGTATCTCCAACAGGTAATAAAATACCACCGTGCTCCAGAGACTTTGCCTGTTTGTTACGTAGAAGCAGATCAACAAGGGCGGGCGCAATCTTGTCTAAGGAGGGAACGCCCGACACTGTTTCCCCAAGAAGAAACAGGTGCCGCGCAGACGCATTCAGCGCAGCTACTCCTACGCTAGTCTTAGTATAGTCGCAAACAACGACTAGCGCTGGTACTGCCAGTGCGTCCAGCACACCAGTTGAAATTCGGTCAATCAGAGTGTCATCCTCCAGCACATCAACTGGTCAATTGCCTGTTAAGAACCTCTTCTACCGTAATTGTACACTGAATCCACGTTCATCCACCACGTTCGATTTAGAAACTTTTGCAAAAGCAAAGTATCATGTGGCGCGCAAGGTAATTTGGGAGATTACTTAGTTCAAACAGGTTGATAAAAACCAATAAACATGCTATACTTGCCGCCGGAACTACCAGGAGTTGGCGACACACCAGCCACAGGGAGACGTTTCTCCATGAACAGCGATACACAGGCCAAACTTGATCAGGCGATTGCCCTTAAGATTGATGGGCAATATGATGAGGCAGTACAGTTACTGCAAGAGGTTCTTGCAATAGAGCCCAACAGTAGCGACGCCAGATATCAGCTCGGTCTCGTGTATGGGTTTACGGGCTTGTTCGACGAGTCTATTGAAGAATTAACTAAAGCATCACAGGCCACTCCTACTTCCGTAGAAATATTGGTTGATTTGGCACTCACTTATTCTATGTTGGGAATGTATGAGGAGGCCAAATGCGAGTTTGAGAAAGTGCTTACTCTCGACCCCACTAATAAGAGAGCCCTTGACAGCATAAAGTTCCTAAACGAAAGTCTCTAGTTTGTCACGGTTACGCACTCCAGAAGGTACCGTGGGTACATCGCGCCGACCTATTCCCACTGACGCCATCTTATCCATCCGTGCTTTTATTGGCTACCTCCTACTCTCGATGTTTTTCCTATTCGACGTAATATTTGGCCACCGTGTTCTTTTACCCGCCGGCCTTCTAGATCACATTTATCCTTATGCCGCGAGTTCTACGGTGGCGCACGCACCTATGTGGGACCCACTCCACTGGGACGGCATCGGACAGTTTTACCCCTGGCGCTTGTTAGCGGCACGCGCAATAAGAACCGGCACTATTCCTCTATGGAATCCTTACCAGTTTTGCGGTACTCCCTTTATAGCAAACAGTCAAAGCGCCGTTTTCTATCCCGCAATAATTATTTTTGTTGTTTTTTCTGTAGCTCGAGCGTTCGCATACAGTGCCTGCCTTCATCTCGCTCTGGCTGGTTGGTTCTGTTATCTACTTTGTCGGTCCCTGGGCCGCAGCTGGTGGCCGGCGTTTACCGCTGGAGTCATCTTCGCCTGGTGTGGATGGCAGATCGCCTGGCTTGAATTACCATCCTTTCTTGCCACATCTTGTTGGATTCCTCTAATTCTTCGCCAAATATATTTACTCGCCCATAACGCCGAGCGTCGACGATTAAATTTCTGCCTGCTCGGTGCAGCTACAGGGCTCATGCTACTCGCCGGTCACCTTCAAATCGCCTTCTATGGTCTCCTTGCGAGTTTTTTATATGCCGCAGCACAAACAGTACGCTGCCCTCATCGTGGGCGGTTTGCCAGCATGTACGTTCTAGCCACCATCACCGGCTTTATGATCTGCAGCCCGCAGCTGCTCCTAAGTATTGAGCTCTCTCACATGTCGCACCGAGTCTCCAAACCTTCGGCGGCAGGTTACAAAAGCTACGTGGGTTACGCGCTGCAACCCGGCGAGATCGTACAGACCACGCTACCAGATTTCTACGGCAACGATCATGACAGACAGAACCGGTATTGGGGCTTTTACACGATGGATTTTGGTGGCCAGAAAGTTGCGGTGCGCCATAACTTCGCAGAGACCACCAGTTACGTATCAATTCTAGGCCTGCTTTTTGCAGCCCTAGGAGGCGTCATTGCGCTTCGTAGAAACGCGCACAACAACAACTACATCTTTTTTCTGCTGCTGGCAGCCCTTGCACTCCTAATGGCGCTGGGTACGCCTGTGGATGCTCTATTTTACTTTGGGGTTCCCGGGTTTGGCCAGTCTGGCTCTCCAGCTCGAGTGCTTGTGCTGTGGTCCCTTGCCTGTGCAGTATTGGCTTCGCTGGGCATGGAAGAAGCCATCGGCCAGAGGGTAACCCGCCGAGAGGCTCAGGCGGCGCTTCTGGTTGTTATCACATTTTGGGCGGGCGGATTGGCGCTCGCAGCACGGTCGATTGCATCGGTCATGCCTGGTTTTCAACAGCTAGGCGTGCCGCTTCTGGGCGATGCACTTGGACGATTATCGCACGACTGGCTGCGGCTTATACTCATGACTGCCGCTGGTACGGCCATCCTACTGTATCGGCGCCAAAACCAGGGTAAACCGCATTACCCAAGGGTGCATCTTGGTCCCGGCCTACTCTGTTGCGCGCTTGTTACTGCCGACCTATTTTCTACGGGCTATTTAATGAACCCAACGGCCCAACCGAGCCAGGTGTATCCAGTTACAGCTGGTATCAAACAACTTCAGGCTGAGGTGGGCCATCAGCGAATTTGGCCGGTTAACAGTGTCTGGAGTCTAGATCAAAGTCCGCCGGCGGTTCTTCCCCCAAATGGGGCTACTGTTTACCAACTAAGGGACGTGCAGGGGTATGACTCGCTATTCACGGGGCAATACAAAGCTTATGCGGACAGATTTGCTCGCGTAAATGCCGCTGGCCTTAAGGATTCCAGCCCCCCGGAAGTTGGAAATATGGTCTTTTTTCAAAATCCCAATGTATCAGGAGCTTCAGATACAGCCGCGAGGTTTGTGGTGACTCTTCCTGCACAGGCGGAAGGGTCAGGAACTGTGAGCCTCGCGCCATCAACTCAGCCGATTTATCAAGGGGAGGATATGAATATCTATCCTTTAAAAAACGCAGTCGGCAGGTGTTCTACGCTCCTCGTAAATGGCCAACCAGGTCCGAAGCCAACTTTCTTGCGCGATGGTTTGAACAATGTATCAGTAAAGGTTACGATGCCAACAACAGGATACATACTGTTGCAAGATGAGTACTATCCGGGTTGGTTGGCGGCCATAAACGGGCACCGTGCGCCAATAAGTCGAAACCAGCGTGTGTTTCGCGAGGTAGCGCTTCCCTCAGGGCCGTCAACTATTACGTTCAGTTACGTTCCAGCCGCTTATCGTTTGGGAGTTTATCTACTCTGTCTGGCAGCATCCATTTTTGCTGGGGTTATCAGCTGGCGCCCATCTATAACTCGACCAAGGGCCAACGGTGACCAACTACCGCAGAGTTCACCTTGAGCGTGCTAATCGTCCAGACTGCACCTGGCGGGCAAGATACATTAGGTGGCGTATGCATAGGATCTGGAAGTGGAATCAACTGGTCGATACTATCGCCTGCCAGTGCAAACCGCTGTAAAGTTACTATCGGCGCTCTGAAATTCAGAAATAGTCGGAACAATTGAACGAGTCCGAGGTCAGTAATGTTTGGAAAGTGGGTAACTAGCGGTGACTTTGAAGGTGTGATGCCGAAGGTGGGACTCGAACCCACACGAGGTTGCCCTCGGCGGTTTTTGAGACCGCTGCGTCTGCCATTCCGCCACTTCGGCACGTGCACATATTATACGGCCCAGATCGTTTTGTGTCAACGAGTAGATTCCGGCCAACTATTGGTATTATAACCGTTAGTTCGTCCGTAATTATACCAAACTGCCGTTACGCGGTTCAGGCTACTTGCCATCGGCGATACCGCGATGCTCACCATCTGATTGAGGCGAACGGCGCTTATGTTTCCCATCGTCGAACTGCAAGGAGATGTTATGATTTCGCTGGTGCGTTCGTTACGCTTCACCATCGCCGCCTGTGCTGCTGTATCCGTTGCTGCACTGGTACCGATATCCTCGGTTGCGGCAGCCAAGCCTATGGCAAAGTCGGCTCCTGCTGGCACAAAAGCTGCGGCCCCTCAAGCTATACCCCCGCCGCCTGTCTTACCCGACAGTGGTTTGCTTAAGCCGCCGGTTAACCTGCCCATAAGCGGGATGAGTTCCCCAGCGTTGTCCCCACATGGCCACCGTATCTGCTTTACCTACAGGGGCAGCTTGTGGATAGTGGGTAGCGACGGCGGCACTGCCAAGCGCCTGACAGTCAATCAAAATGTGGATTTCTACCCACATTGGTCTCCAGATGGTAAGTGGATCGCCTTCACAAGCCTGAGGTCCGGCAACTTCGACGTCTACCTCGTTCCTACAAACGGGGGCCAGCCGCGGCAGGTTACCCTTGCCAGTAGCAGCGACTGGGGCTGTGATTGGTCGGCAGATGGCAGCCACATCCTGTTCTATTCAATTGGCAGAGCTGCGCGAGTTTCTGGCCAGGCCGAATCCTCGATTCCCATTATGCAAGTGAACCTTCATAATCTGAGAGTCCGTCAGCTCACAAACGATACCCGCGCGCTGAGGTTTGCAAAGTACGTCCCGGGCACGGACGACATCGTGTTTTGCCGAGGCGGCGAGCCGTGGTGGCGCCCATGGTATCGTGGTTCTGATGCATGTCAGCTTATGGTCGAGAACGTGAAAACCGGCAATATAAGTGCGGTAAAGCCATCCCGAGACCAGCAGTTCTGGCCTATGTGCTCACCTGATGGCAAGTTCGTTTACTGCGCTACCATCATGAACGGTCAGAACACTCCGAATATATGGAGGCTAGGACTTCGTGGCGGCGGCACTGTGCAGATAACTCACTACACTACTGATGCGGTACGCTGGCCAGACCTTGCTCGCGACGGTTCACTCCTCTGTTACCTGTACGACGGCAAGATCTGCACAGTTAAGCCCACTGGAGGCAAACCTACCGAGCTGCAAATATTTGCACCCACGGACGTGCGCGTCAATCTGGATACCCATGTTGTTCTCCATGCCGGTGCAACGGAAAGCGCAGTATCGCCAGATGGCAAAACTATTGCACTCGTAGTTCAAGGTCAAATATGGACTATGCCTGCGGCTGGTGGAGACGCCCACAGGCTGACCCAAAACATTGCCCACAACGCAGACATAGCCTGGTCTCCCGATAGCAAACTAATTGCTTTTAGAAGTGACGCCGGTAATCAACCAGACCTATACACGATCGATGCTTCCACAGGCAAAACCACACGCCTTACCGATGATATGGCATCGGAACGCGGGCCCACCTGGTCGCCAGATGGCACCATGATAGCCTTCGCAAAATCAGGAAGCAAACCCGGTCTATATGTAGTGCCGGGGAACGGTAGCGCTCCTGAACGATTCCTGGCTCCAGGCAACGGCAACAATATCGATGACGGCATACTCTCGTTGAACTGGTCTCCCGATAACCGCTGGATCGCCTACTCGCGGTCCGATAGGTTCGATGTTACAGACATCTGGCTCATTCCATCAGTTGGAGGCAATCCAACCAACATCACAAAATATCCGAACAACAACTTCAATCCAATGTTTACCGGTGACGGTCGGTTCCTTATCTATGTCAGCGATAGGAATGGCCCACCGCAGCTATTTCGGCTGCAATTGGAGAAGGGTACCGGCCCCGGAATTAAGCCGAGTGCGAAACGCGTACCCGTCAATTTCGACGATATTACAAATCGATCCGTGCAAATTAACACTCCCGCTCCTATCCAGGACTTTAGCATCACGCCCGACGGCAGCCGCATCGTTTTCCTCGCAGGGGGCCAATTCTGGGTGATAGGTGTGAATGGGCAAGCCCTCATGCACATCTATGGTCCAGTTCAGGAAGCGGACCACAGCACGATCCAGTTTTCTTCAGACGGGCGCAGGTTCTTCTATCTCGACAGCGCTGGTCAACCACAGTGGCTGCTTATACCTCCCGGCCCACCGGCCCAGCCAAACACCATACCGTTTAATGCCTCGTACACGTTCAATCGCAGGCTCATCCAGCTACAGGCCTTCAACGAATTCTACCGCCGGTTCGGCGCCAACTTCTACGACAGATACATGCACGGAGTTGACTGGCCAAAACTTCGTGACAAATACGAGCCACAGCTAAACGGAGTTGGTACGCCGTTCGAATTCGCAAATCTTTTGAGCGAGATGGTTGGTGAGGTAAACTCGTCGCACAGCGAGATTGCTCCGAACTACTCGCCTTCGGGACCGATAACGGCAACTATCGGTGTAAGATATGACACCAATTACGCTGGTCCGGGCCTTAAAGTACTCTCAGTGGTGAAGAACGGTCCGTGTGATGCCCCCCACTCCCGCGTGTTTCCCGGCGATTACATTCTTAGCATCGATGGTAAGCCCGTTGTGATGACGGAAACATATTACGACCTGCTGCAGGATAAAGCCGGAAAGCATCTAACCCTGGTTGTAAACAACAAGCCTGTTGCTGAAGGTGCTCGAACTATTACGGTCACCGCCACGTCCCAAGGAGCCCTTGGGGCAATTAAACTGAAGGACCTTATCGCGAAGCGGCGAGCAGAGGTCGATCGACTTTCGGACGGAAAACTGGCATATATCTATATCCCGGCAATGGATGGCAGCTCGCTAAAACTCTTCATTCGCGAGCTGGATACGGAAGCCCTTCGAAAGCAGGGACTAATCATTGATATTAGAGGCAATCCAGGAGGAAACACACATCCTCAACTGTTACAGGCACTTGCACAGCGGATATACGGCTATAACAGAACGCGCGACAGTCTCGTACAAACGGCCCCGGCTCGCGCGTTCCACAAACCAACCGTACTGCTGATCAATCAGAACTCCTATAGTGACGCTGAGGTTTTCCCGTCAGGATTTCGGGCACTGAAGCTCGGCACAATCGTTGGCGTAGCCACGCCAGGTTACGTTATTGGCACTCGCGATGCGACGTTACTCGACGGAACGCACTTTAGACTGCCAAGCGTGGGATACTGGGACCTAACCGGTCACACCCTGGAGAACCTTGGCATAAAGCCGGACATTACTGTTGTACGAACGCCTGCGGAAGCCGCAGCCCACGATGACGTACAGCTTAAAGAGGCAGTTAAGGTTGTCCTCCAGCAGATCGAGGAGCACCCAGCACCTCCAATTCCGACGCTGCTGCCAACCAGCGCGAACCCCAACGGTGGGTCATCCGCTGTCCCGCCAGGTTCGGGCATTAAATAGGAACGAACATCAATTAACAGAAAGCGGGTCCAGAGCACAGCTCTGGACC
>DAIDKH010000044.1 GCA_027450145.1 Chthonomonadaceae bacterium | reverse complement strand
CAGCAAACGCTTGCCATTCATGATCGAAATGAACGTGTTCAACTTACCCTTGCATTGTTTCACCTTACGGGAGCATATATAGCGAAATGCCGGTAGAGCCGCGCGATTTTTATGAAATTCTTGGTGTACAGCGAAACGCCACTGCCGATGAGATTAAGCGGTCATATCGCAATCTCGCACGAAAGTACCACCCCGACGTTAATCCGGACCCAGAAGCGGCGGAAAAGTTTAAGGAAATTCAATCTGCCTACGATGTGCTAGGTGACCAGCAGAAGCGTGAGCGCTATGACCAGTACGGTATGGCGGCATTCTCTGGCTCAGGCGGGGATTCCGGGAGCCCGTTTGGCGGTGGATTTCCGTTTTCAGATCTGTTTGACCTGTTTGGCCAGGCAACTTCGCCTCGCAATCCCTCTGGCCCTGCACGTGGTGATGACCTTCGGTATGACCTGGAGCTCACTCTGGAAGAGGTGGCGGAAGGGGTCAGTAAAACTATTACCTATCCGCATATGGAAAAGTGCGAGGTCTGCAGTGGCAGCGGCGCACGAGCGGGGACGGAGCCAGAAACCTGCCCGCAGTGCCGAGGAACTGGCCAGGTTCGCTTTACCCAAAACACACTCCTAGGCACATTTCAGTCCGTTCAACCCTGCGGTCGCTGCCGTGGAACTGGCAAAATTATCGCCAACCCCTGCCAGTCGTGCAACGGCGGCGGGCGGGTGCGCAAACAGCGCGAGCGAACAGTGGCAATCCCTGCAGGCGTCGAGTCGGGAACCCGCCTTCGTGTATCCGGGGAAGGGGACGCAGGAGAACGTGGTGGACCTTCCGGTGACCTCTACGTGTTCCTCTACGTTAAGGACCACGACACGTTTGTTCGCGAGGGGCTTGACATTGGATGCGAGGTGGCCGTTAGTATTTTCCGTGCCACGCTTGGCGGTTCTATCACCGTTCCGATTATTGGCGGAGTCGAGGAACTGAAGATTGAGCCAGGAACCCAGCCGGGGCAGATCTACACACTGAAGGGCAAGGGTCTACCAGAAGTTCACGGACGCGGGCGGGGTAACCAGCAGGTCGTGATAAAAGTACAAGTTCCTACGAAACTTACCGCCGAACAGCGCCAGGCTGTTGAGCAACTCGCGATTAGCTTTGGCGACAAAGTGGAAGAGCATTCAGAAAAGACAGGCATTTTTGGTAGAGTATTTGGAAAGCACTGAGCACATTAAATGAAATGGTTTGAAATTGCAGTGAGCTGTCCTCCTGCCTCAACCGAGGCAGTTAGTCAAGCGTTGTTAGGCCAGGGATGCGGTGGCGTCATGATGACCGGTACGGATCCTGTCCGAGTCTCCTGCAGCTTCCCCGCCGACGAAGAATTCGAAACAAAGCTGGCAGAGCTTACCGAGCACTTTTCGCACCTGGAGGAGTGGGGCCTGCCACCGCTGCTTGGCACGATTGCGGTAAGAGAACTGGATGAAGAGGACTGGGCGAACGCGTGGAAAAAGTATTTTAAGAGCGTACGACCTGGCGCGAAGGTAGTGATAAAGCCTACATGGGAGGCGTATGAACCCACGGACGATGAGGTGGTTCTCTCCCTGGATCCTGGTATGGCCTTTGGAACGGGAGGTCACCCAACAACCCGTCTTTGCCTTCTTACTCTGGAAGACCTCGTGACGCCGGGATGCACTGTTGCGGACATTGGCACCGGAAGCGGAATACTGGCTATAGCCGCCGCGTTGCTCGGCGCCGCGAGTGTGACGGCTACCGACAGCGATCTGTTACCACGGCGAGTTGCGACAGAGAACGTGGCCCATAACTCATGCGAAGACCGCGTAACTGTACTCCATCCCGACCAGTTTTATGAGACGGTTGGAAATGCCGACATTGTCGTAATGAATATCGTCGCAAACACCATCCTTCAGCTTCTGCCCCAGGCAGCCGCCATCGTGAAGCCCGGGGGCTGGTTTATTGCGTCGGGTATTGTAGAGGATCATCGATCTCTAATGACTGAGGCGCTGGCCGCTGCGGGCTTCGATGATATCAGCGTCAAGGAAGAGGATATCTGGATCTGCCTGGCCGCACGACGAAATACAGCCGAGCCCGATAGAGCGGCTCTCGAACGCCTATGGGCGACGCTGCCGCCCCTTGGCGGAGCCTGGGCACAGGCGTGAGAACCACCCGTCTGTTTGTGACCACCCCTCAAATGGAAGCTGAAGAGGTCGAGCTTCGTGGGGCTGATTATAGGCACCTTGCGAAAGTTTTGCGGGTAGACATCGGCAGCAGCGTGTTGCTTCTCGACAATAGCGGTCGCGCCCGTGAGGCGACTGTCACCGCGGTCACTTCTCAAGAAGTTACGCTGCAAAATAACGCATACATTGAGGTCGCCACGGAGCCGCAGGTTGAGATCACCATCCTGCAGGCGATTGGCCGTGGGGATCGTTTTGACGAGGTTTTGCAACACTGTACCGAAGCGGGAGCCAGCCGATTTGTCCCTGTTTTGAGCAGGCGAAGCATGGTTGACATACCCGCGGAACGAGTGCCGGATCGCGTGGAGCGATGGCGAAAGATTGTTCGTGGTGCGGCAGAACAGAGTATGCGTACCCGCCTGCCGGAGATCACCGGCCCGTTGCCGCTCGAGATCGCGTTAGAACGCGAGGTTCGTGGTGAACTCCTTATGTTGCACACGGTAGGTAGTCGCAAACCAATCGGTGACATGGAACTCATGAACGCCGCCGCTGTGACGGTGGCAGTAGGGCCAGAGGGTGGTTGGGCTGGGGACGAAGTTGAGCTTGCACTGGAGGCGGGGGCGACACCTGTAACCCTGGGTCCCCGCGTACTCCGAACAGAGACCGCGGCCCTGGTAGCCGTAACACAAATTCTATTTCAACTTGATCGGAGACGCTGATATGCGCATTTTAGGTCCAGACGGGCAACCCCTGTCGAGCGGTCCACAGCCAAGCGACGAGATAAAGCAGGCCGTTGCGCAGGCACTTGAACTGGCAAACAGCGGTAACCTGGAGCCCGCATTACAGCAAATGGCACTGGTATTTCAGCAGGACGTAGTATCCGATCTCGTGATTGATACGACACTCCAGCTGATTACGGCAATGAGCGAGCTTACCGGCAATGTTCAGCCAGTTGCTCCTTCGGAAGGCGATGAACCGCTGCCACCTAGCGAACTGGAACTCTTTCAGGCGTTACAGGCCGACAGAAATAACCCGGTGATCTACTACAATCTGGGTAATCGCTTCTTCCAGCTTGGCCAGCCTGCAATGGCCCGGCCATTCATGATTCGGTGCCGGGAGCTGCTTCTCGCAATGCAACCGGAGGATATGCAGCAGGCGCCACCAGAATACTTGCAGCTGCGCCGGGCCGCTGATGTGGATTACGCTCAGGTGCTGATGGATACCGGTGACTACGGTGCTGCAATTGATGCCTTTCACGCATTGAATGACACCTACGGCGGTCTGCCAATTTGGCTGTTGCTTGAAATGGCTGAATGTTACGCGCTTACTTGCCAGTTGGATGAGGCCGATACGGTGTATGATTTGGCGTCACCAGAATCCGCGGCCGCTTTCCCGGGCATGGATGAGGTTCGGGAGGAAGTTGGCGATCTTCTGGCACGCGCACGAGATTTTGAGGACCTTTCTCAGCTAGGTTTACGCGGTTGGCACTACATACAGACTCGATCGCTCCTTATGGAGACAAATCCTGATGAAAATGTGCCTGGTGAGCGATTCGTCTTCTGGCAGCCAAGTGAAGAAGATATTGCCTGGGTGGTGGGGATGACGGCGGCGTTTCTGGATCAGCGCGGCCTCGCTCCCGATACCATTCTCTGGCTGGGCGAATCTGGCGAGCCGCTTGCCCGGCTGTTTTCCCATTGGTGGGAAGTAGACCCGGAGGCCGTTCGCCCTTACCAATCTGGTGATAACAGTGCGACAGGCGAGAAGCTGGCACTCTTGTGCCTGGCTCACTCTTACGACATTCCTAATCAGGAAGTCCTCACGGAACTTGCAATTGCGAACCCTGACCTCATCCTCTTTGCCCTGGATCTGCACTGGACTGATCGACAGTTCATCACGCCGGATATAGCTGGTTTCATGACCCAGATATGCAATCTACCGTGGGAGTCACGGCTACAAATGGAGACACCGGATTCTCAGCCAGTACCCATTGAAGAGACGCGGGATCCCCACACCATCGCAACTGAAATAGCGGCGCAGTTCGGTGAAGCAGAGGACTTTGATGCGGCGGCGAAGGAGATTATTGAGGAGATGGACCAGTGCAGCGACCTTATTCTCGATCATCGCGACGGTACCTTGAGCCGTAAGCCACTCCCCATGCACTCGCCGGTTAAGAGCCCTAAATTTGGAATCTAACCGAAACAGCTAGGCGTAACGTTTCCGTTTTTTGCAATAGCGTACAGACTCTCCTGCTCTAAAGCCGGAGGTTTGTACGCTATTCCCTTTTTTAGATGCGATTGTACAAACCACCGTAGAGGTACGCGACGTACGCGGTAGCGCCAATGGAACCGACAAGCAAATAAAAGACCTGAAATGTTGCATATTGACAGAATCGTCTCTTTTTGCGATAATGGAATCAGACTAAGAAAGGAGGTGGTGCGTTTTTATGGATTATAGTCAACGAGGTGATCAGGCGGGTTAGCCTGTTTTAACCATCTTGGCGAGTGGGCTCGCAACGCGACCCCCTCCTGTCAAGAGTAGTGATGAACGGGACAAACCGTCCTGTTGACCTGCTGAAGCCCGGTGCCAATGGCATCGGGCTATAATTTTACACTCTGCCGTAATCTCGGCGCGGCCTCCATCCCGGAACCTTTCTCAGGTTCACTGAACACGACTCCACTGGAATTGAACAGATTCTGCAGTACGGGAACGCATGGGCAAGCTGCTTGCCGTGATCCCAATCTGGTTCAAACCATATGGTTGGCCGGTAAGTGCCTACAATATGGAACGACGTCTGCAAGCCATCCCTGCGCAATATCTGTCCCGCTGCGGCTCGCATATACACTTTGTTACCTGCCGCAAACGCCCCGTTTACCCCCCACAACGGATCAGCCATCTGCTACGAGATCCTTTCTACATTCGTGAGTTCACAAAAGTGTGCCTGTCAAATAGGTTATACGCCCCACGGAGGAACGCCATCATCCGCTGTGTGGTGAGAGTATGGTCGAATTTGTGGCATGCCGTTGCGGTTTGTTACAGATAATTATAACAAATTATGAATATATGTTCAGGAAGGCATTGACAATCATGTCTAAGACCTGTACAATTACTACCAAGTGTAGATTAGGGGTAGGTTGGGGGTTTTCAGGGGGAGTTGTTGGGGTAACTGAAGTATGGCCTGGTGATATTTCAGTGGGAACCAATTGTTTGGCGTGAAATGACCCTTCTTGGAGCGAGCAGAACTCAATCATGGCTAGCGCAGCACCAGATAACGCAGCTTGGGGACGCTTTGAATACAGCCTGGATGATAAAAACCGGGTGCTGATTTCTCCGCGTCTTCGGTGGTTTTTCGACGACGGCGCTGTTATGACCATTGGTGCTCCCAATCACATTCGCATTTATCGCAAAGAATCCTGGGAGAAGCTTACCCGAGGTTTCGACGAATTTGGTTTGGCGTCGGAGATGAACCACAATATCGAGGTGGTGATGCAGCTTTTGGGTAATTGCGAAACGGTCTCCCTGGATCGTGAAAACCGACTTACCATACCCAGGTTTTTTAAAAGCTTTGCAGGTTTAAATGACGGTGACTTTGTTGCAGCGGTGGCGCTTGGAAACCGCATTGAGTTGTGGTCACGCTCAAAGTGGGATCAGCAGTATGCTGCCATTTCCGCGGAGCAGGTAGCTATGGCATACAACGAAGCCTACAGGCCGCCAGCGGCGATTGCGGGATGACGGTTGGCGGTGGGTCTGCAGACTATGTACACCGACCGGTGATGCTGGCGGAGTGCCTAGATCTGTTAAACCTACATGCTGGGGCTCATGTCGTCGATTTTACTGCGGGCGGCGGCGGCCATTCTGCAGCAATTGCAGAGAAGATAGCGCCCTCGGGAACTTTGTTCGCTTTAGATCGTGATGAAGATGCCATCGCTGCAACGAGCCAAAGGTTGCGCGCGCATATTGCCACGAATGATGTGCGGGTGCTGCGCACGGATTTCGCGCATGCGGGCGCCACGTTGCACTCGGTAGCCGGCGACATTACTGGCACCCTGGACGGCGCATTATTTGACCTGGGTGTTTCATCGTATCAGTTGGATGGTCCGCGCGGGTTCAGTTTCTTGCGAGACGAGCCGCTTGACATGCGCATGGATCGCACTGCTGGGCGGACCGCCGCGGATCTTCTGGAAACGGCAAGCGGCGATGAACTGTTTCGCATTCTGCGAGATTTTGGTGACGAGCGGTTTGCCGGTGCCATTGCCCGGCGGATTGTGGAACGGCGTGTGAGAGAGCGTATTTCCAGCACCTCACAGCTTGTGGATATTGTAAAGTCCGCTGTCCCAAAGGCCGCGTGGCCAAAGGATAAACATGTTGCCACGCGCACCTTTCAGGCAATTAGAATCGCGGTAAACGAGGAACTGCAGCATATTGAGGAAGGTTTGAATCTGGCGATCAACCTTCTAAAGCCCGGTGGCAGGCTCGTGGTGATCAGCTTTCATTCCTTAGAGGACCGGCTCGTAAAGCAGAAGTTTTTGTCTGCTGCAGGAAGGGCGCCCTCGCCACCTGGCTGGTCTCCGGCAGCAATGGTGCCGCGCAACGATGTGCCCGTTTTGGAGATTTTAACGCGTAAGCCAGTTGAGGCGAGTGCGGAGGAAGTGGCAGCAAACCCCCGTGCTAGAAGTGCAAGGTTACGGGCGGCTGCAAAGGTCTAAAGCGCTGTGGGTTATCTTACCGGGTGAAGGCACGGGCAGGAGGGGTAGTACAATGGCAGGAGCAGCACAAAAAGTATCGGCGGTTGAGTCTTTTTATGTCGATTCACGTGGCGCTGCAAGTGCAATACCGAACCTCCATCCACGTACGAGGCCAGAAACTCAGAACCCAACCCGTGAACGCACTGCTGCGCCACAAACAAAGCAGATTGAACGCAAAGGTACGCTCGATCTAGTGGCAACTATGGCGCTGGTATCCGCGCTTCTGTGCACCGCAACCATTGTTTTCGCATATGGAAACGCCAAGCAGGAGGCGGAAATCCACAGGCGGTCGGCTTTGAAACATCAGCTTCACTATGAATATGCCATATCTCTGCAGCTTCATCAGGCGAAGGCTGTAGCGAATAACACCATTTACGTAGAGCACCAGGCCAAACTAGCGGGCATGACTATTCCGGATTCACGCTCCACGGTAATCGTCGGACAGGACGCTCCCTAATGAGCAGCCCATCGCGCCGTGTAACCAGGCACCGCGTACTTCAGGTCACGGTGGTTACCTCGTTAATTTACGGGGTCCTGGGTGCACGCCTCTTTCAGGTTCAGGCGCTTCACGGGGCGGCCATCCGCTCTGCAGCGCTTAAAAACCGGATGAGGACGATTGTGCTGCCTGCCCGGCGTGGTACGATACGGGATCGGTTTGGCAATCCGCTTGCGGCAACCGTGGATTATGAAACCATCGGGTTCGATGTGCGATCTTTTCTGCCACTGCACGGTACAAAATCCGAGGACGCCGCCCTGCAGAAACAACAGATCACTGCACAGTCCCGTGTTTGTCGCTTGTTAGGAATAAGCAGCACCGACCTGATCACAGATATAGGCTCCGCGGAATCCAAGTATGCCGCCCAGGTGGCGACTGCTAATGCTCCGCGTCGGTTTTGGTACCCCTTGATGACTGGCGTTTCTGTTGAGACAGCGGCGAAACTCATGAACGGGCCGCATTACGGGTTTAGTGAGTTACAGAGCACCGTTCGCAGGTATGCCTGTGGTATGAGCGCTGCACAAGTCGTTGGGTTTTTGGGTCCCTCGGGTCGCGGGGCAGCTGGTCTGGAACGAAGCTGCCAATCTTGGCTTCAAGCGGCACCGGGTTCGGCGCAAATACAGGTTGACGATCATAATACCGAGATCCCTGGAACGCTGACAAATGTAGTACCTGCACGCTCGGGTGAGGACGTTCAGACAACCCTGGACCCTGCTGCCCAGCAGATTGCAACTCAGGCGGGTATGCAGATCATGCAAAAGTTTCATCCGCATGGTGTTGCAATTGTTATTGTTCAGCCGTCCACGGGGAAGATTCGAGCGATGGTAAGCCTACCTACATACGACGCTAACCCATTGAAGGGCCAGCCCACGAAGAGGGCTCCTATCAATTTGGCGTCGCTGATGGATCGATGTGTAGGTGAGGTCTACGAACCTGGCTCTACTATGAAGGCATTCACGCTCTCTTATGCCCTGGATCGTGGTTACATTACGCCAGATAGCACTTTCTACTGTGCCGGAGAGTTGAAAGTCGATGGCCGATACATACACTGTGCAAAGGGTGAGGTGCATCACGTAGTAAATGCCGCTAAAATCTTGCGAGTATCGTGCAATTTAGGAGCGGCCCAGGTGGGTATGCGCATGGGCGGACGAAACCTCGACAAAGCGTTCAATGATTTCGACCTGTTTTCACCGCCGCAGGTTCACCTGCCAAATGTATTAGCGGGAGCATGGACCTACGACAAATATGCGCTGCCCTTCAGCAATGCAAAAACTGCACGCTCTGCGTTCGGGCAATCGGTTACAACCACCCCGCTCGCGCTCACTATGGGATATGCTGCAATCGCTAACCATGGCGCTTTAATGAAACCTATGCTACTTAAGAGGTTAATAGACGAGGACGGCCGCGTGGTACGTCAGTGGCAACCAGAGGTGATAAGGCACCCGATACATGCAGCCGTGGCTGATGAGGTGCTGAAGATGCTGGAAGGGGTGGTGACCGGTGGAACCGGTACTTGTGCTGCAATCCCTGGATATTTGGTTGCGGGCAAAACTGGAACTGCCTCCCTCTACCGCCCCGGGGCCTACACTGGTTCGTTCATAGGCATCGCTCCGGTATCTAACCCTCAAATGGTGATTCTGGTTGCCGTTAGGGATCCAGACCACTCGCACTACTACGGTGCGGAGGTTGCTGCGCCCTATTTCAAGGAGATCGCCCAGCGTCTGTTAGCTTTGTGGCGCGTTCCGCAGGATGATCCCGGTAACAGCCAGTATTTAGCTGCTCAGGCCAGTCAGCGTGCACAAGAGGGGTTACCGCCTCTCAAGCAACAAGCACCGGACGTTGTGGCCGTAAATAACTAGTCTTTGTGATTTGCTATGCGCTTCGTGCTCCGGTTATGCGCATGGCTCCGGGGTCGTGCCAAACGCACCTGATGTTTTATTTTTTCAGGCACGACCCCTTTTTTCTTCTTCGTCGCTGGGTTAGAATATAATTAATTCGTTGCTCCCAACTACAAGGAGCAGAACGCAGCAAGAGAAGGTTTCGACCTCCTGCTAAATTGGAATCAAACCATGGTTACTCCGTTACCTCTTAATAGTCTTCTGCCCGCGGTGCGCTGCCTCTCCGCTCAAGGTAATTTAACCTGTGACGTTACGGGGATTACCCACGACTCCAGGAAGGTTGGCCCTGGCAGCATTTTTGTTTGCATACCTGGCGCAAGTCATGACGGACATCAGTATATCTCCGAGGCGGTGGCAAGCGGAGCGGCAGCAATCATTGCACAGGCCGATCATGTGACCGCCGAACCATTGAATGTCCCGCCCGATGTGGCGCTCCTCACTGTAAAGGACACGCGCAAGGCCCTACCAATCTTTGCGAGCAAGTTCTATGGAGATCCGTCGCAGTCAATGATCGTGGTGGGCGTAACGGGAACCAACGGGAAAACGACCACAACGCGCATGATGGCCGCTATACTTCGAGAGGCGGGTATGCGTGTTGGAACTATCGGGACACTTGGTGCGGAACTTGACGGCGTACCAATTGAGAGTAACCACACTACACCCGAGGCGGATGAACTTCAGTGGCTTTTGGCCCAAATGCGCGACGAGGGCGCGCAGGCCGTGATCATGGAGGTCTCGTCACACGCCTTGGCTCAGCATCGTAGCGATGGAATTGCATTTAACGCAGCGATATTTACAAACCTTACGCAGGATCATCTGGATTTTCACGGCACCATGGAAGCCTATTTCGAAGCGAAGGCACTTCTATTTACTGAGTATCCGGTTAGGTATCCCCGTGATGACGGTAGAATGTTCGTTGCGTCAGTGAACGTTGCCCAGTGGGAAGGGCGGGATCTCGTGACCATGGTTCGTGGCGACGTGATCACCTATTCCGCGGATCCTGGCATGCCAGCCGTACTGCAGGCCAAAAACATTGAATTGAGCCCTAGCGGCAGCCGCTTTGTAGTGGTTCACGACTCTGGAACCAAACGATTTGAGGCCGATGTTGCACTATCGCTCGGTGGCGCATTTCAGGTGAACAACGCCCTGGGCGCCATTGGGGCGGCGCTGCGATTGGGGGTGGATATTCAAACCATTACTAGAGCGCTTGCCGCTATGCCGGCTGTACCGGGCCGCTTCCAGAGCGTACCCACGGGCGACGCTGGGTTTAGTATTATAGTGGACTATGCCCACACGCCGGATGGACTGAAGAACCTTTTGGAGTCAGTCGCGGCGTTAAAGCCAATTCGTATGATTTTGGTTTTTGGCTGTGGGGGAGATCGTGATGCGACCAAAAGGCCCATTATGGGCAAAATAGCGGGTGATCTTGCTGACGTTGCGATCGTCACCTCGGACAATCCCCGCACTGAGGATCCACAGACAATCATCAACGAAGTGTTGGCTGGCATGAAAGCCTCTCGTGCAGACGTACACGTAGACGCCGACCGTCCATCTGCAATCACCATGGCAATCCAGCTGGCGCGCCCTGGCGACATTGTTGTTCTTGCAGGTAAGGGGCACGAGGACTATCAGATTATTGGAACTGAGAAAATCCACATGGATGACTGTGAACTGGCCGAGAGAGCTCTACATGCTGTGGGAGTACGAAATTGAGCCAGGGCATGGAAGTTGAACTCGCCGCACAGATTACGAAAGCAAAACTGGTAGAAGGTGCGAGGCCGCCTGGCAGAATAAACCGCGTTGTTATCGACTCGCGTAAGGCTGAACCGGGGACGCTCTTTGCGGCGCTTCCTGGTGAAAATACAGACGGCCATAACTGGGTGGACGCTGCTTTTAAAGCGGGTGCAGTAGCCGCCCTGGTTACGCGGGAGATTCCTGGAAACCTTCATCCTCTGCTGGTAGTCCCCGATACTCAGGAGGCCCTTTGGCTGCTAGCAGCGTGGTGGCGGCAGCAGCGCGATCCCTTGGTGGCGGCTATTACTGGCAGTGTGGGCAAAACTTCAGTGAAAGAGATGGTGGCAGCGATCTGCTCCAAATCTGGGCCCACGCTTTCAACAAGTGGCAACTACAACAATGAATTAGGTGTGCCGCTCACGCTCCTACGTCTGCAGCCTGAACACCAATTTGCTGTGATCGAGATTGGTATGCGAGGTGCGGGGCAGATTACTCCCCTGGTACGCGTTGCCCAGCCCGATGTGGCCGTCGTTACGAACATCGGACTTAGTCACATCGAGCTTTTAGGTTCACAAGAGGCAATCGCACGTGCAAAAGCAGAGATTTTCAGCAGTCTTGCGGCTGATGGAACAGCGGTGCTGCCCAGAGACTCTAAATACTATGACCTGTTGGTATCGCTTGTTCCTCACCACGCCAACGTCATAACGTTTTCTGCACGGGAAGACGGGGATGCGGATGTTGCACTGTCGTTGGACAAACGGTCATTGTTGATACGCGGGGAACGTTTCAGTCTCGCTCTTAAGGCAGCCGGCGCCCATGTTGCGGAAAATGCGGCATGTGCCGTGGCGACGGCTCTCGCAATGGGGCAGGATGTGCAGAGCGCTTTGGTGGCCATTGGTGAATGGCAGGGTGCCGAAGGCAGGATGCAGATACGCCAGGTTACTGACCGGAATATCAGTGTACTGGACGACTGCTACAACGCGGGGCAGGAATCCATGCTAGCTGCAATTGCGACGTTGAGCGCGTGGGGCGGTGTGCGCCGCAGAGTAGCAGTGCTGGGTGATATGCGCGAGCTGGGGACTTTTACCCGTACGGCGCACGTCGCTGTAGGTACGGCTGTCGCAACCGCAGGTGTGCAACTGTTGATAGTGGTGGGTGAGTACGCTGAATATATTGCTGAAGGCGCACGTGCGGCCGGTTATACGGGTGAAATGTACACGTGCGCTGCGGCAACTGATGCGGTCGATTTGATAGGTGCGCATCTTCAATGCGGCGATGTGGTACTGGTGAAGGCATCGAGGGCGGTGGGGCTGGAAATAGTAGTAGAGGCCGTTACCGGAAAGAGAAGCTCATACCATGGTTAGTCTTGTGGTTGGATTTGTTGCGGCAACGCTGCTTGCGCTTCTTCCTGGGCCAATGCTAATTCGTAGACTAAAGGCCTTTAAGGCAGGGCAAAATATTAGCACCGACGCCCCTGCCAGTCATGCTGCCAAGCAGGGAACGCCCACGATGGGCGGCCTGCTCATTCTCTTCTCAACGGTTGTGGTAACGGTACTCTACGTGGCATGGGATGAGATTGGCACCCATAGACGAGAAGTCCAGGACTTCCGTTTGATTCCTGTTCTGGCCGTGTTCCTTGTATTTGGCTGCATCGGCTTTGCAGATGACATGTTGAGCCTGACGCGCGGAAGAAATCTAGGTCTTAGGGCGCGCGAGAAGTTCGCTGCGCAGGTGATCGCGGCAGCGGGCTTTGCAGCGTACCTTGCCGCAACAATTCACCCGGGGCTTACAACTTCCATTGCGTTCCTTCCCTCGGCAATTATAAATCCACTTCGCGTGGGGCAAATCGTGTGGGACGCCGGATGGCTTTATTTCCCACTGTCGATGTTGTTGCTGGTGGGTTATTCGAATGCCACGAATATAACGGACGGATTAGATGGTCTGCTAGGTGGCTTAACACTTATTTCCAGCATTGTGATGGCGGGATTGCTGTTGCCGTTTCAGCCCGACCTCGCATTTTTCTGCGCAGCTTTGGCAGGCGGAACATTAGGCTTCCTCTGGTGGAACACACACCCAGCGCGTATATTTATGGGAGATACCGGCTCGTTGGCGATAGGTGCGGTACTTGCTGCGGTCGCAATTCTTGGCAAACAGGAAATCGCGGTAATCGTTTGCGGGCTCGCTTTTTGGGCAGAATTGTGTTCGGTTATACTTCAGGTATCGATCTTCAAATTTAGGCGTCGCACGCGGGGCCTTGAATATGCGCGAGAACATCGAGTTTTTCGTCGAGCGCCTCTCCACCATCATTTTGAGGAGATAGGAGTACCAGAAACTCAAGTTGTTGGCCGGTTCTGGATTGCGGGTGCTCTACTGGCGGCTGTCGCGATGTTCTGGCTTACAGGGAGGATATCATGAAACATTTAAAACTTCCCGGGGTCACTGCGGTGATTGGCGGCGGACGCAGCGGAACTGACAGCGCATTAGCACTCCTCAACCTTGGCGCAATGGTGGTGCTCTCGGATCGAGGCCCTGTCGAATTGCTGAATGAGGCAAGAATTTCCCAGGTTATTGCGGCTGGCGGCCAATTCATTATCACAACGGACCCAGAGCAGGCGGTACCTGCAGGTACAAACCTGGTGGTTGTAAGCCCTGGTGTGCCCTTATCATCGCCTATAATCTTGCGGGCGCGCGCCATGGGGATTCCTGTCTGGAGTGAGATTGAGCTTGGGGCGCGCGTATCCGATGTGCCGATAGCCGCCATCACGGGAACAAACGGTAAAACGACTTCTACGATGTTGTTACACGAAATGTTTTTGGCCAGCGGTATAACGTCGCACGTTTGTGGGAACATTAGTGCCGATCACGTAAAGCAGACTCTTGTTGCCGCTGCCTGGGGTGCCGAAGCCGGCAGCATTTTGACTGCAGAAATCTCAAGCTTTCAGTTGGAGACTACTCAAACATTTGCCCCGCAAGCTGGCGCCATTACCAACGTTACACCGGACCACCTTGACAGATATGCGAACATGGAACAGTATGCCGAGGCGAAGTCACGTATCTTTTCCTCGCAGACGGAAGACCAGTGGGCGGTGCTAAACGCGGATAACTTTTACTGTCGGCAGATAGGATCGCGTCCGCTGAAATCACAGCGCGTGTGGGTAAGCGCACTGCGAAAACCCCACCTTGAGGGCGGCAGTGCCTGGGTAGAGAATGGACTGCTGACAATTGCGCTCACCCCAGCTTCTCAAGCAGTTAATATCTGCGACGTCCGGGATCTGCCGATGTCGTTGGCCGGACGGCATAATATTGAAAATGTGCTCACGGCAGCAACAATGTCGCTAGCGCTTGGTGCTTCACCTGAGGCAATATCCGACGCGGTAAAAGGCTTTGCCGGTGTACCCCACAGAATGGAGACCGTGGCTGTTATCAATGGCGTTACATATATCAATAACAGCATGTGCACTAACACCGACGCGGCTGTAAGTTCGCTTGCGGCACTGCGTGCACCTGCCGTGGTAATTGCAGGTGGGGCAGGCAAAGGTCTAGACTATGCGCCACTCGCCACAGCGTTGCAGCGTCATGCGCGATGTAGTGTACTTATGGGGGCCAATGCCCAGGAGATGAAGCGCGTACTGGCTGAAAGTGGGTATGGTGAAACAAAACTGGCATCTAATCTGGCAGACGCACTGCAACAGGCGAAACTGCAAGCTCAGCCCGGTGACTGTGTCATCCTTTGTCCTGCAGCCGCAAGTTTTGACATGTTCGCAAATTTTGAGGACCGAGGTACCCAGTTCCGGAACCTTGTGCGCGACCTCTCAGGGGAGAATGGATGACGGTTTCTCAAGCAAGGTATCAGCGACACCTCGATCTTTGGCTGGTGGGTGCAACCATGTTTCTCATGGTTGTTGGACTTTGGCTCGTTTCTGACACCAGCTATGTTAATGTTCCCCCTCACCAATCTGTACTACAGTACGCTCAACTGCAGATACGCGGTCAGATAATAGGGGCAGTAGTTGGTACCTTCTGTATGATCGTATTCATGGCCATACCCTATGGCAAATTACGAAAAGTTAGCGGTCTAGGTATTTTTATTGGCATTTTGCTATTGCTTGCTGTTTGGTTTCCGCATCTGGGAGTGAGATTGAACGACTCCAGTCGCTGGGTGCGGATTGGACCGATTCACCTGGAGTCCTCTGAATTTGCTAAACTTGCGCTAATTCTTGTGACAGCGAGTGTGTTGGCCGAGGACCGAAATATCCACCCGGTATCTCTATTGGGTACCTGGATATTTCTACTAAAATCGATCCTGCCAAGAACCATGCGGCGAAATATACCGCACAATTTATATCAGGTTAGCCTCATTCTCGTTCTAACCGGCGTTTGTTTACTGCTTATTGACAAAGAACCAGACTTAGGAACAGCTGCGGTCGTTATGGCAGCGGTACTGACGCAACTGTACCTTGGCGGCGTTAAAATGAAGCATATTGCCGCATTGATTGCACTGGCACTGGTGATGGTCGCTACAATTGGGCTTCACGGTAATAATGTACAACACCGTATTCATCGCATAGAGGTTTACCTGCACCCAAATATGGATCCGCAGGGAATTGGCTATCAGGTAATGCAAGCGAAATTGGCAGTGGGTTCTGGTTCATGGACTGGTGTAGGGCTTGGCAAAGGTCGGCAGAAGTATTACCTTCCCCAGGCAAACAGCGACAACATCTTTGCGACATATGCTGAAGAGACCGGCTTTTTAGGGGATATCATTCTGCTGGGAATGCTGGGAATATTTTCCTGGAGATCCTACATCATCGCCATGAATGCGCCGGACCGATTTGGAACCATATTTGCAGGCGGAATAGGGGCATTAATCAGCCTTCAAGCAGCTCTAAACATTGCAGTAGTGACTGGCACAGTGCCTGCGACCGGCGTGCCATTGCCATTTATAAGCCACGGATCATCGTCATTAATCCTGTCGCTCTGTGCAGTAGGTATTCTGCTCAATATTGGAAGCAGCAAAGCCCCGACCAAGCTTGCGGACCAGCGGGAGATTTAACCGAATGCGGCTTGTAGTAAGTGGTGGCGGTACGGGAGGACATATCTTTCCTGCTATTGCGATTGCAGAGGAGTTTCGCAAGAGATATCCAACAAGCGAAGTTCTATTTATAGGCAGTCGAGATGGCATGGAGGCGAGTATCGTACCTTCCACCGCAATTCCGTTTCAGGGTGTGACGGCAAGAAAGCTGCGCAAGGTTCTATCCGCTGATACAGCGCTTGTAGCACTTTCACTTGGACGAGGCTGCCTGGAGGCACGGCGATACATTAAGGCCTTTAGGGCCGACATCATACTGGGTACCGGGGGCTACGTTGCAGCGGCGGCGGTAATTGCGGGTGCCTCTATGGGCATTAAGACAGCTATACTCGCGCCAGATATGGTTCCGGGACGAACCAACTTGCTCTTGGCCCGTTTTGTGGACCGCATATGCGTTACATTTGAGGAGTCTGTTTCATTTTTCCCCGCGGCGAAGACCGTGGTGACAGGTATGCCCCTTCGTAGCGGCGTTTCGCTGCCGATCACGGTTACAGCAGAGGAAGCAAGGGGCAGACTGCCCGGTCTGAAGCCCGATAGGTTTACCTTGTTGGTTCTTGGTGGCAGCCAGGGAGCTCGCGCCATCAACCAGGTAGTGGGAGATGCTGCCGAGGACCTCATAACCAGCGGTGTACAAATTCTGCACCAAACCGGCACTCGCAACTATGAGGAAATACGTGGAGCATACGCGCAATTGATTGAGGCTGGCGGGTATTTTCCCATACCCTTCTTAAACGGTGACGAAATGGCTGCCGCTCTACGCTCCGCCGATCTCGTATTGTGCCGAGGCGGTATTTCTACGCTGACTGAAGTGATGCAAAACCGTCTACCGGCCATTGTGGTACCGCTGCCCACCGCCTATGCAGATCACCAGACGCATAACGCTCATGCTCTTGAGACAAGAGGTGCATGCATTTTGAAAAGGCAGGGAGATCTTAATGCAGAAGTACTTTCACGCGAAGTCGCCGCCTTGCGTGCGGACCAAACCAGATTATCCGCATTAGCCAACGCCGCGGGAGAGAGTGCGCGTCCAAATGCCGCTCATGACGTGTGCAATATTCTGGATGATATTACAGGATAGCTCCTACCGGCACCCTTAGCAGAAACGTATGTCGTTCGTTAACTTGTTCATGGCAGTGTATTTCCTGGTCTTTCTACCTGCTGAACAGTCCACTGCAACCAGTGGACCAATTTTCAAGGTAATATAAACTGGAGATATGGAAAAGTTATGGAGCTGATAACGAGGGACAAGGTTGCGAAGCTTGCGTGGGTAACTCTTGCCTGGAATGTGATTGTCATCCTGTGGGGTGAGGTTGTGCGAGCATCACTTTCTGGGAACGGTTGCGGCGAGCATTGGCCACTATGTGGCGGACACCTAATTCCAACGTTCAAGGTTGTTGCAACCCTGATAGAGTTCCTGCATCGAGCATCAACGGGTGTGGATGCATGTTTACTCGTTGCGCTCGCCATTGGCATCTTTAAGGTATTTCCCTCAGGACACCCTGCGCGTAAAGCGATGACTGCCTCCATATTTTTCACCTTTACCGAGGCACTATTGGGCGGCGCACTCGTTTTATTTGGCTTGGTGGATCAAGTAGCGAGTGATGCAAGAGTGATCGCTGAAGCAACTCACCTTACCAATACCCTGCTGCTCACGGCTGCGATTACTGTCACCGCATGGGTTGTAAGTGGAGGCCCAAAGCCTGACATTGCCCATGGAAAGAAATACCTAGCTCCTGCCAGCGCCGCCCTGATTTCCGCATTGCTGTTGTGCGTAAGCGGCGGTATAGCAGGTCTAGCAGATACGATATATCCACCAAAAAGCCTGGCGGATGCGCTGAGACAAGACATCTCAGGAGCGTCACCCATCATGATACACCTCCGTGTGTGGCACCCAATTGCGGCTATTGCGGCGATCGTTGTGATTGTGTGGGCTACGCGTACGATAATTAGGCGGGACCCCTCCCCGGATGCAGTTCGGTTTGCCGGGTGGTGTCAGGCTTTGTGCTTGTTGGAGTTTTGTGCTGGCCTATTAAATGTCGTCATTTTGGCACCGATTTGGATGCAGGTAGTTCACCTACTATTTGCTGAACTATTGTGGATAAACCTTGTTTTGATGACGGCAGCCGCACTGGCGCGAAGGAAAAGCTCAGTTGAAAAGTTCGGATAGTTCGTTGGCTCCGCCGGCTACCACACCGGCCGTCCTAAATTTGACAGCTGGTTGGCGCGATTACCTGGCGCTTACAAAACCGCGGGTTATCAGCCTGCTGCTGTTTACTACGCTGGCCTCATTGTACATTGGCGCTGCCGGCCGACACCCAATATCATTGGCTCTGTTTACGGCGGTCGCAATTGGCGGCTACATGATTGCCGGGGCGGCTAATACGATCAACATGATTATCGATCAGGATATCGATATACGAATGGCGAGAACGGCACAGCGTCCCATCGTGACCAGTACCGTTTCTCGTCGTGACGCAATAGTATTCACCATCGTTCTCACCGTATTGTCTAATTTTCTGCTTCAGCACTATGGTGGCACCTTGTGTGCATTGCTTGCGGATGCGGGACTGTTGTTCTATGTGGTGATCTATACGCTCCTGTTAAAACGCCGGACCTGGCACAACATCGTTATCGGCGGCGCTGCAGGTTGCTTTCCCGCCGTGGTTGGGTGGGCCGCTGCGGAGCATAGTCTATCGCCGTTGGCATGGATATTGTTTGCAATCGTCTTCTTCTGGACGCCGGTGCACTTTTGGGCGCTTGCTCTGCTGCTAAAAGACGATTATGCAGCGGCCAACATACCTATGCTGCCCGTTGTAAGAGGAGAACGTCAAACCGTTATTCAAATTGCGATTTACATGGTCCTTACGGTGATTATCTCCTTGGTGCCCGCGGCATTACACTATACCGGTGACACGTACCTGGTAAGTGCCGTCATTTTAAATGTTATGCTAGCCTACTATACAGTTGGTTTGGTTAAAGTCATAGAGCGCAAACAAGCGTTGTGGCTATTTAAATACTCTATGATCTACCTCGCGCTTCTGTTCCTAATGATGGCCATAGATCGCTGCCACTGATTAAAATGTGCGTGGACCGTTACCAATATGACGGTCTCCATATCTGCATTGCGGGACAGTGTTGCAACGAGAGTGCAATACTGGCCCGCACTTCGTTTGTACACGGCTAGCGTTGAAATATGGTGCAGGTGCTCCGTGATTTTAGGACGCTTAAAACCTAGCAATTGGTACAATATTCTCAAGCGGGTGATTTGCCGATACTTGTCCTCGTGCATTGTTAACCTAATCCCGATATAGATAAGGGTGGGTAACGCGACAGAAAGCGAGCGGCAATGAGCGACGCACAATTAGCAGTTCAGGAATCTGGTGCCTGGACAGATATGGGGCTAGATGACGACCGTCTGGACGAGGACAGCCAAATTCATCGTGGTGGTAAAAAGAAGAAGCTTCTGATAGGTGTGGCACTCACATTATTGGCTGGGGCAGGTATCGCGTATACGGTACACGCCAAGCAGATGCACGTATTGAAGGGCCTTACCAGCGCTCAATTAAATGGAAATTGGGTTCTAAGCGCAAACGCGGTAAGTCAATTCCCTGGTGTGATTAAGCAGACTGTTCAGTTCAGCGGCGGGTCGGTAAAGGGGACTACCATCCTGCGCGCCGATAGCCCGGCCGGTACGGCCCATTTACCATTCCCGGATCACTCTGTAGACAGCGTTACCGAGAGCGGTGACGGCTATAAACTTACTGCAAACTGGCACGGTACCTACAAGATTCTTTCTGGTAATCGGGTGGATCTAACGATTGGTAAGGCAGATTACACTCTCCATGCCAGCTTAAACTCCAAAAGCCATACTCTCACGTTCAGTCACGATGTCCTGCTAGTTGGTGGCAGCTCAACGATTTACAGCGCCAGTTGAAATCCCTGCTAAACAGCAGATTTAGCAAAACACGACGCGCATTAAACCGTTTTAGATTGATGCGGCATTAATTGCTAACGGCATGAGTGGTTGTTCGTCAATTAAGGTAATATGTATGACACTTTAATTGCTGCAACTCATTGCAATTCAATCTGAACCGGAGATTACATTGGCTTTACTGGAAGTTCTGCCGGAGGAAGTCGAGAACGGTCTTCGTTCCCTAGATTCTCTTCCAAGGCAGGAAATGGGAGCCGACAAGGATTCCCGTATCGCTTTTGCTACAGATATCAACGTACGCGGAGAATTTTCCCCAGAATGGCTCGTAGCCGACCGTGAGCAGATTCTTGTATTTGCTCCTAATGGCGGAAAACAGGCCAAACTTGTTAAATCCATACCTTTGGGCGAGGTCCGGGAAGTTCGCGCCGAAATGCAGATTGGTAACGGCGAACTGCAGGCACTCACCTCCACTGAGACCGTGCCGCTCATGCGCTTCTCACATGCCGTCAATGCTGATGCAAACCTGGTGGCTAGAAAGCTGAGTGCCCTTGCCCGCGGTGAGGACCCGGGTGCGGAGACTGTTAAACGAAAGCGCCGACATTGCCCAAAATGTCAGCGCATTCTGGCTGACGATACCGACGTGTGTCCTGCGTGTTTGGACAAACGCGCCATACTTATGCGGTTGTTCCAGTTCCTTGCACCCTACAAACCACAGGTGCTGTTGGGCGTTGCGCTCATCGTCGGCTCGACTCTTACAGATCTCACACCGCCCTATGTTGCCGGTCGTATCATCGACCTATTAAGGCCCGTTGGGCACCATGGTCCCAACCACGTGTACATTCCTGCTCCTCGCCCTAGTTTTCACGTGCTTGTTCTCTGGGTCATCCTGTTGGCAGTCGTTAAACTGGCTAGCACCGCGCTTAACTATGCCCAACAACGTTTGAACCCGTGGCTTGGCGGTCGTATCGCTATGGACATACGCATGGCGTTATATGCCAAGCTTAACCAGTTGTCACTCAGCTATTACGATAAGCGCAGCACCGGGTCGGTGATGTCTAGAGTTACCGGCGACTCAGATAACCTCTGGGACTTTCTGCAGGGGGGGGTGCCCTGGTTAACGACGAACATTCTGACGCTGGTTGGCATTGGAATAATCCTGTTTAAGCTGAACACTGAACTGGCGTTGCTCATGCTGCTGCCTGCGCCAGGTATTTTCTTCCTGGCCCGGTGGTTTATGCCACGAGCGCGGCGGCGCTATCACGTTGTGTGGCACCGAATAAGTAAGATGTATTCGGTACTTAACAGCACGCTGTCAGGTATGAGGGTCGTGAAGGCGTTCGCCCAGGAAGATCGCGAGGTCAACTTCTTTGGCAACCGAAACCAGTCTGTTTTCCAGGCAAGCTATGATGCAAACGCATTCCGGGCTACCTTCTGGCCATTGTTGGGTCTACTGATGTCTGTTGGATCGTACATTATCTGGCTCGTGGGCGGCCACTTCGTTATCTCGGAGGTGATGACGATTGGAACGCTTACAATGTTCAACGGCTACCTGATGTCTTTCTACCAACCGTTCATGAACTTCAGTCAGGTTCTAGACTGGTCTACCAGATCGATGACCGCGGCAGAGCGTGTTTTCGAGGTACTGGATACAGATCCCGAAATAGTAGACGCACCCGATGCCGTGGGGATGCCTGAAATGCGCGGCGACGTGGAATTTGATCACGTAACATTCACCTATGACAACGCTCGGCGGGCACTGGAAAACTTCTCACTCTGCGTGAAATCTGGCGAGATGATCGGCTTAGTGGGGCACAGCGGTGCTGGCAAAACGACTATCATCAATATGTTGTCACGGTTCTACGATCCCACAGAAGGCACAATCACGGTAGATGGCGTCGACATCAGGAACATCTCACGAGCCGACTTCCGGAGGCAGCTGGGAATAGTTCCACAGGAACCTTTCCTGTTCCCTGGCACTATTTACGACAACATCTCCTACTCGCGGCCAGATGCGACTCCGCTGGAGGTCATTACCGCTGCAAAGGCTGCTAACTGTCATGAGTTCATCATGCGGTTTCCCGATGGATACGACACCAGCGTGGGTGAGAGAGGGCAACGGTTGTCTGGTGGTGAACGGCAGCGGATCTCCATTGCCCGGGCTATTTTGCATAACCCGCGCATTCTCATACTAGACGAAGCGACTGCCTCTGTAGACACCGAAACGGAAAAGCTTATTCAGGACGCGATCGCTCGTCTCATACAGAACCGAACTACCTTTGCTATTGCTCACAGGCTCTCGACCCTGCGCAACGCGGATCGGCTTGTGGTTATGAAAGATGGCAAGATGGTGGAGAGTGGTACCCACGATGAACTCATGGATATCGATGGCGTCTATGCGGGCTTGGTACGGGTTCAAACGCAAATTAATCAGTTGAGGGCCCTGTAAACCGTCCGAATCAACCACTTATCAACAGTGACGTAATATATGACCAACAGTCAGCGAGTGGTGTAATCACTCAGTATCGCTGAATGTTGGTCATGTTTGTTTGCCACGGGCAGGTGCTGAACTCTCTTAAATAAAAGCCGGCGAAAAGTGCGCAATCAGCATGTAGTTTATTTCGCGCCGGGTGAACCGCGGCAGGTGCATCGAATCAAGTCGCAACCTGCTCGTAGGCGTCGTGCTGCTGGCGCTTAGAGGCTTTAGCCACAGAACAGTATGTGGCTGAGATTAGCATGGTGTCAACCACCAGCATTAAGGCGGCAAGTGAAGGGTTGTGAAGGCTTGCGATTATGGATCCAACAGCGTTCTGGATGTACCATCCCACACCAAAGTAGACGAGGGCCGGCTGATGTACCCAGCCAAGTCGCCACATTAATCGATTGTAACCAGCCACCATCAATAAGAGAACCAGAAAGTAGATCGCTGGCGGTATGCGTTCAGTTGCCATTATGATGAGGGCCGCCATGGGGATTACAGCTGACATTCCCACGGCTATTGCAGGTCTGCCATTGTTGTGCGCAAGCGGTAGCGGCGATCCCTCTAAAAGGACGGCTGCAAGCACCAGTGCAAAAATGGCGCCCAGGGTAATCGATAGTTGTATAGGTGAGTTGGTAGCACCGTCTATTCGTCGCAGCAGAAAGTTGGCGACCGCAAATAACGAGATTGCTACGGTAATTACAACCATCTGCTTGTTGGTTAACCATCTTTCCCGCGATGCATCTGGCAAGCAGTAATGAACGAGATAAATAGGAAACAAAACTGAAGCGAACGCGTGCCACAGAAGGATTGCACTGGCCCATCCGGTATTAAAGCCCAAAACCACGGCATATCCATCGAACTGATTTATTGGCAGGTTATTTCTGGTGACCAGCGTTTTTGCGAACAAGCCCTCGTTCACAATTCCGTATGCTAGGCCCATTAGTACTATCCGTGTAGTACCTGCGTTCATGCGCACTGCGGCTTCGCGAATTACCAGTACAAACAAACCGTAGCCTACCATGAGGAACGGGAGTGTGAGAGGACGAAAAAACTGCGGCAATGGGGTACTGCCTGTAAACAACTCAGGAAATATCGAAGAACATAAAATCAACGATAATATGGCATTGCGTTTTGACATTGTGAGCAACAGGCGCCCTTTCACAGATAAGATAAATCTGCCCTATTGCACGGAATAGCGTTGGCATGAACATAGTAGCTACTACTTTAACCATGCTGGGTTCTTTGACATCGCATTGTAATTGCAGGACGACTTAATTAGCGATGAGGTTTCGAGCACCGTTACTACCCATTGGTCTCGTTAACGGTATTGTAATAGTAAGCAAATTGTGCTCAAATAGTTGAGCCATCGTGTTTTTGCGAATAAACTTGACTATTGTGCAGGATATTCCTTCGTCTCCGATGAATTCAACGTGGCAAACATTTTTATCATTGAGGTACTTGAAATGCGTTGGAATTCGCGAGCCACACTTGCTGGCCTAGCCGCCATGTGCTGTTTAACACCCATTCGCGCCACGGCAAATGATCACATGTTCAGGCCCGCCGCTGCCGCCGCGCCATACATAAACTTCGACGGTCGAGGCTTCCTTATCAACGGGAAGCGCACATTTATTGTTTCAGGCAGTATGCATTATGCCAGGGTCCCACGCGCGCTATGGCGTGATAGGTTGCTGAAGATGAAGCGCGCCGGGTTCAATACGGTGCAGTCTTACCTTTTTTGGAATGCACATGAGCCCGAACCCGGCCAGTTCAACTTTACTGGGCGATACGATCTGGATGCATTTCTCAAACTGGTTCACAGCCTGGGTATGTATGCCACCGTCCGCGTTGGCCCATATTACTGTGCAGAGTGGGATAGTGGCGGTTATCCCGTGTGGCTAAAGTTCGTTAAGGGATTAGATGTCCGTACCCCCAACAAGCCATTTGAGGACGCGGTGCATCAATTCTTCAGTAAGTTGCTTCCCATCGTCGCTCGTAACCAGATAAATCATGGCGGTTCGGTCATTATGGTACAGTTGGAAAACGAGCACCCATTTGGTTGGGGCACCGACATGCCGAATCAGTACTTCCACTTTCTGCAGCAGCAGGCGCTAGAGTACGGCATTCAGGTACCTTACTTTTTTAGCGGGCTGCATCATGGCAGCGATCCGGCAGGAAACACACCGTGGAGTAGTGCAAACAGGGTAAATCCTTGGTATACGACTGAATTCTGGCCAGGTTGGTACAACCTTTACGGGCCGCTGAGTCCTTCACGACTACGCTTTTTCGATCGCGGAACGTGGCATATTATCGCCTACGGCGGTAATGGCTACAACTATTACATGCTGCACGGCGGGAGTAATTTCGGCTACTGGAATAATGACGAAGATGCTGCATCGTACGATTACGCCGGCGCCATAGGGCAGGCAGGCGACCTTCGGCCAGTCTATTACCGCTTTAAGAAGGCTGCCATGTTCGCCGTAAGCCTTCCCCGAATTCTGGAAGAGAGCGACGACAGTACAGATAAATATTCTGGCTCAGGAAGCAATTCGGATGTTCGCATTACCGCGCGTACTGCACCGGATGGCACGGTGGTGTTTCTCGACAATAATACGAGTGTAACACAGACCACTACGCTGCACGTTCTTGGACAGGATGCTTCCCTTCACGTTCTCAGCGGCGAGGTGCGGCCAGTTATTCTAAACTATGCCCTAAAACCAGGCGTCGAATTGAAGCTGTGTGAACCACGCCTGCTTAGCATCGTTAACCAGAGTGCAACTGAAACAACGCTTGTTGTCTATGGGCCAACGGACAGTTCGAGCAAGATGGAATTTTTGTGTAGTTCGCCCCACGAATTAGTTGGCGGTTCTCATTGGCAAAAATTCGCCAACGGTGTTACGCTAACGGCCCAAGCGTCTGACGAACCTCAGCTCTTCAGTTTTGCATCGGCTGGCAGGGTGATACGAGTGCTATGGGAAAACGAGCGCAGCGCCGATCACACATGGAATGTAAAGGCCGGTGATAGGGAGTTTATAGTGGTGGGGCCCGCGTACGTCGGCACTGCTAGACTTCAGGGGACCAAGCTACAGCTTCAGTGCGATGAACCGGCTGCGGACACGATGGCTGTACCAGCTCGTGTTTATGGTGCAACTGGAGAGGCACACGTGTTGAGCACTGCCGACCCAGCTGCCCGACCCATGCCCGTAGCTCCGAAGCTTGTTTCTTGGCACGTGAGACCTGGCGACGAACCGGCAAGCACCAAGTTTCAGAGCCTGAATTGGTTGTTTTCACCCAATCCACGCCAGATGGGAGCGGATGGCTATAACGGATGTTATGCCTGGTACCGTTCGCTGTTGAATGTACAGAGAGCGGGCAGCTATACCTTGCACTTTTCGGATGTGGGCGATTGGTTGCAGGTTTTTGTCAACGGACGGCCCCAGTTCACTGGTCAACTAATCCGCCGCACACAGAATCCCGTCGCGCAAAATGCCGGAGTGACATTACGTAAGGGCATTAATCTAGTGTCGGTGTTTACCACCCATTACGGACGTCCTAAGCGCTTTTCGTACATAGGACCACTTAATTCGGTAGACCGCAAAGGCCTTTCAGGGCCGGTGTTCCTGCGAAACGGTTTGCCAATGGGACACCCAGGCATTCCTCTTACTGCCTGGAAATGGCAGGCGGTAAACAATCCAGCGGCATCCGATGCAGCAGACGCCGCCGGTCCAATTGCTCGTGGACAGTGGCTAAGTGCCAGCATAGGGCAGGATCTTTTCAACAACCGCCCCGGTTGGGTTTGGGTACGGATTGATCTACCTGCTAGCACGGCGCCCCATCATTCTGTATATTTTGGCAGCGTGGATGACGACGGAATTGTCTATCTCAATGGCAAGATAGTGGGCGAACACGCAGGATGGGATACCTCGTTCACAGTTTCACTCGATAGAGCATGGAATCCGAATGGCAAAAATGTGTTGGCCGTACTCATTCATAACACTGATGGGACTGGCGGCCTAGACAAACCCGCGTTGCTAGAAACTACTACACCGGAAACCGGTACGCCTATAAGCGGCTGGAAATACCATGGTGGCGTTAGGTTTGATAAGCAGCAGAGTTCACACTGGCTCCCTTATGAAGGTGGAAAGGCAAGCGGTATTCCAACCTGGTATCGAGCCGAATTTACACTGCCAGCCTACGGCGCTGAAGGCGTTCACCCCATTTATCGATTGATGACCAGTGGCCTGTTCGGCGGCTCGGCATGGCTAAATGGACATAACCTGGGCAGGTATCCTGATCCCACTCCTGCACCAGGAATGTACCTTCCTGAGAGCTGGCTTAAGCCAGGTAAAAACACGATCGAGATCTTCGATCAACAAGGTGCATCGGCTGCCAATGTTCACCTCATCGTAGAAGAAGCCAGTAGCTGGAACCTTGCGATGCGCAACACGCAGGTCGGCCGATAATTACCTAACACCGCCTAAATGATTGGGTATAACTGTGACCCGCTAATCGTTTGTACTCTAGTAGTGGATACTTCCTGCTTGTAGACAGTAGAGCGGCGGGTCCTGTGGTTGTTGTTGTGACAACGGCATTGCGAATGATGGCTGGCATTGCTGCATGTCACTACCGATGTAGCAGGCTATGCTCTCGTTATAGACAATTTCCTAGACTTCAGTACCCACTTGAACTGGGATTTATGGCGGCTCTGCCTAAAGTGCGCGGGGAGATCCATGTGGCGTTGCTAGTGGCTAATAATGAGAAAATGCGGCCCGGTGGGGGCCGCATTTTCTCATTATACAATCGATCGTAGGTTGATTAATGTCCGGCGGATACAGCCACCTTTTCCTCCTCCTCTGGTGTAGCTGGCTGATTGTAATCCGGATTATCGGTGATGGTGCCGCGTTTGCTGAACAGGATAGCTCCTGCAAGGAGCGCTACGGTTATGAGCACGATAGCGGAACGAGCCACCAGGCTAATGGGATTAATCACTATACCGGCAATGAGGATTCCGCACAGGTTCATAACCTTGATCAAGGGGTTAAGGGCAGGGCCTGCCGTGTCCTTAAACGGATCACCTACTGTATCGCAAATAACGGCTGCTTTATGGTTCTCTGTACCTTTTCCGCCAAATAATCCGTCCTCAATTTTCTTCTTGGCGTTGTCCCACGCCCCACCGGAGTTGGAGAGAAGCACCGCCAGCAACTGGCCAGTAATAATGGCTCCAGCCAAGTAGCCTCCCAGTGCCTCTGCGCCCTTCTGCGGATCCGCGAACCCCAGTCCAAAACCAACTAGAATAGGGAGACAAATTGCCAGAATACCAGGGCCAAGAAGCTCCTTTTGAGCGGCTTGTGTGACGATCGCGACACACTTTGCGTAATCTGGTTTGCTGGTGCCGGCCATGATCCCCGCATCGCCGCGGAATTGACGCCGAACCTCTTCAATAAGTTGGGAGGCTGCTCGCCCCACGGCATTAATCGCAAACGAGCTGAACAGGAACGGCGCCGCGCCACCAAGTAGTGCCCCAATGAAGACTTCCGGTACATCCAGCCGAATTCCCACATTCAGTAGACCAGCGCTCGTCATGAAGGAACGGAAAAGGGATACTGCGGCAATGACGGCTGTTGCAATTGCAAAGCCCTTTGTCAGCGCTTTAGTTGTGTTACCCACCGCATCGAGCCTACCGACGATGCGATCCCCGGATATCCTATTCGCGGTAACGGCACCCGCTGCACGGTCATCCTCCAGTACACCCGACATCTCAAATATTCCGTTAGCATTGTCGGTAATCGGACCAAACGTATCCATTGCCAGAATGTAGCCAGTGGTGGAGAGCAGGCCAAGCCCTGCGAGCGCTATTCCGTAAGCTGCCAGGATCGCATTACCCTGGAAGATGATAAGCGCAAACATAAGTGTGAGCGCAATGGAGACAACACCCCATACTGAGCTTTCCAAGCCGAAGCTGAAACCTGAAATAATCATCGTTGCTGGGCCAGTTTTGCTCTGATATGCAATTTCTGTAACTGGCTTTTTCTCCATGGAGGTGAAGTATTCGGTTAAGTAACCAATGGAGATGGCGAGCAGAATGCCCAGAAATGTACACAGGAAAAATGGTACCCATGTGTAAGTTTCTAAACCCTGACCTGAGGTCGACGGTACCGATACCACGTGGGTCGGGTTCATAAGGTCGAAATAGACGTAAGAGCCAATGCCGAATAGAATCGTGGCGGCGGCAGCCGACCATCGGAAGCCGACATTGATGGGCTGCATAGCATCGAGGTCGTCGCGGTCCTCACCGCGAACGGTAAGTACGCCAATGATGGACGCGATGACACCTGCTGCTCGAACAATAAGGGGATACATGACCAACATCAGTGCAGAATGGGTAAGGCTTGCCCCGTTCTGCCACAGGTTTTGAGGAATAACCGATGCTCCAAGTATAATGGCAGCAACAAGCGTAACCTCGTAGCTCTCAAACACGTCTGCTGCCATTCCTGCACAGTCTCCAACGTTATCACCCACGTTGTCGGCGATTGTTGCCGGATTTCGAGGGTCGTCCTCTGGTATACCGGCTTCCACCTTGCCTACTAGGTCAGCACCCACGTCGGCCGCCTTCGTGAAGATCCCACCACCAACCCTCATAAACAGGGCTGCAAGGGAGCCACCAAAGCCAAAACCAACGAGTATGAGCATGGCCTTCTCGCGGAAAATAAGAAAGACGAAACATGCACCTATTAGCCCCAGCCCCACGGTCATCATCCCACTCACCGCGCCAGCCTGAAAGGCGGTTTCCAAGGCACCCTTGAAGGTCGTTCGTGCTTGGTGGGCAGTTCTTTGGTTGGCTGTGGTCGCCATAGACATGCCGGTGTAACCGGCTATATAGGAAAATGAGACGCCGAGGATGAAGAAGAGCGCAACCCCCAGGGCATCACCTGTATTGTAACCCGCGGCTGACTCACCCTTGTAAAGAAAAAACAACAGGACGGAGATAATTACCACGAGGGGAATCATCAGTTTGACCTGTTGCCTTAGGTAGGCATACGCGCCATCTCGAATTGCCTTGCCCACCTCCTCCATTTTCTGAGTGCCCGGACTCAGATTTTTAATTTTTATAAACCAGTAGGCGCCCGCTGCTAGTGAAATAAACCCGGCCACTAGTGCCATATAGACGATGTTTAGTTCGGAAGAGGTAAATGACGGAAGTGCGACGGTCTCACTTGCCTGCGCTGCCCCAGATGCAGCGACCATTAGCGCAGCAGATAGTCCAACTATCGTCGCAGGCGAGCTTCGAAAGCCGTGTGGCGCTGCGTTTCCACACGTATAATCTCTTTTCATTGTACGCTTTCCTCCTATGGAAGACGCTTTGTCAAGATCGCTTTACCTAAAAAGCGACTAGATTTATAAGTTGATTATGCTACAATCTCCTTCGCCGTCAATCAACCTTTTGGCGTATTGAACGACCGCCCTATTTGATATTAAATGCTACCGAAGCAGCTATCGAACCAATTGAAAAGACACAAATCGCGTTATATTCGGCTTGTGCGAGCATTGTGCTGCTAACGTATTATACTAACTTATATAGAAAAGTTGTTGCTGCTGGCCTAAATTTAACAAAGTAATTAAAACAATAGCATCGTAGATATGCATACTCAGGGCCTAATGTGTCTAAAATCTGCGGGCATCGAGAGTTTGCACCCTGGTAAACGTTATACTAAACGGAGAATTGCGGTATTTGATTATCTGGGTTTGCTTGCAGGCGCGTGTTTGCTGGTGAGTGCAAGGTCTTTACGCGCGACGGCCGCGAGCCGGCCGTTACCGCCAAAGTTGACGACATTCTCCCACGCTTGCCGAGCACCTGCAACGTTGTGGGACTCGTAAAGAGCGTAGGCTAAACCCGCCCAGGAGTAGGGACTCTTGGGTTCCAGTTGTAGTGCCTGGCGGTTACATGCAATGCCTAGATTGTATTGATGCAGATCGTTGTAACACGCCGCCATGTTGTTTAAGGCTGGAAAACATGTGGCTTTTTCAGCAAGGCATGTTTTATATGAATTTATAGCCTGGTGATATTGTCCGAGGCCTAACTGGCAATTTCCTAATACCCTCCAAAACGCAAACGAGGCTGCTGTATGGAAATCCCGTGGATACAACTGGATGGACTCTTGGAGATAGGGCAAAGCTTGTTTATACTTCGACAGCATCAACAGGCTGTCTCCTGCATAGAATAGTGGAAAAACTGCTGACGGTTGAATGGACAATGCACGTTTAGCAGCGGTTTCCGCCTGGTGGTAATGACCGAGGCGAAAACATGCCTCCGCCATCCGCTCGAAGGCGTCTTCATTGAGGGGAGAAAGCTCAGTGGCCTTTTTTAGCGCATCATATGCCGGCTGACATAAGTTAACCGCCATATAGGAGTCGCCGAGCCGTGTGTAAGCACGCCCGTAATATGGTCGCAGCCTGGTGAGACGAGCGTAGTATATGGTTGATACTGCCCATTCGTGTTCAATACGGTACGAACTCCCCAGCGCGTAGAGAGCCTCAGCATTGTTAGGCGAGTGGGCTAGCAGTGCGAGGTTCTTTTTGATAATCGTGGTCATCATCTTATGTGCGACGTTTTTGTAGCCGTCCCGCCATAGCTGTGTTGCAGCCTTCATGGCATAGCGGTCGTAGTGGAAATGAGCAGCCGTTCGATTTGCCAATCGAATAAGCTCAATGCGATTACCGAACCACTTGAATTGGGCCATTTCCAATGCTGTACTATAGGGCTCCCAGACATCGCGATCTAATTTAGAGGCCTTAGCAAAGGCACTCCAGGCTAAGTTGCTATCCCCACGGAACATAGCAGCCAATTGAACTTCATACCAAGCATGTCCGTATGCAGGATCTAGAGCTACAGAGCGCTCAGCAGCCTTCAACTCCTCTCGATAAAGTGTCTGGACTTCATTGGAAGTGGCATAGCTCATCTCATAGGAATATCTACCTTGCCGAATTGCATCCGCTTCGTTGGAGATACAATCGCTAAGAATCACCCATGAATACGGTTGGTTGGGAGCTATTTCTGTAATGCGCTTCGCCAATTGAACGCTGTATGATTGTTTATTGGATAGATCGCTAAGGTAGGCAGCGGTAGAATTCATAGCCAAATTTGTCGGAAATTGGCGTAATAGTCCATCAAATACAGATTTGTTTGTGGGTAGGCGATGATACTTGTCGTAATAGCCCTGGATGAGTAAAACATTAGAGGTAGCGTCTGGAAGGGGATGACTATCAAGGCTGGCAGTGACTCTGCCTCGATTGCTCCCTACCCATAAAAGCAGCCTTACTGCCAAACCGGAGGAACGGCTTAACTTGATCAACCGCTGGCGGGTCACTTCATCCAAATCGGTAGCCGGTACCCACGGAATCCCTCCCATGAGCGTAAGATCTGCTGGACTCACTTCTACACGATTCGGTAAGTGTGCTCCATGCACCCCGAGCAATTTGGCAAGCTGCGCAGCTATTTCCGGTAATTTCGCGACGATCGCCTGGGTAGTGCCTTTAAGTACCAAGGGCTTGTCGAATGGTTGTTGCGTATGTGTGTCGAATAGGCGATAGGTGACAATAAGATTGCTGGGTGTACCGGTAATGGAACTGAGCACCATGATGTTGACACCAGTCACTCTGGTAAAGCCTGTAATATCTTGAGGTTCGAGGCGAAGATCGGGCCGGTTGGTTTCTGCGCACGCACGTGCGAATGAATACCACCTAGGTGTACAACCGACCTGTGGTAGCCCACCCACATTAAACTGCAGCCATCGCGAACAACCTGAACCAAATTGTGCCACGGTAACGGGCAGGCCAGTACCCACTACAGGTTCACAGATCATAGGTGACGCGAGTGATTGCGACACTAAATGTGATTTCTCTGAAGGAGCAGTTAAATACGCAGGTACCAAATTGGGTACAAATGAAGTCAATGCAATTCCGTCAATAGTGGTGGCTGCAGCTTTGATCGTTGGTCGCGTGTGGTGACTACTGCCACAACCTGAAAGCAGCGCAGATGCAATGAGGCCAAATGTGAACGCTCGGACGCTCGTTGTACGCAACCGGTACATGCTTTTAAATCCTTGTTGAGTAAGCCTACAGTATTTCGGCCACTTGCACGGTTCGACGTGATGCAGATATACTTTCCAAGTGCGCGACGTGGCGCTCGCCCCGCACTGTTATTAGATAAACTTTGTGTGCAGCACCTGAGCCTCAGGCGTAGTGCAAATTGTAGCACTAATACCTTAGTAAATAGAACTTATTTATCATCCCTCTTGAACGACCAGCCCCAATTGTCCGTTGGGATAATGACTAGCAATTCATTGACAGGGAGATCGTAGGATAATTCTTGTTTAGGGGCCGCGTGGCAAGATGAGAAACTCAGGTTATCTAAGGATTTGTCGTAGGCTACTGCTCGGTAGGGTACGCCAGTTCTCGTGCATGGTACCGGCGGTGGTAAGCAGGAAACCGTGACAGAAGAAACGGACCCCCGTGGAGGTCCGTTCGTTTAAGAAACATTTTAAGGTGAGTTTGCGCTAGCCGTTGCATCCGGCGGGGCAGGTGGCGGTTGAGCAAGCAATTGGGTTAGTCGTGCTGCCGTCGTCGTTTTCATGCCTGCCAGAACGTGGGCAACCTTTCGGCCGTCCATCTGCCTTAAAAGAGCCACAACCTCTGGCTCAGGTAGATGCGCAAGGATCTTGTCAATGGTTGGCGAGTCCATGTTACTGTATACATCGGCAAGTTTTGCAATTTGCTGCGGATCTGGTTGAGCTGCCGCTGCAGCAGCGGTAGCAGCCGCGGCCTGCTGTGCCTGTTGTTGCTGTTGAGCCTGCCAATTGGCTCGTTCCGTGTCAAACGCCTGGCGCTCGGCTGCAAGCGCCTGTTTCTCTGCGGCCAGAGGATCTACAGCTGCGGTGGCAGTCGACGCGTTGGGAGCAGCCGGGTTAGCCGCTGTCGCGGTCTTTGCTGCAGGTCGTTTGAGAGGCTTAACACCAGTAAGGCGCATTATTTCGCCAAGTGGTCCCTTCTCGGTAGCCCATTTGTGGCCAGGTAAAATCTTCGTGTGAGCAAGACCTATGAAGGCTCCCACGCCGACAACCAGCGGCACAATGAATAGCAAACTCAATTTCAATACTTTTAACATGAAAATCGAATCCTCGGTGGCCTCGGCCAGCTATTGTCCCAGCATGTGAAGAATATTGTGTACATACTTCTGCGTTTCCGGAAATGGTGGAACGCCGTTGTAGCGCTCTACAGCGCCGGAGCCTGCATTGTAGGCAGCCAGTGCAAGCGGGATATCGCCCTGATATTTCTTTAGGAGCGTCGCCAGAAGCTTCGTACCTGCCGCTATGTTTTGCTGAGGATCAAACGGATCTGATACACCAAGTGACTGTGCTTCTTCGGGCATAATTTGCATCAGACCGCGAGCGCCTTTTGAGGATATGTCATTAGGATTACCACCCGATTCCTGAGCGATGACCGCACGCACCAGGTTAGGGTCGACGTTGTTTGCATTGGCGTATTTTGAGATTAGCCCCTCTATAAAAGGCGAGAATTGCGGTCCTTTAAGGGTGGGCAGTGCACCGGCGGCGCTCAAGGCTGAGTTAAACGATGCGGGAGTGGTCACAGGGGGCATTGTAGCCCCGGGGGCAGTCCCAGGCGCCGCCATGTCTGGGGAAGCCTGCGTTGGGTTATCTACCGCAAGTAAGTCGTGAATGCGCGATTCTATTGCCTGAATGCGGCTGAGCGCTGCACTGTAGTCGCTTAGCATATTGTCTATTCCTCATCGCGCAGGGCTGCTGCGGCCTCCTGCCGCTTCCGTCCTGCCTGTTGTGTTGCCAGCTCATCCATTGAGACCTGTTCTTGCCGGTTGTATTCTGCTGTGTAGCGTTGCATGTCCCTCTTTTTTAGGTGGCTTACGGACTCGCGAGCCTGGCTTGCTTTAATCAACTCCTGCCTGTATTCTTCCGCCACCAGCTTCGCCGTATCAACAATTCGCTGTTGCTGCTCAATAGTCGTGGCCAATACGCCCAGGTATCTTTCGCGATCCAGCCAGGAAGCTGCGTCAATGCGCTCCCCCGTGGTTGTACCGGCACGCTCCGCGAGAGCGGTATTGAACTGCTGCAGCGATTGCTGCAGCATGCGTGTTGCCAGGGAGAGACGCCCCTGAGCTACGGCAAACGCCTGTTCCGCCTGCTTCTCCTGGGCTGCACGAACCGTTAGTAATGTTTCTAATCGGAATTTGAATTTGCGCATCGTATTAAGCCGGCATCTGGGTCAAAAGTGATTTTAGAGTGTCGAAATATGAGCACGATTCACCGACTGTCTGTCGCAAAAACGCTTCAATTGCGCCTATTTTCGCCCGTGCGCGATCTACTCTCGGATCGCTTCCGTCTACATAGGCGCCAATTCGAATAAGGTCTTCGGCATCACGATAGGCAGCTAACAGTTCGCGCAGCATTCCAGCAGACTTGAGCTGTTCAGGTGGAACGATCTGCGGCATCACCCTGCTAACCGACTGCAGTATGTCGATCGCCGGGTAGTGACCTCGATGCGCCAGTTCACGAGAGAGTACAATATGCCCGTCCAGCGTACCGCGTACGGCATCCGCTATTGGTTCGTTCATATCGTCACCGTCGACTAGAACCGTATATATTCCTGTTATTGAGCCATCGCCCTGAGAAGCGGTGCCTGCCCGCTCCAGCAGGCGAGGCAACATGGCGAACACGCTAGGTGTGTAACCACGGGTAGCAGGCGGTTCGCCGATTGCCAAGCCGACCTCGCGTTGCGCCTGGGCAAGACGGGTAACCGAGTCCATCATTAACAGGACGCTCTTGCCCTTGTCTCTAAAGTATTCGGCTATGGCCGTCGCAGTGAGTGCAGCCTTTATGCGTACAAGCGCCGG
>DAIDKH010000043.1 GCA_027450145.1 Chthonomonadaceae bacterium | reverse complement strand
GGGTAGAGGAACAAAGCAGGCAGATACGCCTGCAAAAAATAGACCGACCAATCTTAAGCAAACGACTACGTAAACCAACCTAAGCAAGTGCAGCAGAGCACTTACATAGCGATTATAACAGGATCACTAATGCATGTCAAGGGCTTTTATGCCGTTTTTCGATAAATTCTAATAAATATTTCAACTTTGTCTTATTGTGATTACCGTCACAACGAATGTAACTAACCCCAACTGCCAAGGTTGGGTGAACTCTCCCCGGCCCTGCAGGCCACCCCTCTCCCGGGCAGTCGCTACGCTCCTTGAGCGATGGGTACAGATGACGATTTCGCTTTGTGGTTGCCGTGTTGCACAGCGCAGCGGCCGCATCGCTGGTACGCAGGTTCACCACCCTGTTGAAACTGCTCACGGCTAAATGCACTCTGCTTCGTCATTCGCTACTGGCGGTGGAGTGGTGGACAGCCGCCGCATTTGGACCACGCGGATGGGCTTTGCGTCTCAACCGGTCCGTTCACTCCCCGGCGCAATCCCAAAACAACCGCCAACGGCCCCGCCAGTCGCTACCCCTCGCTCAGGGCCAACGGCCCACCCGGGAGAGGGGTCGGTGCGATAGCACCGGGGGAGAGGTCCTGCCTTCCGCGCATTTAGTCCACAAAGTGGACTTTTGCGAGACCGCACGGGGGTTTCAACCCCGCGGCACAGGGCACATGCGGTGGAGTCTATGCAAGCCGGATACCGCAACAAGACAACCCGTCGCCGCAGGACCAGGTGGCAGTCTCTGCCTCCGCACTCCTGCCTCCAAGGTACACTACCAAAAGTACAGCGGAAGCGGTTGACGCTACATGAAGTAGCTGTTAGGAGTTCGGCCCCCGGTATGTGACACGACTCGTGCACGTCTCCTGTACGACGACGGCCGATAGAAGCGGAAGGGTCGGCTTGAAGCGCGCCCACAACCACGTAGCTAACACCTCACTGGTAGGATTTTCCAGGCCACTTATCTCGTTGAGATAAGTGTGATCAAGCATATCAATAACAGGTTGACACGATCGTTTAATCTCTGCGAGATCCATTACCCAACCTATGGCAGGGTCGACTGGTCCTTCGATATACACAGTGATGACAAACGAGTGCCCGTGCAGGCGCGCACATTTATGACCTTCCGGAACTCCCGTTAGCCTGTGTGCCGCCTCGAACCTAAACTCTTTGCTTAATTCCATAACGCCCCATTCACTGCATAGCCCTATGCAGGTTTAGTGATTAACCATGGCACTTAGTTCTTGTAGCCAACGTTCGCAACGAGGCCGCCGACGTTGCTTAAAGGCACTGTGTTGTCAGGATCTAGCCGGATGAGAACAGGCGGTGCAGGGCACGTGATCGTAAGTACCGTTCTGGCTCTATCAATCGTTGGTATTGCTATCACCCTGCCTCCATCTCGCAGCACGATAAGCACAGGTACCTGCAGCTGGTAGACAGGGCCTTGCTGCACAATAGCAAACGTTAGGTCGGTTCCCCCGTTGCTAGAGGGGGCCGTACTAACAGGTGTGACCGCTAGTGACGGAAGTCCAGTACGATCAAGCCACTCCCTAAAAAACCAGGCATAACTGGTACCTGTAGTCGTCGCGACAGCCTTTTCAAAATCCGACCATTCCGCTGGGGCACCCGGTACGTGAGCACGCAGAAACTCTCTCATGCTAGAAAGCATAGATCTGTGACCAATCTGCGCCGCGAGGGCTCTAAGAACCAGTGAGCCCTTCCTATAGCCTGTTTCGGCCTGATTTTCATCAAGAGTATCGTGGCACCGAGACAACGGAACACGATTGAAGGCGGTGCCCCAATCTACGGGTTTCAGTTCGGTACCCGTAGCCGCTTCGGGCTGCAGACTTGATTGAAATAGCTGATCAGAGTAATCTGCAAATGCTTCATCCCACATGGAATGGAGATAAGTGCAGGGAACCAAACCACCCCACCAGGTATGGGCTACCTCATGGGCAATGACTGCCGGCAGATCCTTACGCCGAAAAGTGGCCATGGAGTAGCCTTCCAATGGCGTCTCGAACGGTCCATCGGTTTCCACAAGGGTGTACGATTTGTATGGGTATTTGCTAAATATACTGGAGAAAAACTGCAGGGCAGATTGAAGTCTGTCTAAACATGTGTTTGCCAGCGTTGGATCGGGTTTTAGCAGGCACACAGCCAGCACGACACCCGGGATTTTTCGAATGGTGACGGTATATTCACCCAAATCCAAAGATTGAAAACAGACTGGCACCTGATTTTTGAAAACAAACTCCGTTGTACCATCCGCGGCAGTAACCTTCCTGGTAAGATTGCCCTGTCCAACTGCCGTCCATCCCACTGGCGCGGTAACGGTCACGGTTGAGATTGCGGGTAAACGCGCAGTGTGAGGATACCAGTAGGAGTTAAGCACTGCCTCATCCTGCAGAATGTAGTCGCTTCCTTGGTGATTAAGCACACCAGCGTAGTTCAGTAGAAGGTGGAATTGTGCTTTTGGTGGTGCAGCTACTGCAAGGACACCGCCGACTTGGGAAAACGCTAGCGCCTTATCTTGCCATGAAACCGATTGGACGTGAAAATCCTGCGAGATCCGGAGAATCACATTTGAAGGTGGCTTACTGGTCAGAGCGTCTACAAATATTGTATCCGAAATCATCGCGGCCTGATGGTCTACGTCGAGATTCACGCGAAGAACGTGTGACCGCACAGCAAAACCCATCGGATCAAATTCAGGTACCTCCGGACCTAGAAGATAATCCTGCCCGTTATGGACTATAGGGTGAATATGATCTCCATCGCTTTCACAACCATGCCACGCGTGAAAGATAGCATATTGATGAACGCCTCCCAAAGTGGACTTTTCGGGAAGTGTAAGGATACCGGCTTGCCAGTGGGTTGTAGCTTCACCATGCATCCAGTCAAATGAGCGCAGCGCGCCTGATACTACAACCGGCTGCAAAGCATCTTCATCCTGATCGTTTATTGCCTGCAAGGCGCGTGCAACCAACGACTGCCTGATGGGAATGGGCGCCACATGATTTGTGGTTACCGTTGCTGCTATCACTCGTATTGGAAAGAACGCTAAGCCCACCAGGAAAAGCGCTGTCATCCAAAGTGAACCTCTATGCATTTCGAGTACACTCGTCGCGTGAGAGCGCAGCGGCCTCAATCACTTCTGGGAAACTCGGGTAGGCGTGCATTGTAGCCGCTATAGCATCAACAGGAAGCCTGTTCTGCATGCATACAGCGATCTCTGCAAGTACACTCGATGCATTTGCGCCAGCAACGTGTCCACCAAGAATCTGGTTGTCACGCGCATCTAAAACCAGCTTGACCATTCCGTCCTCCTGTCCGTAAAGAACAGGCCGATCCGCATCGCTGTATTTAGCACAGCGAGTTTTGATGGGTATGCCCAGCTGCATCGCATCTGCAGTTGTGAGGCCCACGCTCGCCACCTCCGGATCGGTGTAGGTGCACCGTGGCACTACGCGAAAATCCGCAGGTTTCAAAGTGTCCCCAAACATGTTGTTTGCTGCAAGAGCGCCTGCATAGGACGCCACGTGAGTAAATTGAAGGCCACCTGTAACATCGCCGGCAGCGAGGATGTGTGGAACTTCGCTGCGCATAAACTCGTCAACTCGTAACGACCGGCCGTCATCAGGAAGCCCCGCTGCCGCTAGCTGCAACCCCCTGGTCGCCGGACGCCGCCCCACCGCTACCAGGATCTCGTCACAATCAATCGTAGATTCGCACCCTCCGCTGGTAATTGTAAGGCGTTTCCCGGATGAGGTTCTCTCAGCGCGAATAACCGTTGACGAAGTAAGCACACTAATGCCTTCGGCACGCAGGGAGGTTGTGACCAACGCGGCAATATCGGCATCGTCTCGTGGTAGTATCTGCGGAGCCGCCTCTACGACCGTCACAGTAGAGCCGAATCGCCTGAAAATCTGACCAAACTCCAAGCCGATGGCCCCGCCGCCAATCACGGCGATGCGCGACGGAAGCCGTTCCAATATCAGGGCTTCCCGGTTAGTCAGAAACCCTGCTTCATTTAAACCAGGTATAGGTGGCACCGCGGGATCCGTACCGGTGGCTATGAGGATATAATCTGCATGAACCACTAAATCCTTGCCAACCCGTACCTCATGCGCCGATTCGAGCATCGCGCGTTCATTAAAGTAATCGGCCCCTAACCGGCTTAGCCCAGCATCTACTGGGCCATCTCCACCAACTCGCCTCATCGCGCGGTCTTTATATGCCATTGCCTCTCGAAAATCAGCGCGACAAATATCTACCTGTATACCAAATCGTGCGGAATTGCGGACCGTGTTCCAGACGTCCGCCGCGCGCACTAACGCCTTCGTGGGCACACAACCTGCCCAGAAACACTCACCGCCTGGTTCACGCGCCTCTGCAACACCTACTTTGCGGCCCATGCGGGCCGACGTTCGTGCTGCTTTCATTCCAGCCGAGCCACCGCCAATGACAAATAGATCGTAATGCTGCACGGGTTTAACCTCCGGAAATGGGTGACATTTGGGCCAAAAGCTCAGGAAGCGCTCGTCGCAACGCTCTATTCCAATAGGGCCAGGTATGTTGCCCTTTCTCTTCCCAATATTTGTGGCCATAACCTAGGAATTGCAGGTGCTGATGAAACGCTCGGGACGCCTCTACAAACGGATCTTCTGTGCCACAGTTTAACGAGATATGCGGTCGTTCGATCGGCATCTCGCACAAGGCTTCTTCCGCAAGGTAGAAGAGGTCGTTTGCTCGCCTGTAGGCGCGATCTGCCACGGGATGGCCAAATACCTGATGGTATTCAGGCAGGCGCGTAACATTCAGCGCTCCGCTAAACGATAGAGCGTGGCCAAATAGCCGCGGGTATTTAAGCGCCAGTTTTAGCGCGCCATAACCTCCCATTGATTGCCCTGCAACTGCCCACATACTTCGGGATGGCGGAGCCGGAAGGGTGCTTTTTACCCACGGGATGAGATCCTCTATAATTGCTTGTTCGCACCTAAGAGAATCGCTAAAACCATCGGAATACCAACCATGAGAATCACTATTTGCAAATACATAAAGCCCCGGATATTTGGACACTGTAGCGGCGAATTTGGTATTGTTCCACCATCCAGTGTAATCGCTCCTCATGCCATGCAGAAACAACACAGTGGGGAAGCTATCGGTCTCAACCGACTTACCGGTGGCAGAATAGCACCAGCCTATCTTTTGCGACTGGCGTAATGCGCTACTATAGTACTCTGCAGAACGAAACTCCAATATGTCGGTCAATTTAAGTACCCAAAACGATCAAATTCACTCGCAAACCGCGCCCGCACAATCAATTATCCCACACCCACTCAGTTCTACGATCACATTCGGGTGTTGTTGCCTTAAACACCTAATCCTGCACAACTCTTCCTACGCTGTGCGAGGCAAGGGTAAAACTAATCTGCGTTGTAGCTAGCGCGAAGGAGCCTTACAGAACCTAAGTCACCTCGTCAATCGTAAATCATCGGTATAATCCTTAATCATATTCTACTAACTTTAGGAGTTGCCATTTGATTGCAACCGAGCCGATGAGCCTCATATTGCAGGGTGCGATGGTACTGGACGGCACCGGCACCGCTGCGCAGCGTGTGGATATCGGGATCCTTGACGACCGAATTACCGCAATCGGCGACCTATCTCACACCACCACTAATCGCAGAATACTGGTAGAGGGACTCCATATTTCGCCGGGTTTCATCGATATCCACACCCACTCCGATATCTCGGTTCTCTATCACCCTCAGCAGATGAGCGCTATTGCTATGGGGGTTACAACTCAAGTTGTCGGCAATTGCGGCCTTGCCCTGGGTCTAGCTGTAAATTCCACGAGGTTTGAATTCGAAAAGCGTTGGCTTGCGCCGCATGGGGCGAGAATTAACTGGAATAGTTTCGACGAGCACCTGAGCCGAGTTGAGTCAGAAGGAACCGGCACTAACTACGTGCCGCTTGCTGGCCACGGAACATTACGAAAGCGAGTAATGGGTCAAGATAATCGCCCTCCAGACAACGCTGAAATGAACGAGATGAGGTCCATCCTTGAAGGCGCTATGGAAGCTGGAGCCTGGGGATTATCTAGTGGCCTGGAATACACGCCGGGTGGGTATGCGCAGCCGGAGGAACTGATAGAGCTCTGTTCGGTAGTCAAGAAGTTTTCAGGCATTTACGCAACCCATTTACGTAACGAAGGCGACACGCTTGTCGAATCGGTTGAAGAAGCTCTCAAAGTTGCTCGAGGCGCAGGTGTTCCACTGCAACTTTCACATCACAAAGCTGAAGGTGATCACAACTGGGGCAAGACTGCTGTGACATTGGAAATGGTAGAGGAGGCACGTTCTAAAGGCCTGGACGTCCAGATGGATCAATACCCGTATAACGCATTTATGACCGCGCTATCGGTTCAAACACTGCCCTGGTATGCTCAGAGTGGTACGCCCGAAGAAGTCGCCGCTCGCCTGAATGATCCTGCGGAACGTAAGCGAATAACGGATGATATGCTGGCAGCTCACCCGGATTGGGCAGACACCTCGGAAAACAGCCATTGGAACCGAGTTCAGATTGGCGTATGCCGAGGTAGACCGGAAATGCAAGGCAAGACAGTCCTGGAACTCGCAGCTAGGGCCGGCAAGTTACCTGTCGATTGGGTCATCGATACGCTCGCGGAAACTGGTGGGTACGTCAGCGCAGTTAACTTTGCCATGGGGCCAGGGGACATTGAACGTGTGCTTAAATTTCCGTTTACCTCCGTGGGTTCGGATGGTGTAGGCGCCCGACCAGACGGGCCGAGTGGCAAGGATCTAGTGCATCCCAGAGCCTACGGTACGTTTCCACGGGTCTTCAAGGAGTATGTTAGGAAGCATAAGATACTCACCGAAGAGGAAGCTGTGAGGCGCATGACCTCTTTACCCGCGGCTCGCATGGGGATAGCTGACCGAGGTGTTGTACGCCCGGGCGCGTTTGCGGACCTGGTAGTGTATGATCCCGATACGATTGGCGATACTGCCACGTTTGACGCGCCCCACCAATTTGCTGAGGGAATCAAGATGGTAGTGATCAACGGCACGATCGCCTTCGAGGGAGACACTTTCAATGAGTCTCTGGCAGGGCGGGTCTTACGCCACATAACCGCCAGTTAGTAGTGAGCTGTTTGCGAACAGCATTGCTCCATTCCATAGCAGGATGAATCGGGCAGATCTTTAGAGAGGATGTAGTTGAATGGTTTCAACATTTCCGAGTGCCAAGTTGGCCTCGATCGACGATATAGCTGATAAAGTGTATGCGGGCCAAAGATTGAGCTTTGACGACGGTCTTAGATTATTTAATCATCCTAACCTGCCAGAACTCGCGACATTAGCCAACTTCGTCAAAGAGAGACTCCATCCAACCACTAACGACCTGGTAACGTATGTTGTCGGCAGAAACATCAACTACACAAATGTTTGCTGGGTACGGTGTAAGTTTTGCGCGTTCTACCGGGTACCCGGGCACGAGGACGGCTACGTCCTTAGCCGCGAACAGATATTTGATAAAATTCAGCAGATGGTAGACCTTGGGGGTATTGAGATCCTAATGCAGGGCGGCTTAAACCCACGCCTGAAAATTGAGTGGTATGAAGACCTGTTACGATCTATAAAGGAGAAATTCGGAGCGTATGGGATTATTCTACACGCATTCTCCCCTGCCGAGCTTATTTACATAGCAAGCATCAGCAAGTTATCGCAAGCTGAAATGTTTGCCCGACTTAAGAATGCGGGCCTCGACAGCGTACCGGGCGGCGGTGCGGAAATTCTGACTGACCGTGTAAGGAATGAAATCGCGCCGTTGAAGGATACGGCCGACGAATGGCTTAACTGCATGCGTGAAGCACACATTGCGGGTTTAAAATCCACGGTTACCATGATGTATGGCTCCGTCGATACCATAGAAGATCGTGTGGAACACCTGGTTCGGTCGCGAGAATTACAGGACGAAACAGGTGGTTTCACGGCATTTATACCCTGGTCGTTTCAGCCAGATGGAACAGAACTCCAGCGCGAACGAGCATCGGCATTTGACTACCTGCGTACTGTGGCAGTTTCCCGTCTAATGTTGGACAACATACCTCACATGCAAGCGAGTTGGGTAACACAGGGCCCCAAGGTTGCGCAAGTTGCGTTGCGTTACGGTCTTAACGACTTTGGCAGCACAATGATGGAAGAAAACGTGGTTTCATCGGCAGGTTGTGCCTTTACAATGCCTATTGAAGAGATGGAGCGGCTGATTTGCGAGGCAGGTTACACACCAATGCGCAGAACGACGCAATATCAGCTATTACCTAACGGCGTTCCCGACGGCTCACCGCTTACCAGAAAAGCTGGCTGAATTGCATTCTATCTGCTCGCACTGGTTAAGAAAACCATCAAACAACTTATTTTCACGCTATGCAGGTTATAATTTAATTGAAATTAATACAACTGCAAAATCGGAGATCACGACGTGCAATCTGCAGACTCTATACAGTACTTGGTAATTGCTGCTGACGGGCAAAAATATGGTCCGGCGGATATGGATACGCTCATTACGTGGTGTTCCGAGGGTCGAATTACGGAGCAAACGTTGTTGGAAAGGCTAGACACCGGTTTACAACTGCCAGCAATACAGATACTACCAAGCACTGCCTTTCCTCATAATCCCGCAATTAGTGCACCAGAGGCGCCCGTGGAGATGCAGTCAGCATCCGTCGGCAATCAGGCAGGCTCTGACCTTTCGGTGATTTCCCCTGCCCAGCCACCTGCACCGACAATTGCACCACTTTATGGTTCGTCCACTAGCACTGTTGTAGAAACGGCGCGTCCGGTACCAATAGCACAACGAGGTTCGCAGTGGGTGAATACCAGTGGAACCAATACGGAGATACCACCAGAGATAGCAGCGTTGAAGTGGAACTGGGGTGCCTTCGGATTGGGTTGGATTTGGCTTTGTGGCATGAACAGAGTGATGGTGGGTATAGCACTTTGGATAGGGTTTGGGCTTTTTAGTGTGACTCTTTCTACTGCAGCGAGTTTGTATACTCACCATAAGCTAACGCCAATTACTTATGCGACTTCTGGGTTCATTCTGGCCTGCGGCCTAGCGATCCAAGTGTTCCTAGGGATAAAAGGTAACAGTTTGGCGTGGCGCTACCGGCGGTTCGAGTCTGTTGAGCACTTTATTAACGTTCAAACTTTTTGGGCTATTGCGGGGATTATTTATTTCCTGGTTTCTGTTGTGGTGACCGTACTAGGTTTTGTTTTTACGTCCATTTTTGCAAGTCTAATTCCGCGCTAGACACTTGGGCGATGCGCGCAGTACGAGTTGAACGTTTGTAGACAAGCAGCCTTCATGCAGAGGCTGAAAAATCACGGCGTGCCACCGTCAAATTAGATTTAACGACCTGCAAGGCGTCGAAATCGGTCGCAGGGCGAAAGGAAGTTTATTTCCCGGTAGATTGTACGTGTACAACGATGTCTCGCCCATAAATCTGCCTGAACATATCACCCTTGCGGTTCACGGCTTCACATTCAATGGAAATGTCCGATTTTGCAACAATATAAAGGTGAACCGCGTCGTCCGTAGTCTCGACCCGTAGTTCCTCCACCGCTCCCTGGTGGGATCGATCGAGAGCATCCGCTATGCGCAAGATGGGCGCAAGCAACAAGACCCTATGTTGATCCTCATCGCTTAACACAGCGAATAGTGTATGCATTGGGGAAGGAAGCGCCTTGCGATGATACCGTGCCACGTTTGCAATGACACCCTTTTCGCCACGGGTAAATTCCGATAAGGGCTCCGTCATAACTAGTTGAAGCACGTGTTTATGGTGGCTCTTGGCACAAAGAAAGTAACCGATATCATGCAGTATGGCGGCATATTCTAATAATCGCCGCTCGTGCGCACCAAGTTTGTGGAGCGGTTCTAAGGCTAAAAACAGGCTGCCTGCAAGGCACTCGACCTGATGTGAATGTGCTTTATCGTAAGTATATCTGTCGGCAAGCGAGAGAATTGCCTCCCGACGGCGTGCAGTAATTTTCTCTTGAACATCGTGGTCGGTACATTGTACCGGCACGTTAACTGAGGAAGCTGTCATATAAGACCCCCCACCGCAACCCCCGAGTAGAGACCTCTATAGTAGCACTACCGGTGCAGCCCAACGTATGATTCAACAGAATTGCACCAGCAATAATGATGTCGGCTCTCCTTGGATCAAGCCCCGGTACCTGTTTTCGTTCCTCCAATGTGCAAGCCACGAGCCGGCTCATTACCGCCTCAATTTGCTCAAGGCTCAATGCGCAACCATGCAACTCTTCGGGCGCACAGAACCGTCCCTGAGTGATTGCGGCAAGGTTTGTGACAGTGCCTCCCACCCCAACTAGGTCAGTACCGGCTCCATCTGGTAATACGACGCCGTCGAATGCAGTTTGCACTGCCGCAGTTGCGGCTGCCAATTCCTTTACTGCTGGCGGATCGGCTTTTAGAAACCTCTCGGTTAGCCTAACTGCACCAAGTGGAATACTGGTACGGTGTGGCTCCTTGCCCTCATTTACAGTGCCGGTAATTATTTCCGTGCTTCCTCCACCAATGTCGATAACGCGGAGAACTGGACGAGATCTCCAAAGCGGATCTAGTCGAACCGCCATGAACGATAGGCGCGCTTCCTCCTGGCCGGATATAATTCGCACGTCGAGGCCACATGTCTGCTTTAGGCGATCAACAAATTCATTGCTGTTCACAGCCTCCCTAAGTGCAGCCGTACCAACGGTAGTTATCCGGTTGCCTACGCCGAAGTTGCGAGCAGTTCGAACCATTGACGACACGGCTTCAATGGTGCGATGCATTGGTGACTCCCATAGACGTGGGTTATTTGGCAACATGCCTGCACCTAGGCGAGTAACCACTGTCTCCTCATGAAGCACCGACACACCGTCATTAAGATCGGCAACAAGCAATTTTACCGAATTGGTTCCTATGTCGAACGCTGCACAAACTCGGTTGCTCATGGTCGTCATCAGCCAGCGGCGCCCTTTCGATTGGATCCTCGGTCATCGAGACATTCGGTCAACGTATCAGCATAGCTCTCCAACGAATCGGCTAGGCGCACCTGCGCCTTTCGATCTACCTCGTTGGCAGTAGCGACTTTGGCAAGTGCAGCAATTGCCTGATGTATTGCCAGCAGTGCCCGGTCCCTTCGACGCTCGGATGTGAGTGCTCGCGCGCTCTGACCTTGTCGAGCCAGGCGAACCAACTGTCTGAAAATCGCGCCGCGAAAATCGGCTGCCGCCGGTGAGGTCATAACCTTGAGGATGGTGAGAGAGAGCAATTGAGCCGCGGTCCCGAGTTCGTCGTGAGTAGACGACGCAATGTGCGGTAACAGTTCCTGCTTGAGCTGCTCTGATCGAGCACTGGCCTGAACGTACTCCAGTTCGTTTTCGGCAGCCGTGAGCAGAAGATCCGCGTCAAACTGCTCAAGGTACGCGGCTACCTGCCTGGCCTTAATAATCGTTAGCCCCGGTGCGGTACTCACAAGCTCAACTGACGCAGCCCTCAAATCCGCGACAGACTGAATTCCGATTTTGCGTAGACCACGAGCTCGTATGATGCCTAGCCCGGGGATGTCCTCCATCCGACGTGGTACATTGGCTACAGGTACTCGATTTTCCGCTGATCGCTTACGCACTTTTTCCGTCTCCCACGGCTTCGGTGAGCGCTGCAAAGACACCTGATTCAGCGTGTTGCCGCCACATTTCACTTGCACTTTCGAACGCATTGTCTCGCTCTAGCATAATATCTTTGCAAGTAGATATTAGCCCCGTACAAGCATCCCAGTTGATGAAATGTACCCCAAACGGTGCGGCATTTTGATCGTTGCCCAGCGCGGGTTCCGACTCTCGGTGCAGCTGCTCTACGAGCTGTGGCATCAGTACGTCTGCATCGTGGATCGCACCCAATAATTCCTGCAGTTCTTTGCACGCACTGAGTGCGCCGGTGACGATACATTCAAGATGAGTGGGCACCACGTCAACGAACATCTCGAGAGAGTATCGAAGTCGACGAGCGGCGATACGCATGTCGTGAAGCTGCTCGACGCGCGAAGCATCCTGAAGGCATGGGGATAGGTCTAGAAGATCACGGAGCCTCGTGGAAATAACTTCTACGGCATTGGTCCAAACCCCTGCGTGCGCGCCAAGTTTAGGCAGTGGTCGCGGTTTAGCCACGTTATTTGCTCCAATGGCCCACCAGATCATTGAAGCGTTGCATTACGTGTTTTTCGTTTACACGTTCCACAGCACGTTCTACGTCACGTTGGGCCGTAATCCTCTGCGCACTGAGCCGTCCAACAAATTCATTTAAGCCCGATCGTTGCTCCTCGGGCAGTTTAGCGGTCCGAGCTTCGAGGTTCTGGATCATTACATCAAGATCACGTGCCTTAGAGAGTGTAGAGGCCACCCGCTTTAGCTCAGTTTCCAATTTTTGGGTCTCTTTGGAATTATCACAGCACAGAATCAACTCAAATGCACTACGGGACCTGCGCGACCAAACGCGCATTTGATGAATAGGCTCTGTTCCGCTTGGTGACATTACATCTGGCATCAGCGCGAACATTCTTTCTAGCCGGCGCGCTAACATTGACGCCGCAAACTCGCACCAAACTCTGTCGTCGCCCACGATCTTAATCCTCGGCAAAAATGTCGCGAAGGGAGTGTTCCTGATCAGCACGAACCAATACGATTATTTTATCGCCAGCCTCGAGCTGGGTATCCCCCGACGGCAGAATGGCATGGTCGTCCCTTAATACCGAGATTATTAGCGCTTCCTGCGGCATTTGCAGCTGCTTTATCTCGTGGCCCAAAACAGGAGCCCTAGCACTAATCTCAATTTCAACAATCTCAATGTTCCCGCGATTAAGTGCCGCCAGCGGAATTACCTCACCGCCGCCAACCTCTTGCTCTAACAGGTTATAGATAATCTTAGTAGAGCTAACAGTTGCATCTATACCGAGTTCATGAAAAAGCTTCTCATTACGCGGATCATTTACTCGGGAGATAGTACGTGGTACATTGTGCTCCATTTTAGACATCTGGCACACAACGAGATTGTCGTCGTCGCTACCTGTCACTGCGACTACGGCATCTGCGCGCCCAAATCCCGCCTGCGATTGTATGGCCACTTCGCATCCGTCGCCCTGCATGACCAGCTCACCCAACTCCTCGGAAATCGTGCGATAGCGGGTACGGTCTTTTTCCAGTAATAACACCTCATGCCGTTCATCGGCGAGTGTCTTTGCCAAATAGTAGCCAACATTACCGCCGCCAACTATAATCACATACATGCAGTTAGTTCTCCCTAAACGTTCAGCCGCAGATATTCGGCAGAGTAGTCTTTGTCCAGCCCCCACTCATTGGTCGTGACAAAATCACGCAATAAACCCGATGCGATGGTGGTGGTACACAGCGTTACAATTCCTAACTGACGATAGCGGTCAGCTCGAACGGGATCATAAATCCTGGCGATGACGCGTTCTACCTTAAACACCCGCTGCGCTATTTGAGCGGCCATAATGTTACGGTTGTCACCCTGCGTTGCCGCAACAAACACGTCGGCGGTCTCAATTCCCGCCCGCTTCAGAACGTCTTCATCAATTCCATTTCCTACGATTCTGTTACCTCTAAACTTAGACCCTAAGCGCCGAAACGCCTCACTCTGGATATCAATTACCGTTACGTTATGCCCGTCGCGATGCATCATTCGGGCGAAGGTGGAGCCAACGCGCCCGCAACCTAGTACCACAATGTTCACTGGTAACCGCTCCTCTCAACTATCCAGGGTGTTCGGACATAATAGACCGATGCAAATTTAGTATACTACAAATAGCAATATGCGGCCCATAGTTTTATTTTACAATCGATTTAATACAAAACTGTCTAATTATGCGCGAAATCGCTTCATTGCGATTATATATTACGCAATACGGAAACCTTCTATCGTTACCATTAATTGAACAAGATAACTAGAGTTGTATGTCAATCAATTGTTGGCATATAACAATAAAGGTAGTCCGTTGAAACCAACCATTTCGACCCACTTAATCCCTCTAAAAATTCCTCATAGCTTTATAACCAGAATATCCGTCTGGTCAATATGCTGCCAACTCGTCATTGCATATTTAGATGCGGCTTTATAGGTACACAACGATCGGTAGGAGACCTCATTCAAGCAAGCTTGATATTTGCTTGTGGTTAGGGTACAATAGCCCAATCTAAGGAGGTCCATCGGTGCCGAACATTAAGTCTGTTAAAAAAGATGTCATAAAATCGCGCAAGAACCACGAGCGCAACATCTCTGCTAAGTCTGCCATGAAAACCTTCATTAAGAAGGCTCGAATTGCGGTGGATACTCCCGCTGTTGAGGCCGCGGAGACTACAGAAGCTCTCAGGTTAGCGATCAAGGCAATTGATAAGACCGCTCAGCGAGGCATTATCCACAAAAATCAGGCAGCTCGCCGCAAGAGTCGTTTGATGAAACATGCAAACGCTGTTTCACAAGCCTAAAAGGATCTGTGCTCAAAGATTTGAGGCTGTCTGCGCGTAGCAGGCAGCCTCTTTGTCTTTGTCACGGTACTTTACTCCTGCGATTTAGGCGTTTGTGGTAAGCAGTATCACCAACAACTGTAGATTTCGGACTACATCCTGACCAAATACAACATCGTCGTTGTCTGCTCCAGCTTTGTTAGCCATATCACATTGAAGCAGCAACTCCTGCGCTTTGGTCAGCCTCGTAAATCCCCAATTCTTTGCCATATTAAATATGGCCCCCGCCTTAAATGCAACCTGCGTGATGCATGCCTCAGTAGGTAGCAGCTCCAGTATTTGCGGTGAAAGGTTGCGAACATTTGAAGACGATACGCGCTGTTCACTGAGCCACCGCGCCTGCCACACAAGCTTAACCTGCCGACTTAAAATGGCAAGAAACTTACCGGCTACCGCTTGTGGCCGTGGATCGTGACGATGTAACTCGGAGAGTAACAATAATGCGTTATCGGTGTCGCCGCGCATTACGGCATCTACTGTCTGAAATAGTGTGTCCTCGGGCAGGTCAGATACCAGGTTCTGAATGTCCTGAGCCGTGACCGATGGTCGTTCGCCAACAAAGGCCGTAAGCTTTTGCAGCTCGTGTCCAAGGCGTATCAGGCTACTACCTGCAGTCTCTACCAGCACAGCCGCAGTTTCTGGTGAGATTGCTTTGCCGGCCAGTCTACATTCATCCACAATCCATGAGGTGAGTGCTTCTCCTTGAAGTTGGCCGCAAGCCACGGTCGCTCCAACCTTCTTAATTGCAGCGTCAAACTTCGGTGAGATAATTGTTTTGCGACGCGCCTCATCCTCTAGGGCAGATGCAACCAACACGACACAAGCCGTCGCCGGGATGGCTGCCGCCTTTTCTGCAAACGTATCAGCATCGGAGGACGCACCTCTTTCTCTCCACTTCTCGGCGCCCTTCACCAGCACCATGCGGCGCTCCGCGCCAAACGGAACCTGACCGGCTGCCCTAATGATCGCGTTCGCATCGCACTCAGCTAGGTGCAGTACCTCGTAATCGAAGTCTCGCCACTCCTCGGGTACCGCCCGGTCGGATAGTGCACCGATTGCGATGTCTTTCCAGCGCTCCTCAGCACCCCAAAGCATGTATAGCCGCTGTAACCCGGTACTCCAAAGTTCCTGCGGTTTACCCGGCTTAAAGGTTAGCTCCAAGCAAAACTCCTTGTATTGAGCTTGTTTCGGCTGTTTTGCGCGGTTAATGCCTTCAAAAGGAGTGTTGCGTTAGTTTGAACCGCAGCAATTTCCATCGCATTTGCTTCGTGTGCGCCGTAAGCTACTTTCTCAAAAGTTTCCGTCAGTTCAATTAGCGCGTTCGACAACCGCTCGTCGCCCCACGAAACCTTATGAGCAACCTGATCGGCGTACTCAAAGGCAGTCATGTTGGACGGTCGCTTAATGCCATGCTTCTCAAGCGCTGTTATGACAGAAAAATAGGCAACGTAAACCTGCGAAGAGGCTGCCGTTTTACCGGCCCGCCCCATAGACCGTTTAAATCGAATTTTATCGAGCATCTCGACTTTAAGCACGTACGTCAAAATGGAAAACACGATCAACACAGCAGCAAGAGGCGCCGGTCCATTAGATTTCACCCAAGTGAGGAACGACGAGCCGTTTGACGAAATGGCCGGATGTTTTGTAATATCCTTAGAACCGCCTGTGGCATCGAAGTTTATCCAGCCGTAGTGCGCAAAAAAGACCTGTGCCCACAGGTGCTTCTGGCTCGAGCGCACAATCCAGGTGCCATTGGACCCGGGATCACCTTCTAAAAAGCCACTCGCCAATCGAGCAGGAATTCCTGCGTAACGACACAGCATCACCATGGATGCGCCAAAAAGATCGCAATATCCCTGGTGCGAGGTGAACAGGAAATAGTCCACTACGTTCACGCCTGGGGGTGCCGCGGGCGCGTTAAGATTGTAGTCACAATGCGAGGCAATGTACTGCCTGATGGCCGATGCCTTATCATATTCGTTTGTTAAGCCCGCCGTAATTGATCTGGCAAGGTCTTGTAGCTTAACATCGGTCTCTCCATGCACTTCGGTTTGAAGGCATAAATCCCGCACTGCGAGAGGAATATCCGATGGCTTTGTTGATGCAAGTCGCAGTTGAGCAGGGTCCTGGCAAGGAATTCGCGAGGTAACTGTGTACTCTGTACCTTTCGTAATGTTATCCCCAGTTAGAATGGTTCCTCCACTATCACCCAAAAGTGCAGAAAACGCCCCACGAACGCGCTCTATCTTGTCCGCACCATACAGCGCACTAAAGCGCCCGCCTGTAACAACGATATGCTGGTGGATAACCGTGCTGCTGCGCATTTGGGAATCAGGCAGTTCTAAAACCTGATTCACCATTTTGAATTCAGAATTTGGCAGTTGCCCTGGATCGTTCATGTCAGATGCAGTGCCAATCTGCTGAAGCGGGAGAGTACCGGTATCAGGGTTCACAAACGATCGGCCGGTAAAATCTGTAAATGTCGCACCCTGCCAATACAAAATCCCTGGGTATTTGGTGTCAACCTGCATCACAGCAACATCCGAGTTTGCGGTGGGTCCCGTGGCCAATTTTATATGATGGTGCTCCGACACCTGCACGCCAGGCATGAGCGAACTAAGCAATCCCTTGTTGGCGTCGGGAGCCGCAACATTACCAAACAGGGTTGTACCAATGGCCTGAAGCGGCACCTGAATAAGACTTGCAAGGGCCAATGAGCCAAATAGGCAAGCTAATGCGAGACCCATCTGCCCCATAAAGAAACTGCGAGTGCTTGAGACCTGGCGTAACCGACGAGAGCGCAGCGTTTGAAGGTAATTGTCGTGTACCATCAGGAAGGTGGCAGCGCATATGAAAAGAAGAAATGCCTGCTGAATTAGCGGGTCCGTGTCACGAACACTCATAAGTGACAACGAGGTCATGCACGGTACGCAAGCAAAGAGAACGCTAGAGTCTGTAGTAAGTGTAAAACTCTGCAAGACGGCTACCCACATAATTATTGCCTGCAAGGTAAGTAGCTTATCTTTTGAAGCTGCGTCGGGGATGATGAGCGATGTCATACTACCAGATGACGTGAGCGCCACAACAGCAAGAGCCAGCAGAATAAAAGCGGGTGCCTGTACCGCCTGTATACGCAAATTTAACTTCCGGGTAGTGATACTGAACAGATATCCAATTATAGACAGTCCAACGGTGAGTACAGTAAAACTAGGGTCACCGAATCCGTAGCCAACAGTGCACACGCCTACCAGAGTAACTACTAAACCGGCGGCATACAGCCATAGACTTACAGTGGGCCGCTCGGTGTTTGTCACCGTTCCCTTGGTGAAGGTTGGAAGTGCAACACTATTAGCCATTGGTACTCCTGATCACAGATCCCACGCTCAAGTAACTTGAATATATGCCGAAGCACCGACACCTGCAATTGACTTTAGATAGTTGGTGCTCTCCAGAGTATCACCCTGATCTGTATCCACATAGACTACAACCGATTGAACCGCTGCACCCGAATAGCGTGCTATGGCGCGCGGCAGGTCACGGTCTACCGCCGAGGTTAACACAAGTAACGAAGTTCCGCGCGACAACGGCCCCACAGCCTCGCTTAAAAGCTGTGATGGCGCAAGTATGCCACTGCTCTGAAGGCGGGCAAGCGTGTCCATTGCGGCGAGCAGACTCTCCTCGCCCTTACCCACGCCTGAGTCGGTCCATGCATGGTCGACGTCGGCACCGTTGCCCGTCACAATTCGCACGGATGCGCCCTGGCGAGAGGCCTCCATCAATACTGCCGCAGCGATCCTCGCACACTGATCGAGCGTGGTTGAACTGGAAGCGCCCCGTTCCGAACCCGCTAGTGCGTCAATGACCACAACGACGTTGACGGCAACCGTTTCGCAAAACTCTATTACATTTAGACGTCCGGTGCGAGCTGTCTGTCTCCAGTGAATTCGCTTCAGAGGATCGCCTGGCGCATAATCGCGAACTCCGTCTGGCTCCACACTGGAGCCGCGCAGTGCCGAGGTTACAAATGCCTGCCACCCAAATCTTTCGGCACCGCCCTCAGGAATTGGTACTCCAGCCTCTGGTGACGGATACACTACGAGTTCTTGGTTACAAGGTACGGAGCGGTTAAAGGCAAAAACACCAAGAGGATCTAGAGCCACAACATTGATGGACTTTGGCGAATAGACACCACGACTGTGAAAGCGTACAGGTACGGTGATTGTCGTGCTATCCTGCGCTGCCAAATTAAATAGAGGAGGCTCACCATCTCCAGGGTCAATCCAGGCTGGCCATCGTTCCTTGACGTAAAGAAAATACCTAGGAGCTCGTGAGTTATTATGCACGACATAGGAGATCTCGGCCGTTTCACCCTCCCAGGTAGTCGCCGGCAGCATACGCGTAATGGTGATTCCCTTTACAGAATACCAACCTAAGATGTAAGACACTACAGGCAGCGACAACAGGATACCAGCCATATAAAAAAGGTGGCCAGCACGAAGCACCGTCGCAACTGCGATGAGACACAACGCTCCAAAACCAAGGGTGATCCATTTACTGAATTGCACTCAGCACCTCAACTATCGACGGTTCCCTGAGACCGGAGCTGGAACCTGTTGCAGTACCTGATCAACGATATCCTCGGCTGAAACGCCTCGCATGCGTTGCTCGGGTCGCACAATAATGCGATGCGGCAATACCAGGCGTGCCAGTCGCTTTACGTCGTCCGGCTTTACAAAACGACGGCCCTCCAGAGCGGCAAGCGCTTGCGATGTATGCAGCAGTGCCAACGACCCGCGCGGTGATGCACCCAGTAGTGCCGATTGATGTTTTCGCGTGCCGTCCACAATATCGAGCAGATAATCCTGAACTACCGAGTCGACGTGAATCTTGAGAACCTCCGCCTGCATCTGTAAAATCTCGGCACCACAAGTTACGGGCTTGATGGATTCAACGTCGGGTGTTCCATGCCGCCTATCAAGAATCTGTAGTTCTGCTTGTCGCCCGGGATACCCCATCGCGATTCGTGCCATAAACCTATCTAATTGAGCTTCTGGCAGTGGATAGGTACCCGCCATCTCAATATTGTTTTGCGTGGCGATAACGAAAAACGGTGTTGGCAGAGAATAGGCAGAGCCATCAATGGTGACGTTACTCTCCTCCATACACTCCAGGAGAGCTGCCTGCGTTTTAGGGGTGGTGCGATTAATTTCATCCGCTAACACCACGTTGGCGAAAACGGGGCCGGTGCGAACATCGAATTCTGAGGTCTTCTGGTTAAAAACAGACGAGCCAGTAATGTCACTTGGCAACAAGTCTGGTGTGAATTGAATCCGCTTGAATTTAAGACCAAGAGCTGCGGCGAGGGCTCGTGCGAGTGTTGTTTTCCCTACTCCCGGGATATCCTCAATAAGCAAGTGCCCCTTTGCCAAAATAACAGCCACAGCTAGAGATACCACATCGTTTTTACCAACAATTACGGCTTCAACCGCCTGTACAACCTGTTGCGCTCTTGCAGCGACCTCTTCAGGCTCCAAATACGTGATTCCTCCTGTAATTAACGGTCAAATTTTTGCGGTTCACCTTGTTACTACGTGAGATAACAGGGCATTAACGCCACGTTACTAATGAATTAGATTTAATGTACCGAATTAATGCCCGGCTGCAGCGGAATTAACTGTTCGTTCAGCTTCAATGTTCCAGTTAAACCCTCCGGTAACCGTACATAGCCCGTCCAACGGCCCCCTTCTAAAGCAAACTCTGCAGCAATTGTGCCGTGAGGATGGGGTAGTTCACCACCAATCCTAGTAAGAGTCGCAGGCTGTGGAGCAATCTCAACAGTTTGGAATCCCGGGCTTCCCGGCCGTATTCCTAAAAGGGAGGCATAATAATGGTAAAGCGGATGAGCACCCCACCCGTGACAATCTGAGCGAGATGGCTCCGGCTCCTCCACAGTAGTTACGAAGCCTTGTGATTTCAGATCGAACCATAACTTCATTCGATCCAACAGCCGTTCGGTGTGCCCAGTCATAGTGAGTGCCTCGAACAGATAGTGAGTGAAGTACACCGTAGTACGTTCTATGGACTCGGCCTGCAGAAGACCCTCCACCGTTTCACGTATCCGCTGGGGTGTTAACCGATGGCTCAGTATTGCTAGGCATTGAGTATGTTCTGAAAACAGTGTGTGATCCAAATTGTCCGCGAAAAGCTTACGTTCTTGCACCCAAAAATGCGATGTAAGGCTTGCTGCCAGGTCTGTGGCTATTCGTTCATTGCGCATTGCGAGTTCTGGCTCGCCAAGGCTGCCTTCCATTTCAGCTAACATCCCCAACACCATGACCAATTGCCAGTTAATTACCGCACTCACACCATAATCGCCATCTGGTGGTACTCCGCTTCTCCAAGCGGGAACCCAGTCCATATAGTTCCACCCGGTCGGTGCAGTCACTAAGCCTCGCGAGTCCATCCCACGTAAAAAGCAGTCTACGACACCACGCGCACCAGAGAGCATCTGCTGCACGGATGCAGCGTCGTCGCGCCAATACCAATAATCGTAGAGCATTGCGACCCACCACAGTGAGAATGGCGGTATCGTTTGTAGTACCCTGCTCGGATACCTGGATTGGGTCAGTCCACTCTGCATTCTGGATGCATCAAACATGCCAATTGCCTTGTGGGGTAAACGCGCATCTGCAGTGAGTACGTACGTGGTGAGTGCCTCCAGCCTGGTATCACCGACATACATTAACTGCTCATAGAACGGGCAATCCATGTAGGTTTCATGGCTGCACATCTGCAACCCGCGCAACATAATGGGGACAACCTCAGAGAGTCCGCGATGAGACGACGAGAATGTTCCGGTCATTTCCAGCGGATACCGGGTCTCGGTAAGTGCTAGGCGGTGAAATGTAACCGCCTCGTTATGCGTTTCCACATAGATCTCAATGAATCGCCCACATTGCCACCACAGAGTGTCGTAAGTGCGGTTTTGTCCACCATCCAGTACGAAGATATCGCCTACTGCACTTCGATGTGTCCACACCGATGTAAAGTACTTGCCCTCAATACCATTTCGGGTCCCTTTATTGTGTGCGTCGGGTTCATTGTACAGCGCCTCCTGCCAGTGCAGCCGTATGACGGCACCGTCGCCTCCACTAACCGAGAGCGACGGATAGGCGCATACGTACGACTCCAGATCAATTAGCACTCGCCAGCGCATATGGGGGCCAATCTCGACGCTTCCATCCCCTGTCAACATGGCCTGCCACAAACTTACGGCTGGCTCATCGCAGGCGTCGGACCTAACAGGTATGGACGCAGTTTCGGCGCTTTCAACCTGCTCAATATGCTTCACAATTAAGTTTGTGAACCGCTGTGACAGCTGTGGCGGCAGCGATGCTGGCTGAAGCAAATGCGAAGGAACCCGGTCGTTGCGGCGAGCATTAACGGCTACTTCTCCCGGCTCAACATCCTGCCAGCCTTCACCTTCGCCGTGTTGAAATCCCCAGCAATGTTGCGACCCATCAATCAGGAGGTTGGCGCCTGTTCCCCAGGCTGGATTTGGATCAACAAAACTGTACCCCGGTAATACCTTGACCTGCCACGATGCCTGCCCGGTGTTAAACAACCTGCGGGCATCCGGATCTTGTGCTGCAACCATCAAGCCCGGGTTTAAACTGTGTTGCGCGAATGGAGCCAGCTGCCCCAATGCCCAAACTTGCATTACCAGCACGTGTGTACCTGCCGCCAGGTGAAGGTCATAGGTCTCAAAGCGCCAATGATTGGCATCGCCGCGCTCACTACCGCGCCCTTGCAATTCACCATCAAGAAAAAACACGTAGCGCTCATCCGCAGCCACATGAAGGCGTACGTCCACGTCGGACTGCACGTCGACGAAGAGGCGGTATGCTGCGACAAATTTGCCTGGCTCGAGCTCCAACACAGTGACCCAATCCGGAACACGGCATGGCGTGTTGTTAGCCAGGTGAATTGCCTCGTAAGATGGTGGTTTTACCCATTGGGCGGGCCATATGCCGTCTCGGTGCCACTCGGCCCCGGCAATTTCGGCAGCAAAAGGATCGGTCTCGATGGTGGTGCGCATAAACTGTAACTCCCGTCACGGTGACAACAGGTGGCAAGATACCTACCTAGCAACAGTATAGTTCAACGCAGTGGCCGATAAAACCTGCCGCCCTAAAACACGTTGATCTGGTCATTATGGTCACTAATCTCCACGAGACAACGAGGACTTAAACCGCGACCATGAATTTGACAGCGCGAATTTTGTCATGCTATAATCTTGAGGTTATGGCGACTGTAGCTCAGGTGGTTAGAGTGCCAGGTTGTGGCCCTGGAGGTCGTCGGTTCAAGTCCGATCAGTCGCCCTTTGTTTTCGCAGCATTGTTGCATCGATTGTAAAAGTTTTGCCGAGTTTGTACTCAATCTGATGCCGTTCCCCACTGGAGTTCTCCATGCAACCTGGTTCAAGAATTATTCTGCCGCTAGACCTTCCAACAGTGGATCAGGCATGTAACGCAGTTTCAACGCTTGGGGATAATGTTGGCGTTTATAAGGTTGGCTTTGAGTTGCTCTATAGTGCAGGAATAAGGGCACTTGATGAATTACGAAGTAGCGGCGCCGACCGGATATTTCTGGATGCGAAACTCCACGATATTCCTAATACGGTGGCCGCAGCAATGCGCGCGATTACTCGCCTCCATGTCTGGTGTGTTACCGTTCATGCATCTGGCGGCAAAGCTATGCTCGAAGCTGCCCGAGAGGCAGCCGAACAGGAAGCGAACCTACATCAAATCACTCGCCCAAAACTCTTCGCAGTCACAGTACTGACTAGTATCTCGGACACAGTTTTGAACAATGAACTCCTGGTGGAGGGAACAGCGAAGACACACGCGGTTCACCTGGCTATGCTTGCGGCTAGTGCAGGTTGCGACGGCGTGATCGCTTCACCACATGAGGCACGCGCTATACGCAACGCTGTGCCACAACCAGATTTTCTGATTGTAACCCCTGGTGTACGACCTGCTAACGCGCTCCATGGCGATCAGGCTAGAGTAATGACACCTGCCGAGGCGGTGGCTGCTGGTTCTGATTACCTTGTGGTCGGGCGCCCAATCTTGGGAGCGGATGATCCTGTGGCAGCTGCACAGGCCATTGCTGCAGAAATGGTGACGGGATGTCACTCACATTCCTGACGTCCAGTGCTGCTGAAACTGAAGAAGTTGCGTTGCAACTCGCTCACTTATTGCGGCCCGGAGATACGATTGCTCTTAAAGGTGATCTTGGTGCAGGTAAAACAACATTCGTACGCGGAATCGCACGTGCGCTGAACGCCGACGTTCCTGCCACTAGTCCCACATTCTCGTTGATAAATCACCTACCCGGTAATATTCCCATCATCCACATGGATGCATATCGGCTTGCATCTAGCAACGACCTATATGATTTAGGATTCTATGACCTCGCCGTAGATAGTGCAGTACTGATAGTAGAATGGGCCGACCGGATCATAGAAGCGCTTTCCGAGAACTGCATCCTGGTCGAAATAACACCAATAAATGCTGATAGCGACGAGCGACACATATCTATAAGTTCCGCCGCTACACCTGTGATGAGTCGAATCGACGCTTTGAAGGGCATAATCGAACATGGCTGAACGGCAACAGTGGATGCTTGCTTTAGAGACATCGGGAGATATTTGCTCAGTTGCGCTCTTGTCCAGCGGCGAGTTGCGTGAAGAGGTTACGTTTAAGCATAACATGCATCTCTCTGAACGCCTTATGGACATTATCAACCAGGTGTTAAAGAATAATTGCGTAGTGCTTGAACAGATCTGCAGTATAGCCGTCGGCGTGGGACCAGGCTCATTCACTGGTACTCGCATCGGAGTGACCACCGCGAAGACACTTTCCCTAGTGCTTCACTGTCCACTTTATGGCATTTCTACACTCGCGGCCCTGGCGGAGCCGTTCTATGGTTTAGAGTCGCATGTCGTAGCATGTGTGCTTCCGTGTCGAAAATCCGTGGTGTTCGCAGCGGCTTACCACGTCCGCAAAAGCGTACCATCTGTGTTGCTTCCTCCGGAGGCGCGAGAAATCGAACAGTTCCTCGAACTGTTAATGGGATTTGACCAACCGGTATTACTATGTGGCGAGGGTTCGTCTGCCATTTCAGCCAGTATGGCAGAACATAAAATTCAGGTCGTACACGCGTTGCAATGGCCCTCAGCGCAGTCTGTTGGACGTCTTGCATATGCCCGCCATTTATCTGAGGACGGAGGAGAAGATCCTATTACGCTTGCACCGGCATATCTTGCACCGCCGCCAATTTCGCAACCAAAGGTACCTATTCCGCAACATTCACCGGTGAAGATACCGTAATAGTCCAGGCTCTAATGCACACGGATGAACCCAATTGGAAGCTCGACAGATGCAATCCTATTTCATCCAGGTTGAATATTTTAGACAATTCCATTAAGTTTTGCTAAAAAGATCATGCAGATCTGTAGTTCTGCAATATATTTTTGTCCGCTGTGATTGCTGTTACGATCGTGTTGGCCATCACCATTGTCCTCATTCTCAATGTTGCAGTATTTAGATTGACAATAAACGTTAAAGCGGATAGTATATAGCCAACAAATTCCTCAAGTATTGGAGCAGTAATGAAGCGGCACTCTTATAAAGATTTACGCATCTCACCTTCACGTAACTTTGTGATTGCGCTATCGTTGGTTACGATTGCAATGGGGGCGTTGCGGGCGTCCGCAGCTCCATCACCATTGCATGTAGAAGGTAACCAGATACTTAACGCACAAAATCAGCCGGTTCTATTGCGTGGTGTTGATTGTGCAAGTATGGAATGGACAAGCGATGGACAGGGCCATATCCTCACCACAGTTGCCACAGCGATTAAGGACTGGCACGCTAATATCATTCGACTGCCACTTTCCCAGGACCGCTGGTTTGGCCGAGGACCAGAGCAGAAAGATGGTGGAGCGGCTTACAGAGCGCTGGTAGCCGAAATCGTGAAGACTATTTCCTCGTTGAACAGCTATGTTATTCTGGACGATCACTGGTCTGACGAAAATCAGTGGGGTAAAAATATCGGGCAACATCTCATGCCAGACCTCAACACCATCACTTTCTGGAAGAGTTTTGCAAAAGTATATGCAAACAACCCTGCGGTGATTTTTGACTTGTACAATGAACCGCATGGTGTTTCATGGAAGATTTGGCGAGATGGCGGCCCTGTAACTGAGAGCGATCATCAAACAGGTACCGTTTTGAGTTACCATGCTGTTGGTCTGCAGACGTTGTTAAACACCATCCGTAGCACGGGAGCCAGGAATGTAGTGCTCGCAGGCGGGTTGAACTGGGCTTATGACTTCAGCGGAATTCTTAACGGCTACGCACTGCAGGACCCGCATGGTAGTGGAGTGATTTACGCAAATCATGACTATCCCTTTAAGGGAGAGACCGTAAGGCAGTGGATAACTGAGATGGAGGCGGCCACAGCCAAATTCCCGGTGATCGTTAGCGAGTTTGGTACAAGTGCCACGGATAAAGGGGCAAAGAACAATCGGTGGATACTGGAGACCCTCAATGCAATGCAGAAACATCACTGGAACTGGACGGCTTGGGACTTGCATCCAAGCGCGGGTCCAGACCTTATTTCCGACTGGAATTACACGCCGACACCTTACTTTGGCGTGTTTGTAAAGGATGCGTTAGCGGGTAAACTCCCCCCTTACCTGCCGTCTTCAACGTCCCAAGTCTCCAAGTAGTAATCTCTATAATTGCCCGCAGAATTATCGACTGCGGGCAATGTACATTCCGGTCTATACACATTGTATTCAAATCTTGAGGCAGACTCCTGTAAGGCTCGAGCCTTCTACCAGGAAACATGCGGCGATCTGCGAAAGTAGGCGGGATCCTCCAACACATGTAACATGAATGCTGCAACATCCTGACGGGCGATTGTAAGTCCCCTAGGCGGCAGTGCTGCCATGTCCTCGCGCCACACCCCCCGCCCTGCCTCATCCGTAAGGCGCGGTGGGCATACCACGGTGTAGGCCGTGGTGCTATTTTCAATAAGCTGTTGCTGAGCGGCAGAGTCTTGAAATGGATGCCGCAGGAAAGTTGAGCGAATGATGTAGAACGATAGCCGTCGCAATGCACTCTGGTTCGCACCCGCATTGTGGAGTGCCCCGGCGGCACCCAAAACCACCAGTCTAGAGACGGCTGAACTGTCCATCGCTCGTAAAATGTTGCGCATACTGTTCGTAAGCAGGTCATCAGTTTTAAGGTCACGAGCCCCTAAGGCAGAAAGGCAGGCGTCCTGGCCAATTATCGCACGGTACACGTCTTCGTAATTTTCGGAATTTCCAACTACCTCGTGGACTGCTGGTTGCGTCGATCCAGTTTGTGGTCGACGCACAAATGCAGTAACCTCGTGGCCAGCCTTTGCCGCTTCCGCTACGATTAGCTTGCCAGTCCGCCCCGTCGCTCCAAACACGACTAATTTCATTTCAATATAAGGGTTGTAACAGAGCGCGCTGGAAGAGTGACAGTCGTCGGTAAGGCCAGCCTTGCACCCTCCACCAGAGCATCAGAGTCGGTGGTGATCGCGGTGGTCATTGTTGCGAACCCATGTTCCGAAGGTACAGAGATTTGCTCCGGCGAGAACCCATGGTTGGTTACTATCACGGCGAGAGAGCCTGAAAGGTTAATGTAGGCGGAACTAGTAATGCTACCTGTGGCACCATTCAGGCTTGACGTCACACGCACCGCGCCGGGACGAACGTACCGGCTGTAATTTCCCATCACCCAAAGCAAACAAGACGGTATGATGTCCTCCTCACCTGTCTCGCGATAGTTCGTATAGATCAATCCATCCTTGTAATCATGCGGCGACACTGCTAGCCACCATTGCCACGAGGCGGCATCACAATCCACCATGTCATGATGGATGGTTCGAGCCATATGCAAGGCGGTCTCCATACCAATATCCCTACCGGCTTGCATCACACAATACTCGGTCATCCAAAATTCCGCCCCTGGGGATATCGAGTGAAGATTATCGCGTACGGCCCTACGTAGATCTATCAGATTGCGTTCCCCTTCATCTGTCCAGTAGGAATGCGCAGCAATGTGCCCGCCCAGCATCGGCGCAATTTCAACATCACGCAGGAAATCGCGAATTGTGTTTCTATAGTTACCTGGCCCGGGACCCTTCGCAAACTCTTGCCCGCCAGCCCATTTTAGAAATATTTCATCGTCCAGCAGAACCGTGAGGTCACCCGTATCAGGCGCGCTAATATGAGTAGGTAGTCCACTAGCTTTGAGCAATGCATGCAACGGACGAAGTACAGATTTTATGTCGTCGTTGTTGTAACGGCAACCCTCTTGGGTGCCTTCCCAAGCCCAGGATGGCTCGTTAATCGGTTCTATGGTATCAAAAACGATACCAATTTGTGAGAAGTGGTTTAGCACATCGATTAGGAATTTGGCGAAAGAAACCTGTTCGCCGTCCCGAAGATTGGTAGAACCAGACGATTTGTCACAGCAGGCGTGGCCATTTTTTGTTAACCAATAGGGAGGACTGTTGGTAAATGCCGCGAAGTTAGGCACGTTGTACCTAATGGCAGCCTGCAGAAACCATTGCTGTCCTGCATGACGCATCCAGTCATAGGGTTCATCGGACGAACGCCGAAAACACTCAGATAGTCGCCAGGCATCCTCAAATTTATCAACATATATGCTGCCTGCGCCAATGTTGAACCGCCAATTGGAAAGCCCGATACCGTCTTCAATAGAAAACAGTAATCGGGCCAACTTCTCGCGGTTTTCCTCTGACCATTGCACGCCGATTGGATCAAGCGTCCAACAACCCGAGGCACCAAAGTGTCTGACAGTCTGGTGCCTTTCAGCCAGGTTGATATCAAGAACGATCATCTCATTCACCACTGAACCAGTCTATTCAAGGTTGCCTAAAGATCCATGCCGCTGCTGTGAACCTGCGTAAATTTGGCGCTGGGATCCACGACCGTTTTAGCATGGTACACCGCAGTGGCGATCTCGCCACAACCTGTTGCAATGAGCTTTAACTTGCCAGGGAACGTTGCAATATCTCCGGCAGCATAAACACCCGGCACAAGGTCGCCGTCTGTATTGCTTACCTGCATAAACTGGTTTACGGGGATATACTGTGATTCTAGTTTAATACCCCACTGCTTTATTGGGCCTAAATCAGCTGAGAACCCAATATTCAACAACACCGCATCGACATCGAGCGATTTACGCTCCTGGCTTCTGTTATCGAAGATTACGGCGCGGGTAACTTTGTCGTTGCCTTCTACCCTATCCAGTTCATGCCATAGCAAAGTCTCCACCCTAGAGCGGTTCATCAACCAATCCAGGCTCTCTTCATGGCATCTAAATTTGTCTCTGCGGTGCACAAGGGTAATCCTATCTGCATACTCTTCCAAGTTCATCGCCCAATCCACAGCCGAATCCCCTCCGCCCACAATGAGGATCCTTTTGCCGGCAAATTGTGATTTGTTCCTAACAAAATAGTGAACGCCTCGACCATCAAATTCAACCAATCCGCCTGCATCGAGCTTTTTGGGGCTGAAGGCCCCCGCTCCCGTGGCAATAATAATAGTGCGAGTGCGGTGTGTACCTTTCTGCGTCGTGAGCGTAATAACGCCATCTGCATCGTGCTCAAATTTCAACACCATTTCGCCAAGGCAAAGGGTCGGGTTAAATCGTAATGCCTGTTCAGACATCTCTTCGGCAAGCTTACCAGCAAGAACCTTGGGGAAACCCGGCATATCATACACATATTTTTCCGGGTACAGGGTACTTAGTTGCCCTCCTAATTCTGGAAGGCTGTCGATAATCTTAACGGACATTTTGCGCAAACCCGCATAGAAGGAGCCAAATAAACCTACCGGTCCCGCACCAATTATAGTTACATCCGAGATTTCGTCGGCGGCCGGCTGCTGCGCTGCGCTAGCTTCTGAAACTGCTGTCACTTCTCGTCCTCTTAACACTAGTAGTAATCGTGCTTTATGCTTACACGTTGTGCTATTGTGGCATATTTTGTGGAAGGCGGCCCTACTAAGTGGTACAATTGCGCATACTTACAGATCAAGCCTGTATATTTACCAGGAGGGATTAGTTGAAAGGAATCATCATTGCAGGGGGCCTAGGTACTCGCTTGCGACCACTGACGTATCAGCGTCCCAAACCCCTTACTCCCGTTGCAAATCGTGCATTTCTCGAGTATCAGGTTGCGCTCCTTCGCTCATACGGTATCACTGACATTGTCTTCGCCACAAATTACATGGCGGACAAAATTGAAGACCATTTTGGTGATGGCAGCGCATTTGGCGTGAGTATGCAATATGCACTGGAAGATACTCCGCTGGGCACCGGGGGTGCAATCAGAAACGCCTCTGAGTATTTTCCGGGTGAGTCAGTCGCCGTGTTTAATGGGGATGTGCTAACCGATTTCGACCTGGGCGCAGCTCTTAAATTTCATAAGGAACGAGGCGCCATCGCCACTATTACCCTCTCTGAAGTACCTAGCCCACACCCTTTTGGCGTAATTATAATAGATGGTGAGGGCCGCGTAAGAGAGTGGCGCGAGCCTAGTGAAGAGTCCAAAAAGTCACTTGCTAGCGATCCCGAGTTAATGCCTGGCGGAAAGGATCTCATAAACGCCGGGCTCTATCTGCTCGAGCCCCAGTTTCTTTCCGCAATTCCCCATGGTATTCCACAGTCGGTAGAACGAGATATTTTCCCACGGCTAATTGCTGAAGGTGCACCAATTTATGGTATCTCGCCTGGTGGATACTGGATGGATGTAGGCAGGGCAGAGCAGTTGATTGTTGCAACTCAGGCTATTTTATCCGGTCAAATTAAGGCTGCTGCCCCAGGACAGGCAGTAGGCGCCGGTACCACGATTGCGCCCAGCACATGGATCAACGGGCTGACGTCTATAGGTCGCAACTGCCGCATTGGTGGTGGGTCTCGCCTGGAGAATTGCATCATTATGGATAACGTGGTGATCGGCGAGCATGTACGACTACTAAATGTGATTGTGGACGAGGGAGCACGAATACAAGACGAGGTCTTGATCGAAGGTCGCGGCGCCACTGTACCAGTGGTAGCTGCAGGTTCCACTCTATCCAAAGGAACCAGGCTAATAGGGTAACCCTATTAGCCGTTGCTGCAAAGCTGGTGATAGTAGCTCAGTACGCGTCGCACGTATGTTTGTGTTTCGTGAAACGGCGGAACACCACCATATTTTATGACAGCACTAACACCAGCATTGTATGCCGCCATGCAGAGCTTAATCTGCTGATCTGTCATGCTGCCATCGGGTGCCGCAGCGTTCGCAAATTTCTCTAGGCGCGTTTTCAGGTAGCGTATTGATCCGTCGAGATTCTGCTCTATGTCATACGGGTTAGATAACCCAAGCATTTTGCCTGTACCAGGCATGAGTTGGCCCAGTCCCGCAGCACCGGTACTCGATGTTGACTGGGGATCAAAATCGGATTCGGCTATAATCATCGCCACAACCAACCGCGGATCTACTGCGTACATCTCAGAGTACTTAAGTAGATAGTATGTGATCTTACCAACGGTCTGGTCATCCAGCCGTCCGTTTCGTGTGGCGATAAATTGAAAGTAAGGCGCGAACAATGGCCGAGTACGCTCATCAAGAGCTGCACTGTAAAACTGCAGTTGCGCCAACGCGTTACCGCTAATGCCCATCGCCAATCTGTGAACAGAACCACGTGCGGGCTGCTGGCTCGAATTCAAAATACGCTGACGCAGCAAAGCCTCACGATGAAGCTCAGCCTGGCGTTGTGACCTGGCAAGCTCGACTTTCGAAACCGCCGAGTCCAATGCGATCGCTATGTCGTCTAGTTCAGGTTGATTGCTTCCACTGCTAACAACTACCCGAGCGAGTACCCGCACTGATGCATCACCTGCTTGAGTAAGCACCGTTGCTTCCGACGACTTGACGTGATTTATAATGAGCGAACTGCCACCGGCACACGAGAGGATCAACATAAGGTCGTTCGAAATTCCGGTCTGACCTACAACGGTACCCTTCAGGTCCACCACTTTGTTAGCAAAATCTTGAGGATCATTTTGGAGGTTAGAAGCCGAAACGCCAGAAATAGCATGAAACTTCTTCGCCAGCCCAACATAATGTGAGGGAGTAGAACCAAAAGCCGAGGAACCCGCTAAAATGAAAACCGCGACCACCGTTGGTATCAGCCGTTTAATAACCAATCTTCTTGACCCTTCCTCTGCTGCGGCAACAGAGATAGCACTATAACTGGGAAGAATTCGTTTGTAGGCTTTAATGCGGAAGAACGGAGAGACCGGGATTCGAACCCGGGGTAGCACCAATTAGTGCTACAACTGATTAGCAGTCAGCCGCTTTCGACCACTCAGCCATCTCTCCGCGTCGCTCAACAAACTATAGCACAAGCTACGGCAAATATCAAGAGTAAACTAGAAATAGCCGCCACTTCTTGCTCATCCTTCATACCGTTAAGACGTGACCAAACAAGGATATTGGCGGAAAGACAAACACATAAACCTAAAAATGTTGTTTGCTAAGCCTACCTATTTGCGAAAAGTACGTGGCTGACTAGTGGCGAGCCAGGCAATTTGATGTTTCAGATACGCCAGTTGCTCCACATACGCCGTCTCGAGGTCTGGGTTTTGATGTGCAAGTTGTATCGCAAGTCGATCATTTGCTTGGTTTTCCAACGCCGAGGAAATCAACCGCCGTGCACGTAACCAATCCCGATGTTCCAACGATGCCCAGGCGTCCATGGAGTATACACGGTACAACGAAGGGTCCGTGCTGATAGCCGCGTCCAGGTAACGTCTGGTCTTAATTGCATTTCGGTCCCTGTATGCAAGGGTACCCAACCCGGCCAGTGCCCCGCTATTATGCGGATCAACCTGTAACACCCGTTCAAAATGGCGATTCGCATCGGCTGTTCGAAACGACAGCATCTCCAAGACGCCTAGTTTAAGAGTAGAACTGAGTGCAAGCGCGCTGGTTTTGCGCCAATTTTCGTTCAATCTAATCAGGTTGTTGAGCAGTCCGTTTGCGTCATTCTGCAGCTTACTCTTACGTAGGGCAACTACGGCCGAGTACTGAGCGTACGGCGAGGACACGAGTGCAGCGTAGTGAGTAGTTGCCGCCACCAGGTCGTTGTCATTTGCGAGGCGACGTGCTCCGTAGAGTTCGATTGCGCCTTCATAAATACTGGGATCATACGGCGCAAGCTGCTCGGCCCGATCCACTCCATGGGCAGCTACTTTGAAATGACTATCCAGAATCGCGGCAGATATAAGCTGCCGCCAACCTGCTACGTAGTCAGGGTCAAGGCGCACGGCTTTGAAACTGAATTTGTACGCCTCATGCCTAAGCTTCTCGACCTTATTCCGTATAGCTTCCCAAGAGGATGGATTCTCTGTACGTGCAACGAGATTCTCGGCTGCACGCGAGCAGACCATCCCAGCGAGGCGATAGGCGGAGGGTGACGTTGGTGAGTCGTGAACTAGATTTGAGGCGAGCACGAGAGGCAACGAGGCTGCCGTGGCAAACCTGCTATCTTTACAAAAATGCGAATAATCTCGTGCAAGTACAGCGCCCATCAGCCAGTTACCGTGCCTGTGCCGCTTTATTAGAGCTGCTGTCGCAACTTCACGGAGGGCAAATCCCCACGTCAGCCTGCTTAGTAACTGTACTGTAAACTGATTCTGTGGATCCAGTTCACGCAACCGCAGTGCAACACCGCGCAGTTGGGGTAGGTGGCGAGCCGAACCCGAGTCTGCTAGCAGCAGTACGGCTGCTAGAGGATCGCGCTCAGCACCGGGCAGCAGGCTCGGCAGCAGTGCGCTGTAGGCACGCGGGTCGAATCGGAACGGTAGCCTCCCAAGAGCCTTGAACCTGCTCAATGGCGATACTACCACAGGCGTTAACGACGAGCTCCATTTGCAATCTAGTTTATCGGCAAGTTGCCTCGCCAACAAAGGTAGAGAGTGTACAATTGCACTTTGAGAAGTGCCGATCGCCATGGCAGTACTAACCGGCTTGCCACTATTGAGGCTATATATCTGGGCCGAAAACACCAGACTGCCCGGGTTGCCGGTTAGTCGCGTGACTATGCCATGGCTTATGCCGGTTGCACGGCCTAATTGCCTCAAACCCCGTATCGCTATAACGCCATTCGGCTGGTCCTGCTCTGCACCAGCACGAAAGATCGTGTTCCAATTTTGAGTACCGCCCGCAGCGGGTGATCCCTCCACCTGAAGCTTAAGCCACAAAGCGCACGCGTTTGCGAGTGCCTCATCGTCACGCGTTAGTCCCATCGATACTATTGGCATACATACGATGAAACCATGAACGCCGGTAAGTGCCGGACTCGGCGACGGATTAGAAGAGTTTACGAACTTAACCGGCGGCGTAGGCACAAACACGGCCGGGTTAGGTAGCTCTGGCACGTGCATTCCATCAAGTTCGCGATTAGATACATTGTTGGCCCCGAGCTTCCTATGTAAACTGCCTAACCCAAGACGGCATCCACTAAGCGCTACCACCAGGATTGCTAACACCACATACTTGCGGCCGGCTTGCAACATTTCAGCCCCCTGGTTGCTGTAAATCTAACAGCCGCTCGAAGTGGCCCCTAATGGTGCCGCGCATTTATTACGCCCATCTCTGCGATCGGAAGGGACTTAAAACCCATCGCTGCCGCTGGGCTGTTAGGAATTACCGCATATGTATCACGATTAATACCAGCAGCGGATAAAGTACCAAACTGCTGATTGTTGTCAGTTGCTACTGCCCCCTTCGGCAGACCATCCGCAACTAGCCAACTGCTGCCGATGGAAAGGTTACCAGCAATAACATTGTACTTTGGTGCCTGTGGATCGTCCTGTAGAATATTCGCGAGATGAGGATACTGTGTGCTGTACGGAGGCTGGTTATAATGCACGCGGTTAAGCCTGCGAAGCATTATTCCGTTTGGGGAAGCGTACCAATCCTTTGCCCACCCTAGCCCCCTGGCATCTACAGAAATGCACGGATGACAATTGATGAAGAGATTACCCTTTACTATGTTGTCTCTTCCGCCCCCTACCATTATGCTATGCCCCGCATTATCGAAAATGTTATACTCAATCGTCGTACCGCACAGGCAATCGTCCAAATAGACCGACATTACGTCATCATAGTTGCCTGGTGTATGCAGTGTAGGCACAATGTCATGAAAATAGTTGTACCGAATAACCGTACCCCGCTGAGTAAGGTCCCGCCCATCATACACAGCACCAGCGTCTCCGGTTTCTGTACAGACATTATGAATATTGTTATATTGGATTAGGTGATTGTTACCGTTAAATAGAATCGCCTGATGTGGGCTATTGTAAATGTCGTTGTGCTCAACGATGTTTCCAACACCCCCTATCATGACCCCGGGATGATAGGTAAAGTCCCACTGAGCGTAGTCATGAATTGCACAGTTACGTACAAAGCACTTTGCAGGAACAAGCGTTGCCCTATCTCCACAAAAGAGTCCCACGCCGGCATCACCCACGTCGTAAACCTGACAACCGTTGACCCCGCTGTCAGTACAGTTGTTAAAATCGATACCATTTAGTCCCATGTCGCGTATGATACAGTTCTTAAAAACCACGCTTCCACCGTCATTTACAAGAATGCCTTCACCTCGATCCGCCTCAAATGTGCAACCAGAGACCTCGAGATTCTTCGTGCCAGTTATGGAAATAAGTGGCTGCGTCATATTCGACAGAGTGCAATTACTGGCTCTGAAGCCGTGTGGTGGCCAGAAATAGAGAGTGTTCGAAGTTCTGTCAATATAGTACTGATCATGCCCAACTAATGCGCTCGGTACGTTAAGAAAATAGAACCTTCTATCGGCCTTGTATGGGTACGCGCTAACTGTTCCTGTTGTATGAACGACTTGCGACTGAGTGTCTACCGAATGAACCTCGTCGTAGGTATCTGCCCAATCAAAGTCCCAATAACCGTGGACCCACACGTCGTGGTCATTCGTGATCCCCGGTGGCACGGGTCCGCGAAATCCAAACGACTTTAGCGTCACTGGTGAAGCGGTTTGCATGTATCCCCGAGCTGGCCACCTAGCGAGCGTCATCCTACGTCCACCATAGAAGAGCTCAGTAGGAACAACCGGTGTTGCGGCCCCAAACCCCCTGTGGGCCAACTCACCTGGTGATTGAACACCACTTTCGGCAAGACTACACGCTATGAGATGAGGCAGGGCCAACGAGGAAAATAGAGTAGTGGCTTCCGCAGGCAGTCGGTGGTGCCACCTAATAGCTGATGGCCCACCAGTAATTATCACCGTGCCAGGGCGCAACGCCCGGTAGATTACAGGTTGGTTGCCGCCACCACCGTCACCTGGCCCAAGGGTCAGCGAACGGTTTAGCTGATAGGTTCCGGGCTCTATTTCCACAATAAACTGCGCTGTCGCCGTGCTCTTCTTAAGCTGACGAATTGCAGCAATTGCATCGCGAGCCGCTTCCAACGTAGCCACGGGGCCATTCTTTCCGTGATCCGTAGGATACTCGACTCGTCCGCTCCAATTGCTTCGGCCCTTTGGAGAGACGTAAATCTTTATTGTTTGCGCCCCTGCCCATCTTAAGGGACTAACGGCAATGATCATTGCTAAAAAGGCAGCATTGCGAATCATAGATATCCTCCGGGGCGATGGCAATTAGCCGAATGCGCTTTAGGGGTGAGTTATCCGCGTGACCCGAAAAATCCTTCACGGGGCCAGAAAGTTAAAAGCACCCTACAATAAGAGGAACAATATAGCGGGGAGAGCAGGTTTGTTGAGATAGGAGCCAGCTATTGACGCCTGTGAACTTCGCTTACCAACGCGTGTTTCAATTGGGCAAGTAAAAGGGGACCAAGATCTGGACCGTAGAACGACATTCCAGCCTCATACCGCCCAGATTTGTATTGCTCTGGGGTTAGAGCGTATGCCAGCCAATCGTTGACCAGTGCGACTGGTAACCCATGTAGACCAGCGCTTACGGTAGCAATA